>JAIBFA010000014.1 GCA_019459325.1 Thiobacillus sp.
TCATGGTGACTTTGTTTTCCTTTTCGTCTCTACCCCAAATCCCGTATCCAAAAAAAAACCCGGCCGCGCCCTCCCCGCCCCCCCCCGTCTTCTTTCCGCACCCACCCTTCAATACTTCAGGTACAGCCCTTTCTGTTTTGAAAAATACATCGCCAGATCAAGCATGTCGGCGTCGGACAGGGCTTCCACCTGGCCGGCCATGATCGGATTCTTGCGCTTGCCCGACTTGTAGTCCTTGAGTGAGTGATAGAGGTAATCGCGGTTCTGGCCTGCCAGCTTGGGGAAGGAGGCAATGCTGCTGACGCCGTCCGCGCCGTGACAGGCAGCGCACGTGGTCGACTTGGCCTTGCCCGCCTCATAGTTGCCCTTGGCGTGAACCGGCAGTGAAAAACCCAGCGTGACCGCAGCGAGGATGAACAGTGTTTTTTTCATGGGCTTGTCCTCGATTATTTGGCAGGGCCGCTGTACGACGACGCGTAATACGCCGCGAGATCTTCCATGTCCTGATCGGACAGGCTGCCGGCAATGCCCACCATGCTGGGATGGCTGCGCTCGCCGCTCTTGTAAGCCTTGAGCGCCGCCACGATATAATCCGCGTGCTGTCCGCCCAGTTTGGGAACGCTGTATACGGTTGGGTAGGCGGTGCGCCAGCCGGGTATGCCGTGGCAACCGGCACACATCGAGGTTTTGAGTTGCCCGGCCTTGGGATCGCCCGCTGCCTGTACCGGCAGGGCCAACGCCATCAGCACGGACGCGCACAGCGTCATCGTGGTGGTTTTCATCTTCCTCGCTCTCTCTGGTTGTTTGTCGTTAGACCCCATCTGACGCAGGGTTTGGGAATCGATTATAAAAGGGACAGCCCGATTGACGAACGCCGCCCAGGAAAAAATCCTTTTATACCAATGGTTTATAGTATTATTCGCTAATATGCTTCTGGAGTTTCCGTGATCGATCTGAAGGCCTGCCCGCTCTGGCTATACCGCCTGCTGCCTTTTTTGCGCTGGTGGCCCAACGTCACCCCGCAAACCTTCAAGGCCGACACCCTCGCCGCGTTCACCGGCGCGCTCATCGTGCTGCCGCAGGCGGTGGCGTTTGCCACCATCGCAGGACTCCCACCCGAATACGGTCTCTATGCGGCGATGGTGCCTGCCATCGTCGCGGCGCTGTGGGGGTCGAGCTGGCATCTGGTATCGGGACCCACGACAGCGATCTCGATTGTGGTGTTTGCTTCGATCAGCCCATTGGCCGAGCCCGGCAGCCCGCAATTCATCGGCCTGGTGCTCACGCTCACCTTCCTGGCTGGCCTGATCCAGCTGGCGATGGGCCTTGCGCGGCTGGGCGCGCTGGTCAATTTCATCTCGCACACGGTCATCATCGGCTTCACCGCGGGCGCCGCCATCCTCATCGCCGCCAGCCAGATCAAGAACTTCTTCGGCCTCGACATGCCGCGTGGCGCGCACTTCCACGAAGTGCTGATCCAGTTCGGCTCGCACCTCGAAGACATCCAGCCCTGGGTACTGACGGTGGGCGTGGTCACGCTGGTCTCGGGCATCCTCGCCAAACGCTATCTGCAGAAGCTGCCCTACATGATCGTCGCCATGGTGGTCGGCGGCGGGGTGGCGGCGATTCTCAATGCCCAATACGGCAGCGAGGCGACCGGCATCCGCACCGTCGGTGCGCTGCTGGCGTCTTTCCCGCCGTTGTCGCTACCGGATTTTTCCTTCACCGCGATTAAGCAGACCCTGTTTCCCGCCACCATCATCGCGATTCTGGCATTGACCGAAGCCGTCGCGATCGCGCGTTCGGTTGCTGCCAAGTCCGACCAGCGCATCGACAGCAATCAGGAATTCGTCGGCCAGGGGCTGTCCAACATCGCGGGCAGCTTTTTCTCCGGCTATGCCGCCAGCGGCTCGTTCAACCGCAGCGGGGTGAATTACGCCTCGGGCGCAAGGACGCCGCTGGCCGCCGCGATGTCGGCGGTCTTCCTGCTCTTGATCGTGCTGCTGGTCGCGCCGCTCGCCGCCTACCTGCCGGTGCCATCGATGGCGGCGATCCTGTTCATCGTGGCGTGGAGCCTGATTGACTTCCACCACATCGGCGTAATCATCAAGCGCCACAAGCGCGAGCGCATCGTGCTTGCCCTCACCTTCGTCGGCACCCTGGTCGACCTGGAAAAAGGCATCTTCCTCGGCATCCTGGTGTCGCTGCTGTTTTACCTGTATCGCACCTCGCGGCCGTCGATCCGCGAACTGGTTCCGCTTGCCGCCGAACTGGACAACCCGCGCCGCAAGTTCGTGCCCGCCGACGGCGAGGCGCCGGCCTGCCCACAGATGACCATGCTGCGTGTGGAAGGCTCAATTTTCTTCGGCGCAGTCGAGTACATACAGCAGCATTTCCGCAACGTCGACGAAGCCGACCCGCAGAAAAAACATCTGCTGCTGACCGCACGCGCGATCGGCATCATCGACCTCTCGGGCGCCGAGTTGCTGGCCAAGGAAGCCACGCGGCGGCGCAAGCTGGGCGGCGGGCTGTATCTGGTGGGGGTGCAGCCGGATCTGTGCGCGATGCTGCGCCGCAGCGGCCAGGTCGACACCGTCGGCGAGGAACAGATTTTCAGCCACAAGGGCGACGCCATCGGGGCGATCTACCCGCGGCTGGACAGCGACATCTGCCGCACCTGCACGGCAAGGATTTTCCGCGAATGCCACATCGCGCTGCCGGACGGTACGCCGCGCGAAGCCGCCCGCTGAACGCTCAAGAGGAAGACGCTGCCTGCGCCCGCCGCCACACCCAAGGGGGCGTCGGGGCTGCGCCCTGCCACAGCCCGCGCTGTGCGCGTCGCGCCTCGCGCTGAGCCGCAATCAATCCGGCATTGCGCCGGCCGCGGCTGGCGGTCCAGGCGTGGCCGCGCCGCACCAGTTCCGCATCGACCTGCAGCCCGCCCTTCTCGATGCGCGCAATCGTGCGGCCATAGGCGTCGGTCGCGACTGTGTGGAGCGCCACCCGCTGATTCAGCACCAGCGCCGTCAGCGCACGGGTGGCCGCGTCGCCGTAGGGCTGATCCTTTTCAGGGGCATCGATATCGGCCAGGCGGACCTTCAGGAAGGCGCGCGAGGCGGCACGCGCGTGATCGGGCTTGAACAGCACGGTATCGCCGTCGATCACCACGAAGACGACGCCGCGCAGGGTGTCCGCTGCCGCAGTCGTGGCGCTCCCCGCAAGGGCCAGCAGACACAGCGCCAAGACCGCCCGCAGGGCGAGTACCCGCAAGGGGTACGCCGGCGGGTTCCCCGCTGCTACGCAGCGACCCTTCCGCAGCGTCTGGCGGCGTACTCCTTGCGGGTACAGCGCGCTCACCCGGCAAGCATCTCCGCAGCGTGCTGCCGCGTGGTGGCGGTGATCTTGAGTCCGCCGAGCATGCGCGCGACCTCCTCCACCCGCTTGTCAGCATCGAGCAGTTCGATGTTGGACGAGACGAAGCCGCCGTTGGCCTGCTTGGCGACACGCAGGTGCTGCGCACCGCGCGCCGCCACCTGCGGCAGGTGGGTGATCACCAGCACCTGGCGGGTTTCGCCCAGCTTCGCCAGCCGCCGTCCGACCGCCTCGGCGACGCTGCCGCCGATGCCGACATCGACCTCGTCGAAGATCAGCGTCGGCACCCCGGCCACGCCCGACAGCGCGGTCTGGATCGCCAGGCTGATGCGCGACAGCTCGCCGCCCGACGCCACCTTGGCGAGCGGCCCCGGCGGCAGGCCGGGGTGGCTGGAAACGAGGAAACTCACATCTTCCAGGCCGTGTGCACGCGGTTCGCTCACGGGCTGAAGCTGGATGTCGAGCGTGCCACCGGCCAGCGCCAGTTCGTGCATCGCTGTCGTCACCTGCTTCGACAAGGCCGCCGCGGCCTTGCGGCGCTGCGTGGTGAGTTGCTTCGCGTCTGACTGGTACTGCGCCCAGGCGGCTTCTTCCTTTGCCTGCAGCGCGTCGAGGTCGTCGCTGGCGGCCAGCTCGGCCAGCCGCGACTGAAACTGTCCGCGCAGCGCGGCCAAAGCCTCCGGCTGCACGCGATGCTTGCGCGCCAGCCGATGCATGTCGCCCAGCAGCCGGTCGAGTTCGGCGAGGCGCTCGGGGTCCAGGTTGAGATGGCCGGCGTAGCGGCGCAGCGCATGCACCGCTTCGGCAATATCGGCGATGGCCGCATTCAGCAGCGTGGCAACCTCGCCCAGACTGTCGTCCACCGTCTGCATGGTATCGAGCCGGGCGCTCATTTCACCGAGCTGGCTGGACACGGCCGACTCGCCCTCGTCCAGCCCCTCTATCAGCGCGTGGCTGCCTTCGAGCAGCGTGGTGACGTGCGCGAGCCGGGCGTGTTCGGTCTGAATTTCGTTCCAGCGCGCGAGGTCATCCCCCAGCGCGTTCAGTTCCTCCACCGCAAGCTGCAAACCTTCGCGTTCGATCTGCCGCGCCTGGCCATGGGTTTCGGCCTCCAGTCGCTGCTGACGTGCCGCCTGCCAGGCATGCCAGGCGGCCCCCACCGCCGTCGCATGCGCCTGCGCGCCGGCGTAGGCATCGAGCACCTCGCGCTGGGCTTGCGGGCGCAGCAGCGCATGGTGCGCATGCTGGCCGTGGATATCGAGCAGGAATTCGGCGGCTTCCTTCAACTGCGTCAGCGGTGCCGCGCTGCCGTTGATGAAAGCACGCGAGCGGCCGCCGGCTTCGATCACGCGGCGCAGAATCAGCGTGCCGTCGTCCGATGCGAAGCCCGCCTCATCGAGCCAGCCTGCAAGCGCAGGCAGGCCCTCAATCATGAACTCGGCGGCGATCTCCGCTCGTGGCGCCCCGCTGCGCACCACCCCGCCCTCGGCACGGTCACCCAGCGCCAGCGCCAGCGCGTCGACCAGGATGGATTTACCCGCGCCGGTCTCGCCGGTGAGGACGGTCAGCCCCGACGCGAAATCGAGCTCGACCGATTCGACCAGCAGGTAATTGCGGATGGATAAATGAACGAGCATGAACGCGCGTGAGCGTGGCTAGAGTTTCTTGCCCCAGTGCAGCTTCTGCCGCAGGGTGTCGTAGTAACTGTAGGAGTGCGGATGCAGCAGGGTGACCGGCCGGCTGGCGCGGGTGATCCACACGTGGTCGCCGCTGAGCAGGTCGAAGTGATGCTGGCCGTCGAAGTGGACGCGCGCGTCGTCGGCATAGGTCAGGTTGAGCTCGATGCGCGAATGGCTGCTCACCACGATGGGGCGCGCCGACAGGGTGTGCGGGCAGATCGGCACCAGCGCGACGGCTTCCAGCGTCGGATGCACGATGGGGCCGCCCGCCGACAGCGCGTACGCCGTGGTCCCGGTCGGGCTGGTGACCACCAGGCCGTCGGCCCGCTGGCTGTAGACGAACTCGCTGTTGATGGCGATTTCCAGGTCGATCAGGCGTCCCGAGCCGCCCTTGCCGACCACCACGTCATTGAATGCGGTGGATTCGAACACCCGTTCGCCGTCGCGGCGAACCTGCCCGTTCAAGAGGATGCGTTCTTCCGCCACGTACTGGCCGCTGAGGATTTCCGCCACGGCATCGAACATGTCGTCGACCGTGATGTCGGTGAGAAAGCCCAGCCGACCCTGGTTGATTCCGATCAGCGGCACGCCTTGCGGAGCCAGTTCGCGCGCGATCGACAGCATGGTGCCGTCGCCGCCGAGCACCACCACGACATCGCTTTCGCTCGCCAGATCGCACAGATTGCGATGGGGAAAATCCACGATCCCGAAATGTTCCGCGGTCTGGCTGGCCATCAGGACCGCATGCCCGCGCGCCCGAAGAAATTCCCCCAAGGCACGCACGGAGGCTTCCATGCCCTGGTTATCGTATTTACCGACGAGGCCGACGGTGTGGAAAGGGGTTTGCATGAGGGGCGATTATAAAGGGCTCAGCGGCCAGGATTCGGGATTCAGGGAATGTGCTACGCGTTTTTTGATCAAACCAACGCGACCCCTGACCCCTATATAATCAAGACATGCTCAACGACCGCTCCCGCATCCTGCTGAAAACCCTGGTTGAACGCTACATCAGCGAGGGCGAACCCGTGGGATCGCGCACGCTGTCGAAGCACGCCGGCCTGGATCTGTCGCCGGCCAGCATCCGCAACATCATGTCCGACCTCGAGGAGATGGGCTTCGTCACCAGCCCGCACACCTCGGCCGGGCGGGTGCCGACGCCGCGCGGCTACCGCTTCTTTGTCGACACGCTGCTGACGGTGCGCCCGCTGGAGCAAAGTACAGTGAGCCAGCTCGAAAGCAGCCTGTCATCGTCCGACCCGCAACACCTGATGACCGCGGCTTCCACCCTGTTGTCCGATCTCAGCCGGTTTGCCGGACTGGTGATGACGCCGCGGCGCAGCCCCGCGTTTCGCCAGATCGAGTTCATCAGCCTGTCGGACAAACGCATCCTGCTCATCATCGTCACCATGGAAGGCGAGGTCGAGAACCGCGTCATTCTCACCGAGCAGCCCTACAGCGCCTCCGCGCTCACCGAGGCGGCCAATTATTTCAATCAGCACTTTGCCGGCCACCGCTTCGACCAGGTTCGCGTGAAACTGCGCGACGAACTCGGCCGCATGCGCGACGACATCACCCGCCTGATGGCCGCCGCGGTGGACGCCGGCAGCCAGGCGCACGACGCCAACCAGGACAACGTGGTGGTATCCGGCAGCCGCAAGCTGCTCGACGTCGAAGAACTCTCCAGCAACATGGGCAGCCTGCGCCGCCTGTTCGATGCCTTCGAACAGAAGACCGGCCTGCTGCAACTGCTCGACCAGTCGCGCACCGCCACCGGCGTGCAGATCTTCATCGGCGGCGAATCCGACATGATGCCGCTCGACGAATGCAGCATGGTCACCGCGCCCTATTCCGTCGACGGCCAGGTCGTCGGCACGCTCGGCGTGGTCGGCCCCACCCGCATGGCCTACGAGCGCGTGGTGCCGATCGTCGACATCACCGCCAAACTCCTTTCCAGCGCGTTGTCCCATCACTGATGAGCTATCTCAAAGAGCCGGACTACACCCATGGCACGCAAGCCCGTACCGGTATCCTGCTGGTCAACCTCGGCACCCCCGAGGCGCCCACCGCCAAGGCGCTGCGTCCCTATCTGAAGGAATTCCTGTCCGACCCGCGCGTGGTGGAAATTCCGCGCGCCGTGTGGTGGCTGATCCTCAACGGCATCATCCTCAACACCCGGCCGAAAAAATCGGCCGAAAAATACGCTGTGATCTGGACCCCCGACGGCTCCCCGCTTAAGGTCCACACCGAGAAGCAGGCCAAGCTGCTGAAAGGCTGGCTCGGCGAAAAAATCGCCACGCCCTTCATGGTCGAATACGCGATGCGCTACGGCAGCACCTCGATCCCCGACACCCTGGCGCGCATGAAGGCGGCCGGCTGCGAGCGCATCCTAATCCTGCCCGCCTACCCGCAGTACGCCGCCTCCAGCACCGCCACCGCGTTCGACATGGCGTTCGACTGGCTGCAGAAAACGCGCAACCAGCCGGCGCTGCGCACGGTGAAGCACTATCACGATCACCCCGCCTACATCCGCGCGCAGGCCGCCAACATCCGCGACACCTGGCAGATGCATGGCCGCCCCGACGTGCTCGTGATGAGCTTTCACGGCGTGCCGCGCTACACACTGGACAAGGGCGACCCCTACCACTGCGAGTGCCAGAAAACCGGTCGCCTGCTGGCCGAGGCGCTCGGACTCGAACCGAAGCAGTATCGCCTCACCTTCCAGTCGCGCTTCGGCCGCGCCGAATGGCTGCAGCCCTACACGGACAAGACGCTGGAAGCACTCGGCCGCGAAGGCGTGAGTCGCGTCGATGTGGTCGCCCCCGGCTTCACCGCCGACTGCCTGGAAACCCTGGAAGAACTGGCGATGGAAGGCCGCGACAGTTTCTTGCAGGCGGGCGGCAAGGAATTCCACTACATTCCCGCGCTCAACGAACATCCGCAATGGATAGCCGCGCTGGGTCGGATCGCACTGGACAATCTGGGCGGCTGGGTCAACGACACCTGGGATCGCGACGCCGACGAACAGGCCCGGCAGACCAGCAGGAATCTGGCCCTGAGCCAGGGCGCGCAGCGCTAATCAAGCCCGATTTAAAAAATACCCATTCTGCACGCTGAAAAAGCGGGCTATATAAGTAGCCGCTTGTTGACATGGATTTTTGCCTCCTTAATCATGACTAAATGATCGGGAATTCAAGGATCCCCGCATCTAGGCAGTTCGAGACGATCTGAAACGCGGATACAAAAAGCCCCGTAGCCCCATCGTCGCGTACGGAACCCACGGTTCCTGGTTAACGTTTGGAGGAACACCATGAAAAAAACCCTCGTTGCAACCCTGATATTGGCGGGCACACTGGGCGTCGCCTTGTCGGCCCACGCCGCCGACACGCGCGCCCGGTTCATGGCGGCCAACTGTTCCTATTGTCACGGTCCGGACGGCAAAAGCCGCGGTGCAATTCCCAATCTGGCAGGACTTGAGCCCGGCTATTTCGTCGAGCAGATGAAGGCCTTCCGGGATGGTTCGCGCCCGGCAACCGTCATGAAGAAACACGCCGCCGGTTACACCGACGCCGAATTCGAAGCGATGGCCAAGTACTTCGCCTCGATCAAATAAGACAACAGGAGACTCTCTATCATGGCCCTCAATCGTCGCGATTTCCTGAAAACATCCTTCGGCGCAGCAGGTCTCGCCGCCACCGCCGGTCTGGCCGGCTGCGCCACCATGCAAACCGGCACCGGCCCCAAAGTCGTCGTGGTCGGTGCCGGTTTCGGCGGTGCCACCTTCTCGCGCTACCTGAAGATGTGGGCACCCAATGCGAATGTCACCCTCATCGAACCCAACGCCAAGTTCACGTCCTGCCCGTTCTCTAACACCGTGCTCGCAGGCATCAACAATTTGGACGACATCACCCTGCCGTATGACAACCTGAAGCAGACCGTCGACAAGTTCGTTCCCGACACCGTCACCGCCATTGACACCACCAAGCAGACCGTCACCACCGCGGGTGGCCACACCTTCGCCTACGACAAGCTGGTTCTGGCCGGCGGGATCGAACTGCTGTACGACAAGGTGCAAGGCTACGACGCCGAAGCGCAGAAGACCGTGATGCATGCCTGGAAGGCCGGCCCGCAGACCGCCACCCTGCGCAAGCAACTCGAAGCCATGCCGGATGGCGGCACCTTCGTGATGTCGGTGCCGATGGCCCCGTACCGTTGCCCGCCCGGACCCTACGAGCGCGCGTGCATGGTCGCCAGCTACTTCAAGCGGGCCAAACCCCGGTCGAAGATCATCATCCTCGACGGCAACCCGGACATCGCCTCCAAAAAAGGGCTGTTCGTGGCCGCCTGGACCAAGCACTTCGGCTACGGCACCGACAACAGCATGATCGACTACCGCGGCAACAACCAGCCGCGCGCCGTCGACGCCACGAAGATGACGGTCAGCACCGAGTTCGATGACGTCAAGGGCGACGTCATCAATGTGGTGCCGCCGATGCGCGCCGCCAAGGTTTGCGGCCTGGCCGGCGTGCGCGACGGCAGCAACGGCAACTGGTGCACCATCGACTACCGTACCTTCGAGTCCAAGGTCGTGAAGAACGTCCACATCCTGGGCGACTCCGCGCTGACCAACTTCCCGAAGTCCGGCTCGGTGGCCAACAACACCGGCAAGATGTGCGCCTATGCCCTGTCCGAGCAGTTCGCCGGGCGTCAGTTTGATCCGTCGCCGGTGGTGACCAACACCTGCTACTCGGGTACCGGTATGGGCACCGCCTTCCACGTCGCCACCGTATTCCGCTGGGATGAGGCCAAGCAGTCCATGGTCCCGCCCAAGGACGCCAACGGTGTTTCCAGTGCAGAAAGCGAAATGGAATGGGCCTACATGGAATCCTGGGCGAAAAACGTCTGGGCCGACACGCTGGGCCTGCCGGAATCGTACAATTTCACGACCAAGGGATGATCGGCGCACAGCATCAATGAAAAACGGGGCCGAGGCCCCGTTTTTTTATGCTTCTCCCCAAAAGGCCAGTCAGCGCGTCCTTACGCCTTCCTTACGAACTCCGATTTCAGCTGCATGGCACCAATGCCATCGATCTTGCAGTCGATATCGTGATCGCCCTCGACAAGGCGGATGTTCTTGACCTTGGTGCCCACCTTGACGACCAGCGAAGAGCCCTTCACCTTCAGGTCCTTGATCACCGTCACCGTGTCGCCGTCCTGCAGCACATTGCCGTTGGAATCACGCACGACCCGTGCGTCATCCGCGCCCGCTGGCGCATCCTTGGGCCATTCATGCGCGCATTCCGGGCACACATACATCGTGCCGTCTTCATAGGCGTAGTCCGAGCCGCACTGGGGGCACTTGGGCAAGCCGCTCATGCTGCACTCCATTGCACGGTTGCGTTGCCATCTTTCACCTTCATTCTGCTTTCCTTTAACTATTCAAAATCTGTCGCAAACTAACCCAGCTGGACGCAGCCTTACACCCGTTCGTACACCACAAACTCAAACCCCAGTGCATCGCCCTTCTCGCCCGTGTGCGACTCGCGCGAGACTTCCCTGAACGCACGCTTGTCGTAGTCGGGGAACCAGGCGTCGCCCTCGGCTTCGATGTCCACTTCAGTCAGATACAGACGATCGGCAAGCGGGATGGCCTGGGCGTAGAGGTCGGCGCCGCCGATGAAGAAGATCTCGTCGGCGTCCTTGCACAAGGCAATCGCGGCGGGGAGGGAAGCGGCGACCAGGCAGCCGTCCTTGCAGTAGTCAGGGTTGCGGGTGATGACGATGTTGGTGCGCCCGGGCAGCGGGCGGCCGAGCGATTCGAAGGTCTTGCGGCCCATGAGGATGGGGTGGTTGAGGGTGAGCGCCTTGAAGTGGGCGAGGTCTTCCGGCAGCCGCCAGGGCAGGCGGTTTTCGATGCCGATGACGCCGTTCCTGGCAAGCGCGGCGATGACGCTGATGCACGGCTTCTTCTGCACGCTCATACCGCCACCGGCGCCTTGATCGCCGGGTGGGGGTCGTAGCCACTCAAGCTGAAGTCCTCGAAGCGGAAGCCGAAGATGTCCTTCACGTCCGGATTCAGCGTCATGGTCGGCAGCGGGCGCGGCTCGCGGCTCAATTGCTCGCGCGTCTGGTCGAGGTGATTGAGATACAGGTGAGCATCGCCCAGGGTGTGGACGAAGTCGCCGGGCTTCAGCCCCGTCACCTGCGCCATCATCAAGGTCAGCAGCGCGTAGCTCGCGATGTTGAACGGCACGCCGAGAAAGATGTCGGCGCTGCGCTGATAGAGCTGGCACGAGAGCTTGCCGTCGGCGACGTAGAACTGGAAGAAGGCATGGCACGGCGCCAGCGCCATCTTGTCGAGGTCGGCCACGTTCCACGCCGAGACGATGATGCGGCGCGAATCGGGGTTGGTCTTGAGCGTCTTCACCACTTCGCTGATCTGGTCGATCGTCCCGCCGTCGGGCTTGGGCCAGTTGCGCCACTGGTGGCCGTAGACCGGTCCGAGGTTGCCGTTGTCGTCGGCCCATTCGTCCCAGATCGAGACGCCGTTTTCCTTCAGGTATTTGATGTTGGTGTCGCCCTGCAGGAACCACAGCAATTCGTGGATGATCGAGCGCAGGTGGCATTTCTTGGTGGTGACGAGCGGGAAGCCTTCGGCGAGGTTGTAGCGCATCTGCCAGCCGAACACCGAGAGGGTGCCGGTGCCGGTGCGGTCGTCTTTGCGGGTGCCGTGCTCGAGCACGTGGCGCATCAGGTCGAGGTAGGGTTTCATCGTGAGCCTGGGTTAGGGTTTTGCGGGTGCGGCCTGGACCGGTTGATTATCATCGCTTAGAACGCCATCGTAAAAGGCCGTGAGCCGGGTGGCCGGCGCCTGGCCGTAGATATTCCAGAAGGCGATTTCGAAATCGGCGTTGTCCTGCACGGCGAGCGCCAGTTGGCGGAAGCGCGCTTCATCCTGTGCTTTCAGCCAGCCGACCAGCATCATGGACTGGCGATAAAACTCGAAAATGCTGAGCCGTGATGCGGCGGCGCGGTGGCGTTTGTCGGGCGCGTCGCGCGCAGTGAGATTGACCCGCTTGCCGGCGCGGACCGCCTCGAACACCTTGGCGTCGGTGGTGTAGTCGGCGCCGCCGCCATCGGCGACGAGCGAGGCCCAGCCTTCGTGAAACCATACCGGCAAGGCGCTGTGATAGTGACCGATGCGCTGGCCCACGTGCAGGTGCGCGAGTTCGTGCGTCAGCAGCGCGGACAGCCGATGCTTTTCGTGGCCGTCGAGATTGGGCGACAGGATCAGGCGGTTGTCCGGCACCACGGCGGCCGAGAGTTTGGGTGTCATCACATAGCGCTTGAAACAGTCTTCGCTGCCGCAGACATAGACGCGAGGCGGACGGACGAAAGGCAGGTAATGCGCCGCCTCGACCCTGGCGATGGCGGCCGGCATGGCCTCGGCCACGCGCGCGCCATAGGCTTCATAGCCGGGCTCGACCCAGATGCGCGCATCGCTTGCCAGCGGAACGAAGCTGTCGATCGGACGTAGCGCACGCGGGTTGCTCACGGTAAGTGCACAGCCCTGCAGCGTCGCCAGCACAGCGGCCAGGAACCACAACTTCATGCGTCGAGGACCTGCCAGCGGCCGTCGACCAAGCCTTCCAGCGGCGGGTACTGCTTCTTGTAGGCCATTTTGCGGCTCTGGGCGATCCAGTAGCCGAGGTAGAGATAGGGAAGTTCCAGCCGCTTCGCCAGTTCGATCTGCCACAGCACGCCGTAGACGCCGAGGCTGTCCTGCTCGCGCGCGGGATCGAAGAAGGTGTAGACGGCCGACAGGCCATCTTCGATCTGGTCGAGCACGGCGACCATCACCAGGGACTCGCCATCGCGGAATTCGACCATCACGCTGTCGACGTTGGACGACAGCAGGAACTGAGTGTACTGGTCGGGGCCGTCGCGATCCATGCCGCCGCCGGCATGGCGGCTGCCGAGATAGGCGCGATACAGCGCGTAATGCTCTTCCCTGAAATCGAGCGGCAGGAAACGGGCGGCCAGGTGACGATTGCGCTTGAGACAGCGACGCTGGGTGCGGTTGGGCGTAAAGCCGGCCACCTCGACCCGCACCGGCACGCAGGCGTGGCACTGCTCGCAGTGCGGACGATAGGTGAACTGGCCGCTGCGGCGGAAGCCGGCGCGAATCAGCGCGCTGTAGGCCTGGGCATCGATCAGGTGCGTGGGCGTGGCGACCTGCGACCGCGCCTGCCGCCCCGGCAGATAGCTGCAGTCGTAGTGCGCGGTCAGGTAAAACTGGATGCGCTGGAAGGGCGGTTCAGTCGGATGCATCGAAACACCATGGGCCAGGTCGATGCGGCAATTTTACCAACTCCGCCAGCCTTGCCGTGAACGCCGCACGCGGCATGGTGCGCGCGCCCATGCTGGCGAGGTGCGAGGTTTCCATCTGGCAGTCGATGAGGCCGAATTCCCAGCGCTGCAGCTGCTGCGCCAGTCTCACCAGCGCGACCTTGGAGGCGTCGGGTTCGCGGCTGAACATCGACTCGCCGTAGAACATGCGGCCGATCGCCACGCCGTAGAGGCCGCCGACCAGCACGCCGTCGCGCCAGGTTTCGATCGAGTGGGCGTAGCCGGCATCGAACAGGCGGCTGTAGGCGGCCACCATCGCCGGCGAAATCCAGGTGCCGCACGCGTCTTCACGCGGGGCGGCGCAGGCACGCATCACCTCGGCGAATGCGGTGTCGACGCGCAGTTCGAAGCCGCCGTTGCGGATGCGCTTGGCGAGCGAACGGGTGACGCGGATCGCGTCCGGCACCAGCACCATGCGCGGGTCGGGGCTCCACCACAGGATGGGCTCGCCGGGGTTGAACCAGGGGAAGATGCCGTGACGATAGGCGTCCAGCAGGCGCTCCACCGACAGGTCGCCGCCCATCGCCAGCAGGCCGTTGGGGTCGGTGAGCGCAGTCTCGACGGGGGGGAAGTAAAGGGCACTTGGGAGACGTTCGCTCATGCCGTCATGGTAGCGGATTGGAATCGGCTTGCATCTGCGAACGTCGGTATATTATGATATGCATATCTTCAATGCTGCTATCTTTCGACACAGCCGGACGGAGGCGCGGGCTGAAGCCCGCCCGCTTCGTATAATGCCGGTTTAGCGGTTTGGCGCCGTCCGACCTTCGGGGCGCCTCAAGCCGGGGACATTGCAGTAAGGAAGAATGGCTATACCTAACACGACGTCGACACCCTCCGCATCGAAGCCGAAGCCACAAGCATCGGTGTCAGACCGGGCGGCCCGGCCATCAACCCGGTGGCCCAGGACAGCGTTTGCGGGTTTTGCACAAAAGCGGTACCTGGCGCCGCTGCCGGCCGGTCCGACCTCTCTCCCGGACCTGTCGCCTGATGGCGTCCTTTTGCGGGGCGATTCGTGAGCCACTCTCCTGGACTCACGGACGCCCCGTCTTTTTCGGGCTGCTTTCACTGCGGCCTGCCGGTGCCGGACGGCGCCCACTACCCCATCCAGTTCGAAGGCGACACGAAGCAGGCCTGCTGCCGCGGATGCCAGGCGGTGGCGCAGACCATCATCGACAGCGGCCAGGGCGCCTACTACACCCACCGCACTGCGCTGCCGGCCACCCCGCGAGAGGCCGAGGCCGAGCTGGCGCAGCTGGGCCTCTACGACCTGCCGGAAATCCAGGAAAGCTTCGTCCGGGTCGAAGCGGAGAACATCCGCGAGGCCGCGCTGATTCTGGAGAACATCGTGTGCGCGGCGTGCATCTGGCTGAACGAGCGCCACATCGCCGGGCTGCCCGGCGTGCTGTCGGTCGAGATCAACTACGCGACGCGGCGCGCGCGCGTGCGCTGGGACAACAGCCGCATCCAGCTGTCGGCCATCCTGAAAGCCGTCTCCGACATCGGCTACATCGCCCACCCCTTCGACCCCGGCCGCTCCGACGACATCCACCGGCGCGAACGCAATACCGCGATCAAGCGTCTTGCCATCGCCGGGCTGGGCATGATGCAGGTGATGATGTACGCGCTCCCGACTTACAGCGCCACCGACATGACCGACGACATCCGGCTGCTGATGAGCTGGGCGAGCCTGATCCTGACCATCCCGGTGGTGGGATACTCGGCGTGGCCCTTCTTCATCGGCGCCTGGCGCGATTTCAAACGGCGCATGCTGGGGATGGACGTTCCGGTCGCACTGGGCGTGGGCACCGCCTTCGTCGCCAGCGTGTACAGTACCTTCTCCGGCGAGGGCGAGGTGTATTACGACTCGGTCACCATGTTCATCTTCCTGCTGCTCACCGGGCGCTTTCTCGAAATGAACGCGCGCCGCCGCGCCGGCGCCGCGGTGGAGGAACTGGTCAAGCTCATCCCCGCCGCCACCACGCGCCTGCCCAACTGGCCGGCGCGCGACGAGGAACAGGTGCCGGTGGCGCGGCTGGCGGTGGGCGACCACGTGCTGGTGCGCCCGGGCGAGACGCTGCCCGCCGACGGCCTGGTGGTCGAGGGCGACAGCGCGGTAAGCGAAGCGATGCTGACCGGCGAATCGCTGCCGGTGTCCAAAACCGTGCGGTCGAACGTGGTCGGCGGCAGCCTCAACCAGGCGAGCCCGCTGGTGGTCCGGGTCGACAAGCTGGGGGCCGACACACGGCTGGCGTCCATCGTGCGCCTCCTGGATCGCGCGCAGAGCGAAAAGCCGCGCATCGGCCAGTTGGCGGATCGCGCCGCCGCCTGGTTCGTCGGCCTGCTGCTGATAATCACTTTTTTAGTCGGCCTGGCGTGGTATTTCATCGACCCATCCCGCACCTTGTGGATCGTCGTGTCCGTTCTGGTCGTCACCTGCCCCTGCGCGCTGGGCCTGGCGACGCCCGCCGCGCTCACCACCGCCACCGGCAGGCTCACCCGGCTGGGCCTGCTGACCACCCGCGGCCACGCGCTGGAAACGCTGGCGCGCGCCACCGACCTGGTGTTCGACAAGACCGGCACGCTCACCCACGGCCGCCTCTCCGTGCGCCGCGGGGTGCCGCTGGGGGGACGCGGCGCCGAAGCAGTCAGCCAGATTGCCGCCGCGCTCGAAGCGGGTTCCGAGCATCCCATCGCGCGCGCATTGGGCGAAGCCGCCTCACCCACCATCACAGCCCAGCAGGTCCGCAACACGCCGGGGCGCGGCGTCGAAGGCACGATCGGCGGCCACACCTATCGCCTGGGTTCGCCGCGCTTCGCCGCCGCCGGTGGGACGCCGCCCGAGTCCGATGGCGGCGAGAGCTGGGTGGCGCTGGCGGAAGAAAACGAACTGATCGCTTGGTTCGCGCTGGCCGACACGCCGCGCGCGGATGCCCCCGCCGCGCTCGCCGCCTTGCAGCGCCTGGGGCTGCGCCTGCACCTGGTGTCGGGCGATGCCGAGGCCGCAGTAAAAACCACCGCAGCGCAGCTCGGCATCACCGAGTGGCACGCCGGCGCGCTGCCCGAAGACAAGCTCGCCTACGTCAAGGCGCTGCAGCAGCAGGGCCGCATCGTCGCCATGGTGGGCGACGGCATCAACGACGCGCCGGTGCTGGCCGGCGCGCAGGTGTCGATCGCGATGGGCGAAGGTGCCGACGTCGCGCAGGCCGCGGCCGACATGGTGATGCTCGGCAGCCGGCTGGGCACCCTGGCCGAAGGCGTGGCGCTTGCCCGCAAGACGCAGCAGATCATCCGCCAGAACCTCGGCTGGGCGCTCGGCTATAACCTCATCGCCATCCCCGCTGCCGCGCTGGGCTATGTCACGCCATGGATCGCCGGCATCGGCATGTCGGCCAGCTCGTTGCTGGTGGTCCTGAACGCGCTGCGGCTCTCCGATTTCAGACAAAACACCGACGTTGCAAGTCACACGATGCACGCTTCAAGTATCAAGCCACAGGCCCCGGGTCTCTGAGATGGACATCCTGATCTTGCTGATTCCCCTGAGTCTCGTCCTTGTCGGCGTCATCGCCTGGGTCATGCTGTGGGCGGCGAAAAGCGGCCAGTTCGACGACCTCGAAGGACCGGGACACAGCGTGATCATGGATGACGACAACCCGCCCAAGCCGGACGACCCGCCCAAGGTCTAAGGCTCGATCGCGTATGCTGTGACTCATCCTGTCACGTCAGCCGGGCCTCCCTGATGAACACACCCCTCCTCTGGTATTTCGCCGACCCGATGTGTTCGTGGTGCTGGGGGTTTTCTCCGGTGATCGAAACCGTGCGCGACGCCTATCGCGATCGCATGAAAATCGCGCTGGTGCTGGGCGGCCTGCGGCCGGGCGTCACGACGCCGATGACGGCGGCGAGTCGGGAAGAAATTCTGCATCACTGGCATCAGGTGCACGCCCGCACCGGCCAGCCCTTCCGTTTCGAGAACGCGCTGCCGCAAGGCTTCGTATACGACACCGAACCCGCCAGCCGCGCGGTGGTGACGGTGGGCGGGCTCGCTCCCGCGCTGATCTTCCCGCTGTTCAGGGCGATCCAGGCGGCATTTTATGCGGAGGGGCGCGACGTCACCCAGCCCGGCGTGCTGGCCGATCTGGCGGCGGCGCTCGGCGTGAACGCGCAGGAATTTCTGCGTGCATTCGACAATGACGTCGCGCGCGCCAAAACCCAGGCGCATTTCAGGCAGGCGCGCCAGGCCGGCGTGCGCGGTTTCCCCGCGCTGATCCTGCAACAGGGCACGCAGCTGCATTCCGTCAGCAACGGCTGCCAGTCGCTGGACACGGTGCGCGCGGCGCTCGATGCCTGGCTGACCGAATGATGCGGCGCATTCGCTTTCTTGTTGCCGCGCTCGGCGGGCTAGCCGCTTCGGCCGTGTGCGCCGACGCGGTTGTCCCGCCGCCGATGATCGACGCCCACGCGCATTATTCCGCCCCCGATGCGGCCGCGTTTACCCCCGCAGCCGTGCTGGCCAAACTCGATGCGGCCGGGGTGCGCCGGATGGTGGTGACAAGTTCGCCACCGCAGCTGACGCAGCGTTTGTACCAGCATGCGCCCGGGCGCATCATTCCGCTGCTCGGCGTCTATGCGTCGGATCTGCACAAGGGCAACTGGGTGCACGACGCCGGCCTGCCGGAGCGAGTGGCCGCGCAGCTCGACGCGGGCGCGTGGGCGGGCATCGGCGAGCTGCATTTGTTTGCCCGCGACGCGCGGCAACCCGTATTCGAGCAACTGGTGCGGCTGGCCGCTGCGCGCAAACGGGTCCTGATGATTCACGGCGATGCCGAGGTGGTCGAGCGGGCATTGACCCTCGCGCCTGGCGTGCGGGTGCTGTGGGCGCATCTCGGCACCCTGCCGCAGCCCGGCTTATTGGCCGCGATGCTGCAGCGCCATCCCGCCAGCCTGTGGATCGACACCTCGGTGCGCGACGAGCGCATCGCACCGGACGGCGTGCTGCTGCCGGCGTGGCGCACCCTGTTCGAGCAGTATCCCGATCGCTTCGTGGTCGCGGTGGACACCTTCAGCGTCAACCGCTGGCAACAATACGAAACCGTGGTGGCTCAAATCCGCGGCTGGGTCGATCCGCTGCCGCAGCCGCTGAAAGACAATCTGCTGCACGACAATGCGACACGCCTGTTCGACTCATTTCAGCCAACGCCTGCTCGCCCGTAAAATCCCCCCATCCTCACCCTGGAGTTTTCCGATGACCCGTTTGTCCCTGTTTTCCACCACGCTATTTGTAGGCGCACTGATGCTCGGCATCTCCGGCTGCGGCGCCAGCGAGCCTGGCACGCAGACCGTGTCCACCACCCCCGCCGCCGGCCAGCCGGCCAACCCGCGCGTGCTCATCGAAACCAGCAAGGGCAACATCACGGTGGAAGTGTTCCCCGGCCAGGCGCCGCAGTCGGCAGAGAACTTTCTCGGCTACGTGAAAAGCGGGTTTTACGACGGCCTGATTTTTCATCGCGTGATTCCGGGCTTCATGATCCAGGGCGGCGGCATGATTGCCAGCATGGCCGAAAAACCCAAGGGCGCGCCGATCCAGAACGAGGCCGACAACGGCCTGAAAAACCTGCGTGGCACCCTGGCGATGGCACGCACCGGCGACCCGCATTCGGCTTCCTCGCAGTTCTTCATCAACGTGGCGGACAACGCCTTCCTCAACCATCGCGGCAAGAGCGTCGAGGGCTGGGGCTACGCGGTGTTCGGCCAGGTGGTCGACGGCATGGACGTGGTCGACGCCATCGTCGCGGTGCCGCGCGGCAATCGCGGCCCGCATGGCGACGTCCCCCTCGAACCGGTCGTGATGAAGCGCGTCAGCCTGCTGCCAGAGGCCGCCCAGCCCTGAACCCTGCCGCCAGACTGCTGCTGCTCGGCGCCCTCGCGCCTGCGGCCATCGCGCTCGGCCTGACGGCCGGCGCGCTGCCGGATGACCGCGAGCTGGCGCAGCAGATCCTCGTCGAGCTGCGCGGCCCGCGCGTCGCGGCGGCGTTCGCCTGCGGCGGCCTGCTGGCGCTGGCGGGGGCGCTGATGCAGACGCTGTTCCGCAACCCGCTCGCCGAGCCCTATCTGCTCGGCGTGTCCGGCGGAGCCGGTCTGCTCGCGCTGATCGGCATGGCGGCCGGGCTGGCGTGGCCGTGGGTGTCGGCGCTGGCGTTTGCCGGCAGCCTGCTGGCGCTGGCGCTCGCCGCCGCGCTCGGCGGACGGCTGCTGGCGCGCGACCACACGCCGCTGCTGCTCGCAGGCGTCATGCTGGCAGCCGGCTTCGGTGCCCTGATCGCGCTGGTGCTCTCGGTCACGCCGGCCGAGCGCCTGCCCGGCATGCTGTTCTTCCTGATGGGCGACCTGGCGTGGACCGGCCAGCCCGCGCTGCTGTGGGCGGCGCTGCTGCTGGCGGTCGCCGCTGCGCTGGGCTTGTCGCGGCGGCTCGACGTGCTGCAGCTGTCGCCGCTGAAAGCCGCCTCGCTCGGCGTGGCCGTCGCCCCCACGCGCTGGACGCTGTTCGCCCTGGCCGGCGCCTGCACCTCGCTGGTGGTGGCGCAGGCCGGCAGCATCGGCTTCGTCGGCCTGATGGTGCCGCACGCCCTGAGAAAACTCGGCTTCGCCGGCCACCGCGCCCTGCTCCCCGCCTGTGCGCTCGCCGGCGGCAGCCTGCTGGTGCTGGCCGACGCGCTGGCGCGCACCGTGATCGAACCGCGCGAACTGCCGGTGGGTGTACTCACTGCGCTGCTCGGGGTGCCGATGATGTTGTGGCTGTTGCGCAGGCCATGAGTAACGGTGCGGCAGAATAAGCCTCCTTATTAGCGTGAAACCTTAAACGTGGACCGTAGCCAACTTCGATCCCTACAGTTATCTGGTTTCAGAGACCCGGCATCATTTCTTCGTACACTACGGGAACTTGAGCCTCGTATTGCCGCCTCCTCCCTCGACCCCAAGATTAAGCAACTTCGTACGAATAAATTGAAGAAATGGAGAGAAGCCCGACAAGCAGCACTATTTTGTTATGGGATGTCCCAAAGGATCGGGCAGCCAATCTATCTCAACAATGACGAGGCTCAAGACTATGACTTCATAGCATCTTGGGCTGTTGGCGACGAACAGCATTTCGCCCCAGTTCAATTGAAAGAGGTTGTTCCCACGAACCTAAACGCAAAATCAAGCCTCGAGGAGGTAATTAGTTCTCTAACTAAATACGTGAACTCTGAGGACTTGACCGTCGCGATCCACCTGAACCGGAAAATTCAATTTGATCCAAAAACAATTACTGTCCCGCCGCTAAATATCGCCGCTCTGTGGGTCTTTAGTTCGATCTCAGAAGATGGATCGGAGTGGGCATTGTGGGGGAATTTCCTTGAAGATCCAGAAGGATCAAGTTTTGCATACCCGACCTAACCAGTTGCACGAGTTGGATGACAGCCCAAGAAGCCTCACTGGCCATTTCTGGGCCCATCAGGATCGACGGCGTCACTCAACACCAAATTGGCCATGAGCCTGACCATCCAGCAACTCTCCCTCAGCACCGGCGCCCGCACGCTGGTCGATTCGCTCGACCTCGCGCTCGAACCGGGCGAAGTGCTCGGCATCCTCGGCGCCAACGGCGCCGGCAAGTCGACGCTGCTGACGGTGCTGGCGGGACTTGCCGTTCCCGCGCAAGGCCGCGTCACGCTCGACGGCCAGCCGCTCGATGCCCTGCCGCCACTCACCCGCGCCCAGCACATCGGCCTGCTGCCGCAGGGCGACGAGGGCGGCTTCTTCGGCAATGTCGCCGACTTCGTCGCGCTGGGGCACTTTCCGTTCGGCGGACCGGCACCGGATCTGGCGCCGCACCTCGCCACCTGGGAATTGGCCGATCTCGCCGGGCGCCCGCTCGCTACCCTCTCCGGCGGCGAGCGCCAGCGCGCGCGGCTGGCGCAGCTGGCGGTGCAGGCGCCGCGCATTGCCCTGCTCGACGAACCGCTGACCCATCTCGATCCTGCCCACCAGGCCCGGCTGTTGGCGTGGGCGCGCGCCGAGGCCGACGTCGGGCACAGCGTGGTGCTGACCCTGCACGACCCCAACTGGGCGGCCTGCCACTGCGACCGCCTGCTGTTCCTGTATGGCGACGGGCGCTGGCAATTGGGCACGCCGGCCGAACTGCTCACCCCGAGTTCGCTCGAGGCCCTGTACGGCCCCGGCACGGCGGCGCTGTGGCAGCAGAAGGCTTGAGTCCAGCCTGTATAATCGCGATCTGTTTCGCATACATCCGCCCTCGCGCACCCCATGATTCGTCGCATCATCGATAAAGTATTTGGCCGCAAGTCCCGCACCGCCGCGGGCGCACAGATCCTGCCGCAGTCCAAACACGGTATCCGCCGCGACCAGCTCGACGACTGCGCGCTGAAAACCTGCGAAACGCTGGCGCAGGCGGGCTACAAGGGCTACGTCGTCGGCGGCGCGGTGCGCGACCTGCTGCTGACCAAGACCCCCAAGGATTTCGACGTCGCCACCGACGCCACGCCGGAGGAAGTACGGCGCCTGTTCCGCCGTTCGCGCATCATCGGGCGGCGCTTCCAGATCGTTCACGTGATGTGCGGCCGCGTCACCATCGAGGTCACCACTTTCCGCTCCAACGGCCAGAAGGAAACCGAAGACGAAGACGAGCGGCCGACCGACGAGCACGGCCGCCTGCTGTCCGACAACGTGTTTGGCAACATGGCGGACGACGCCGCGCGCCGCGACTTCACCATCAATGCGCTGTACTACGACCCGCTGCGCGAGGAAGTGCACGACTATTTCGGCGGCGTGGCCGACTGCAAGAAACGCGTGCTGCGCATGATCGGCGACCCCGAGACGCGCTTCCGCGAAGACCCGGTGCGCATGCTGCGCGCCGCGCGTTTTGCCGCCAAGCTCGATTTCCATATCGACCCCGACACGCGCAAGCCGGTCGCCACGCTGGCGCCGCTTCTGGCCAACATCCCGCGCGCGCGCATCTTCGACGAGGCGCTGAAGCTGCTGATGTCCGGCCACGCGCTGCGCGGCGTGCACCAGCTGCGCGCCGAAGGCCTGCACCATGGCATGCTGCCCCTGCTGGACACGATCCTGGACGACACCACCGGCGAGCGCTTCATCACCGCGGCGCTGAAAACCACCGATGCGCGCATCGCGCAGGACAAGCCGGCCTCGCCGGCCTTCCTGTTCGGCACGCTGCTGTGGCCCCAGGTGCTGCAGCGCTGGCATGCGCTCGAGGCCGCCGGCGAGAAGCCGCAGCCTGCCTTGTTTCTGGCGATGGACGAGGTGCTCGACGCGCAGCGCGGCCAGCTCGCCATTCCGCGCCGCTACGACGGCATGATGAAGGAAATCTGGGCGCTGCAGCCGCGCTTCGAGCAGCGCGGCGGGCAGCGCCCGTACCGTCTGCTGGAACACCCGCGCTTCCGCGCCGCCTACGACTTCCTGCTGCTGCGCGCCGAATCCGGCGAGGTCGCCGCCGAGCTCGGCGACTGGTGGACGCGCTTCCAGGAAGTCGACGACGACGAGCGTGCCGCCATGCTGCTGGCCGACAGCGCACCCAAGCCGCGCCGCAAGCGCAAGCGCAAGAAGCCGGCCGATTCCGCCGGCGAGGCGCCGTCTGCATGAAGGTGCCTGCATGAAAATCACCGCCACCATCGGCCTGGGCGCCAATCTCAACGACCCGGCGGCGCAGGTGGAATATGCGCTGGCCGAGCTCGACCGCCTGCCCGGCACCCGGCTGCTTGCCCGCTCCAGCCTGTACGCCTCGGCGCCGGTCGGCTACGTCGACCAGCCTGACTTCGTCAACGCGGTGGCGCAGGTGGAAACCGACCTCGCGCCGCGCGCGCTGCTGGTGGCCTTGCTGGACATCGAACACCGTCACGGCCGCGAACGCAGTTTTCGCAATGCGCCGCGCACGCTCGACCTCGACCTGCTGCTGTACGGAAGCGCGCATTTCCATGAAGAGGGGCTGACGCTGCCGCATCCGCGCATGACCGAGCGCGGTTTTGTGCTGCTGCCGCTGCTGGAAATTGCGCCCGACACCGTGATTCCCGGCCGCGGTCGCGCCGCCGACTGGCTCGCCGCCTGCGCGGGCCAGAATGTCGCCGTCCTTCCCCCGCCCGCTGCCGCCGTCAACGCATGAGTCTTGACCGTTACCGCTACATCGTCGTCGAAGGCCCGATCGGTGCCGGCAAGACCAGCCTCACCCACAAACTGGCCGAGCGTCTCGATGCCGATACCCTGCTGGAAAACGCCGGCGACAACCCTTTCCTGCCGCGCTTCTACCAGGAACCGAAACGCTACGCGCTGCCGACGCAGCTGCATTTCCTGTTCGACCGCACGCGCCAGCTGCGCGACCTGGCGCAGGGCGACCTGTTCCGCGCCGGCACGGTGTCGGATTTCCTGATCGACAAGGACATGCTGTTCGCGCGCCTGAACCTGGACGACGACGAATTCGAGTTGTACCAGAAGGTGTACGCCGACCTTGCGCCACAGGCGCCGACGCCCGACTTGGTGATCTACCTGCAGGCGCCGATCGACGCGCTGCAGGAACGCGTCAGACGCCGTGGCGTGGAATTCGAGCGCGGCATGGATTCGGGCTACCTGCAGCGCCTGGCCAACAGCTACAGCGAGTTTTTTCATCGCTACGAGGCCGCCCCGCTGCTCATCGTCAACACCAGCAACCTCAACTTCGCGCAGAGCGAAGCCGACTTCGAACTGTTGCTGGAACGCATGAGCAAGATGCGCGGTCCGCGCGAGTTCTTCAGCCGGGCGGCGTAAAGATGGCAGTCACGCTATCCACCCTCAAAACCATGCGCGGCAAGGGCGAAAAAATCGCCGTGCTCACCTGCTACGACGCCAGCTTCGCGCGGGTGCTCGACGCCGCCGGGGTCGACGTGCTGCTGGTCGGCGATTCGCTCGGCATGGTGATCCAGGGACACGGCTCGACCCTGCCGGTCAAGCTCGCAGAAATGACCTACCACACGCGCTGCGTCGCGGCCGGCACCGAACGCGCCTTCATCGTCGCCGACCTGCCGTTCGGCAGCTACCAGCCTTCGCCCGAGCGGGCGTTTTCCGCAGCCGCCCGACTGATGGCGGCGGGCGCGCACATGGTCAAGCTCGAAGGCGGCGCGGTGATGGTCGACACCGTCGCCTTCCTCACCCAGCGCGGCATCCCGGTGTGCGCGCACGTGGGTCTGTTGCCGCAGTCGGTCAACCAGCTCGGCGGCTACAAGGTGCAGGGACGCGAGGACGCCGCCGCGGCGCAATTGATCGCCGACGCGCGCGCGCTGGAAGCCGCCGGCGCCGGCCTCATCGTGCTGGAAATGGTACCGGCCGTGCTGGCGCGGGCGGTCACCGACGCAATCACAATTCCCACCATCGGCATCGGCGCCGGGGCCGACTGTTCCGGCCAGGTGCTGGTGCTGTACGACATGCTGGGGCTGTATCCGCGCGCGCCGAAATTCTCGAAGAACTTCCTCGCCGCTGCAGACGGCGTCGAAGCGGCCGTGCGTGCCTACGTCGCGGCAGTGAAGGACGGCAGCTTCCCCGCCGTCGAACACGCGTTCTGATGCAGGTTTTTCATACCGCCACCGAACTGCGTGCTGCGCTCGCCGGCCAAACCGGCACCGCGTTCGTTCCGACCATGGGCAACCTCCATGCAGGCCACGTGTCGCTGGTCGAACTGGCGAAGCGGCACGGCCAGCCGGTGGTGGCCAGTATCTTCGTCAACCCGTTGCAGTTCGGCGCCGGCGAGGATTTCGAGCGCTATCCGCGCACGCTGGCCGCCGACTGCGACAAGCTCGAAGCCGCCGGCT
Source organism: Thiobacillus sp. (assembly GCA_019459325.1). Classification (GTDB taxonomy): domain Bacteria; phylum Pseudomonadota; class Gammaproteobacteria; order Burkholderiales; family Thiobacillaceae; genus Thiobacillus. The sequence continues at coordinate 25,304 of JAIBFA010000014.1, forward strand.
GCGACTTCGTGTTCGCGCCGGACGTCGCCGAGATGTATCCGGTGCCGCAGACCTTCACCGTGCAGCCGTCCGACACGCTGACGAATGATCTGTGCGGCGCGTTCCGCCCCGGCCACTTCAGCGGCGTCGCCACCGTGGTGCTTAAGCTTTTCAATCTGGTGCAGCCGCGCGTGGCGGTGTTCGGCAGCAAGGATTTCCAGCAGCTCTCCGTCATCCGCGAACTGGTGCGCCAATTCAACCTGCCGATCGACATCGTGGCGGGCGACACCCTGCGCGAGGCCGACGGGCTGGCGATGAGCTCGCGCAACGCCTACCTCGGCACGTCCGAACGCCTCCAGGCGGCGCAGTTGCAGCGCGAACTTGCCGCCATCGTCGCGGCCATACAGGCGGGCGAGCGCGATTTCGAGGCGCTCGCCGCCACGGCTGCCCGCCACCTGAAAATGGCAGGGTGGCGTGTCGACTACGTCGCGCTGCGCGATGCCACGACCTTGCAGGCGCCCACCCCAGACAGCGCCCGGCTGGTGGTACTGGGGGCTGCCTGGCTGGGCAACACCCGGCTGATCGACAACCTCGATTTTGCCAATCCGTTCGGGTAAACAAGGTCCGTTGCACTGCCGTCATGAACACCGTGCGCCCTTACAAGCGTCTTCTCGCGGTTCTCCTGTTTCTCGCCCTGCTGCTGGCGATCTTTGAACTGTCCGGACTGCGAAGCCATTTCAATCTGGCCTACCTGCAGCAGAAACTGGTCGATAACCCCATTACCGGGCTGGCCGTTTTCATACTGATTTTTGCGCTGGGCAATCTGGTGCAGATACCCGGCTGGATTTTCCTGGCTGCAGCGGTGCTCGCACTGGGTCGAACCTGGGGCGGGATCGCCACCTATATCGCGGCCATCATTTCATGCACCGCCACCTTTTTTACCATCCGCTTTGTGGGCGGCGACGCACTCCGCAACCTGAACGGCAAGCTTGCGAAGCGGCTGCTGAGCCAGCTGGATGATCACCCAATCAGGAGCACCGTCCTGTTGAGAATAGTGTTCCAGACGGTCCCGCCACTCAATTATGCCCTCGCCATGTCGGGCATCCGCTATCGAGATTACCTCGTTGGCACGCTACTCGGCCTTCCCCTGCCGATCCTGGCGTACTGCCTGTTTTTTGATTTTTTGGCCGTTCAGTTGCATCTGCACTGATCGTCACGAAAATCACCCTCCCATTCTGCTCGGGCAAGGTTTCCCGGAGACTTGACTGGCCTTCTGGATGATCGTGTCGTTTTGGTATAATGACAGTCCTTTTTTTGTGAGGGCACCGTCATGCAAAGAACGATGCTCAAGTCCAAGCTGCACCGGGCGACCGTCACGCATTCCGAGCTGCACTACGAAGGCTCGTGCGCGATCGACGAAACCCTGCTGGACGCGGCCAACATCCACGAGTACGAGCAGATCCAGATCTACAACGTCACCAATGGTGAGCGTTTCACCACCTATGCCATACGCGCGGCGCGCGATTCCGGCATCATTTCGGTGAACGGCGCCGCCGCGCACAAGGCGAATCCGGGCGACCTCGTCATCATCGCCACCTACGCGGTCTACAACGAGCTGGAACTGGCGCGCTACGAGCCGGAACTGGTCTACGTGGATAGGGACAACCGCATCATGGACACCCGCCACGCCATTCCGGTGCAGGCGGCGTAAGTTCGCGCTCACCCGAACAGAAAGGCCGGGGGAACCCGGCCTTTTCTTTGGCATCCCGAATCGGTTGTTACCGGGGCTCCCGCAGCCGTAGAGGTGATTCCGGGAAACGGCCAGTTACTGACCTCCAGCCAAGCACTGTGTGCGTCTGCTCAAGACTGGGAGCAGGCTTTCGGGGAGGGCGGTTGTGATATCGTGGCTGAGATGGTTAAACGTGTCCATTAGGCTGCACGCCGAGGGAGAAAGCGAGATGAAGCTGCCATTATTGGATCGAGGCTTGTCGTTCATTAGATGGTGCGGTCCATTCACGGAGCAGTTTGGTTGGGTGTCCGGGCTGCGGATAGGAGTCTCGCTGCGGCATGCCATGTGGGCGGGTGATCATGGCACGGTCGCGCAGGTACGTCTTCCTAAATGGAGGCAGCCGGTATTCTTGCGATCCAATAGTTCAGATTCAGAGGTCTTCTGGCAGGTATTTGCCGAGAAGCAGGGCTATTTCGAGGTCAGGGATGATCCACAGTTCATCATCGATGCGGGCGCCAATATTGGCCTGGTATCCGCGTGCTTAGCCAATCGCTTTCCGAATAGTCGGATTGTGGCACTGGAAATCGATCCCGCTAATTTCCAGCTGCTACAGAGAAACTGCTCAGCCTATCCACAGATCACGCCACTCAAGGCGGGATTTTGGTCTCATCGCGCGCACTTGGCTGTAGTTAACCCTGAGGCAGCGGCTTGGGCTTTCCAGACGTGCGAGGTGGACGAAGGATATTCCGGCGCGATCCCAGCTATGGGCGTAAGCGACCTAATGCAGGAATTGGGATGGCCCCGTGTTGACCTCCTGAAGATCGATATCGAGGGGGGCGAGTACGATGTATTTTCCGGCGCCTCTCTATCCTGGCTGGAGCATGTAAGGATGATAGTGATTGAGATCCACGAGTCGGTGAGGCCCGGCGTGAGAGAGCTCGTTCTGTCAACGCTCAGGAATAATGGATTTACGGATAGCCGGTGGTCCGAGTATTGGATATTTGAGCGCAGCCCACTGACTGAAAGCGGCTGTATTGCCGGCCATTAGCCAGCAGACGACCACCGTTTGTTGAGGAACAGGGATTCAGCATCGATATCCCCTTCAGATCCGGATGCCTCAGTCACCCACGCACCTGGCCGCCCTACTTCAGCTTCCAGATATCCGCGTTGTACTCCTGCATGGTGCGGTCGGTCGAAAAGAAGCCGCTCGACGCCGTGTTTAGGATGCTCATCCGCGTCCATCGGGCTTCGTCCTGCCAAGCCTGCGCCACCCGCTCCTGTGCATCGACATAGCTGCGGAAATCCGCCAGCACCATCCAGGGATCGTGCGGACTCAACAATGCGTCGAGGATCATGTCGAAGATGCCCAACTCGCATTGATTGAAGTGCCCCGATCGCAAAAGCTCGATCACCTCGCGCAGTTCGGGGTCTTTTTCCACGTAGGTCATCGGTTGGTACTGCGGACGCAGCGTCTCGACCTCCTCGGCATGCAAGCCGAACAGGAAGAAGTTTTCCGCACCCACCGCTTCAAGAATTTCGATGTTGGCGCCGTCGTAGGTGCCGATGGTGACAGCGCCGTTCATCATGAATTTCATGTTGCCCGTGCCGGACGCTTCCTTGCCCGCGGTTGAAATTTGCTCCGACAGATCGGTAGCGGGCGCAATGATTTCCATGCTGGTTACCCGGTAGTTGGGCAGGAAGGCGACCTTCAGGCGCCCGTCGACGTCGGGATCGCTGTTGACCACATCGGCCACGCTGTTGATCAGCTTGATGATGCGCTTGGCCATGACGTAGCCCGGCGCGGCCTTGCCGCCGATCAGCACGCAGCGGTCCGTCCAGCCGTCCAGCCGCCCGCGATTGATGCGGTTGTACAGATGGATCACGTGCAGCACGTTGAGCAGCTGCCGCTTGTATTCATGAATGCGCTTGACCTGGACGTCGAACAGCGCGTCCGGGTTGAATTCGACCCCGCACTCGGCCTCGACCAGTTCGGCGAGGCGCATCTTGTTGGCGCGCTTCACCGCGCGCCATTCGGCGTGAAATTCCGTGTTTTTCAGGTCCGCCAGCGGTTTCAGTTTTGCTAGCTGCGACAGATCGGCAACCCAGTCTTCGCCGATCTGCCGGCTGATGAGCGCGCTCATGCCGGGGTTGGCGTGTGCCACCCAGCGGCGCGGGGTGACGCCGTTGGTCTTGTTGTTGAACTTGCCCGGCCACAGTTCGACGAAATCGCGGAACAGGCCTTCCCTCAGCAGCTTCGAGTGCAGCGCTGCGACGCCGTTGACCGAGAAGCTGCCGACGATGGCGAGGTAGGCCATGCGCACCTGCCGTACGTCGCCCTCCTCGATGATCGACATGCGACGCCGACGGTCGTTGTCGCCTGGCCATCTGATCGACACCTCGCGCAGGAAGCGCGCATTGATTTCGTAGATGATCTCCAGCGGGCGCGGCAGCAGGCGTTCGAACAGCGCCACCGGCCAGCGCTCCAGCGCCTCGGGAAGCAGCGTGTGGTTGGTGTAGGCCATGCATTGCGAGGTGATCGCCCAGGCCTCGTCCCACTGCATGCGCGCCTCGTCGAGCAGCAGGCGCATCAGTTCGGCCACCGCTATGGTCGGGTGGGTGTCGTTCATCTGGAACACGTTATCCAGGGCAAAGCGTCTGAGGTCGGTATTGCCTGCCGCAATCCACTGGCGCAGTGCATCCTGCAGGCTGGCTGACGCCAGAAAATACTGCTGGCGCAGGCGCAACTCCTTCCCGCTCTCGCTGGCGTCGTTGGGATAGAGCACCATGGAAATATGCTCGGCGTGGTTTTTCTTCTGCACCGCTTCGGTGTAGCTGCCGGCATTGAATTCATTGAGATCGAATTCGTCTGTCGCGGCCGACTTCCACAAGCGCAGGGTGTTCACGGCGTGGTTGCGGTAGCCCGAGATCGGCATGTCGAACGGGATCGCCAGCACATCGTTGGTGTCGGCCCAGCGTGCACGCGATATCCCGTCCTTGTCATGAAAGTGTTCGACATGGCCACCAAACGGCACGCGACAGGTGAATTCAGGCCGCTCGACCTCCCACGGATTGCCATCGCGCAGCCAGTGGTCGGGGTCTTCGATCTGATAGCCGTTTTCGATGTGCTGGTGGAACATGCCGTATTCGTAATGGATGCCGTAGCCCATCACCGGCAGGTTGAGCGTGGCGCAACTGTCCATGAAGCATGCGGCCAGCCGCCCCAGGCCGCCATTTCCAAGCCCGGCATCGGTTTCCTCCTCGGCCACGGCTTCCAGCGTCTGCCCAAAGCCATGAAGGGTCTCTCGCGCCACCTCGTCCAGCCCCAGGTTGAGCACGTGATTGGCCAGCGCGCGACCGATCAAAAATTCCAGCGACAGGTAATACCCGCGGCGCTTGCCCGGCTGGTCGCGCGCCCTGTAGGTATTCATCCAGTCCGACATCAGGCGGTCGCGCAGCGTCCAGGCCAGCGCCTGATAGGTGTAGACCGGCGGGCTGCCCTTAAGACGCCCCAGGTGATAAAACTGGTATTGCTCGAAATCCGTGCTGAATGCCTCGCTACTGTTCGACAGCGGCTTCAGGGCAATGGGACAGGAGGCTGCAGGTTTCTCGTCTGACATGGTGGCTCCCGCTAAAGTCATATGGAATAGAGTGCAAGATAGTGGCCGGCGCTATTCGACCAGTCGAACGACTGGCGCATCCCGGATTGCTGCAGCCGCCGCCATAGCGTGGGCTGGCGATACAGGTCGAGCGCGCGGCGGATGGCATCCAGAAAATCCGTCACATCGGGCGTGTCGAACACGAAACCGGTGGCGCTGCCATCGGCCAGACTGGCTTCGTTGACGTCGACGACGGTATCGGCCAGCCCGCCGGTCTTGAAGACGACGGGCGGCGTGCCATAGCGCAGGCTGTACATCTGGTTCAAGCCGCACGGCTCGAAGCGCGAAGGCATCAGGAACAGGTCGGCGCCGGCCTCGATCTGGTGCGCCAGCGGCTCGTCGTAGCCGATTTCGATGAACACCCGCGCTGGATGCTGTTTGGCCAGTCGCGTGAGTTTTTGTTCGTACACTGCCTGGCCGCTGCCCAGCAGCACAATGCGCACATCTGTTTCGGCGAGCAGCACCGGGATCGCGGCCAGCACCCAGTCGATGCCCTTCTGCTCGACCAGCCGTCCCACCAACCCCAGCAGCGGCGCCTGCATGGCCTCATCGTCGGCATGCGTCAGAAAACGTTCGAGCAGGGCCTGCTTGTTGCGCCGCTTGCCCGGCAGGATGCGGCTCATCGAATAATGCGCGGCTAGATGCGGGTCGGTGGACGGATTCCAGAGGCGGGTGTCGATGCCGTTGAGGATGCCTTGCAGCTTGTGTTGCCGGGACAGCAGCAGGCCGTCGAGGCCATAGCCGAATGCGGGCGTGCAGATTTCGGCAGCATAGGTGGGGCTCACCGTGGTGACGGCATCGGCGTAGACGATCCCCGCCTTCAGCATGGAAAAGCCGCCGTGGAATTCCACGCCCTCGGGCGACCACCAGTGGCTGGGCAGCTGCAGGCGAACGAAATCGGTGTGCGAAAAATGTCCGCCGTAGGCCAGGTTGTGGATGGTGAACACGGTTTTCGGGCGCACCGGCTGATCGGCCAGAAACGCCGATACCAAACCGGTTTGCCAGTCGTGCGTGTGCACCACCGCCGGCTGCCAGCCGATATCCAGCGCATCCTGCGCCAGCAGCGCCGCCACCCGCGCAAATACGGTGAAGCGCTCGCCGTTGTCCGGCCAGTCCTGGCCGCTGGCATTGACATAGGGATTGCCGGCGCGGTCGAACAGGGGCGGGCAGTCGACCACCCAGAGCGGGAACGCGAAATCAGGATGGCGCGTTTCCAGGATGCGCGCGCTGACGATCCCTTCGGCGCCGCGCACGTCGAGCCAGCCGAGAATGCGCACCTGGTCGAGTTGACGCAACAGTGCGCGATAGCCCGGCAGCACCAGACGGATGTCGGCGCCGCGGTCGTGCAGGGCGTGCGGCAGGCTGTAGACCACATCGCCCAGCCCGCCGGTTTTCACCAGCGGATAGGCTTCGCTGGCCACAAACAGAATTTTCAGTGCTCCGCGTTTCATTATTTTTGTCCGTATTTTTATTGGATCGAATCAACTGCAAGGTTTGAGGAAGATGGCGCCGAGCGGCGGGATCGTCACTTCAACGGAATGCTCGAAACCCATCCACGGCAGGTTCTGCGGATGCAGCGGCTGGCCGTTGCCGAGATTGCTGCCGCCGTAATACATCGAATCGGTATTCAGCGCTTCGCACCACGCCGAGCCAGACGGCACGCCGATGCGGTAGCCGCGGCGCGGCACCGGGGTGAAGTTGAGCAGCACCACCATGTGCTCGGACGCGTCCCGCCCCTGACGCACGAAGCTGAGCACCGACTGGTCGGCATCGTGGCAGTCGATCCAGCGGAAGCCTCGCGGATCGAAGTCGAACTCGTGCAGCGCCGGCTCGTTGCGATACAGGTGATTGAGGTCGCGCAGCAACGCGCGAATGCTGTCGTGTGCGGGGAAATCGAGCAGCGCCCAGTCGAGCTGGCCGGCCTCCTTCCATTCGTTCCACTGGCCGAACTCGCCGCCCATGAACAAGAGCTTCTTGCCGGGATGCGCATAGTGCCAGGCATAGAACAGCCGCAGGTTGGCGAAGCGCTGCCAGGTGTCGCCCGGCATTTTGTCGAGCAGGCTTTTCTTCATGTGCACCACTTCGTCGTGCGACAGCGGCAGCACGAAGTTCTCGGTCCACGCGTACACCTGGCTGAAGGTCAGCTGGTTGTGCTGATACTTGCGGTAGACCGGCTCTTTCTCGATGTAGTCGAGACTGTCGTTCATCCAGCCCATGTTCCACTTCATCGAAAAGCCCAGCCCGCCGAGTTCGATCGGTCGCGACACGGCCGGCCACGCGGTCGATTCCTCGGCGATGGTGAGCACGCCGGGAAAGCGGCCGTGCACTTCGGTGTTCATTTCGCGCAGGAAATGGACCGCCTCGAGATTCTCGCGCCCGCCATACTGGTTGGGCAGCCATTCGCCCGGATTGCGCGAGTAGTCGAGGTAGAGCATCGAGGCGACGGCGTCGACGCGCAGGCCGTCGATGTGGAACTCGTCCAGCCAGTACAGTGCGTTGGCGACCAGAAAGTTGCGCACCTCGTTGCGACCGAAGTCGAACACCAGCGTGCCCCACTCCTGGTGCTCGCCACGGCGTGGGTCGGCATGCTCGTACACCGGCTCGCCGGTGAAGCGCGCCAGCGCCCAGTCGTCTTTCGGAAAGTGCGCGGGCACCCAGTCGAGCAGCACGCCGATGTCGGCCTGATGGCAGGCGTCGACAAAGGCGCGGAAATCGTCGGGCGAGCCGAAGCGCGCCGTCGGTGCGTAATAGCCCGACACCTGGTAGCCCCACGAGGCGTCGAGCGGATGCTCGGCCACCGGCAGCAGCTCGATGTGGGTGTAGCCGAGATCCTGTACATAGGGAATCAGTTGGGCGATGAGTTCATCCCAGGTATAAAAACTGCCGTCGGCATGACGCCGCCAGGAACCGGGATGCAGCTCGTAAATGCTGATCGGGCGATGCTGCCAGTCGAAGTGCGCGCGGGCGTCGATCCAGCTGCCGTCCTGCCAGGCATAGGGCGTGTCGTCGGGCACGCAACTGGTGGTCTCCGGACGCATGAACATCTGCCGTGCGTAGGGATCGGTTTTTTTCACCAGCTGGCCACGGCTGCCGAGGATTTCGTATTTGTAGACCTGGCCGGCAGCCAGGCCGGGGATGAACAGTTCCCAGATGCCGGAGGTGCCGCGGCAGCGCATCGGATGGCGGCGGCCATCCCAGTCGTTGAAATCGCCGATCACGCTGACGCGCTGCACCGCCGGTGCCCACACGGAAAACAGGCAACCCGCCACGCCATCGACGGTTTTCAGGCGTGCACCGAGCACCTTCCAGGCTTCGAAATGGCGCCCCTCGCCGATCAGATACAGGTCCATTTCGCCCAGTTGCGGACCAAAGCTGTATGGGCATTGCGTGGTATGCCAGTCACCCGCCCCCTTGTCCTGCCAGCGCAGAATTGGATGCGGATCGACCGCCGTTCCAGGCGGCAGCAGCCGCTCGAAACAGTCGGTACCGGTCACCCGCGTCATGCGGCCGCCGGCTGCTTCCACCACTTCGGCAGCGGGCAGAAAGGCGCGGATCAGGGTGCTGCCATCGGGTTGGGCATGCAGCCCCAGCACCTCGAACGGATCATGATGCACACCGTTCTGCACGCGCATGATCGGTTCACTGATCGCAGGGAGGCTGGCGCCAAGGGGAGCGTGTTGGGACGCCTTCATGGTGTTGGGTTTGTCTCGCATCGATGGGCTTTCTGTAATTGTTCTAGCAAACGGGGAGCCAGATCGGGGGCCAGCGCATCCCATTCGAAGCGCCAGGTCCAGTTGCCGTTGTCGGTGCCCGGCGTGTTCATGCGTGCCTCGCTGCCGAGGTGCAGCACATCCTGCAGCGGCAGCATCGCCAACGCGGCACGGCTTCCCAGCACGGTGGCGATCATTGCACCCAGTACCGCATCGGGGTCATGGACACCCAGCTGCTGCATCACCTGATGGCGCGCATGCCCGGGCAATCCCTGCCACCAGCCCAGCGTGGTGTCGTTGTCATGCGTGCCGGTGTAATACACGGTGTCGGGCTGCACGTTTTGGGGCTTGTGCGGGTTGTCGCTGTGATGGTCAAACGCGAACTGCAGCACAGCCATGCCCGGCAAGCCAAACTGGTGGCGCAGCGCGGTGACATCGGGGGTGATGATGCCGAGATCTTCGGCTACCAATTGCAGCTCGCCCATCTCGTCGGCAATTGCCTGCAACAGGGCCGCACCGGGCGCGGCAATCCATTCGCCGTGAATGGCCGTGGGCTCGCTGGCGGGAATCGTCCAAGCGGCGGAGAGTCCGCGGAAGTGATCGATGCGCACCAGATCGAACCACTCGAAATGCGCACGCAACCGTGCTCGCCACCAGGCGAAGCCGTCGGCCTGCATCACCGCCCAGTTGTAATGCGGGTTGCCCCAGCGCTGGCCCGTTGCGGAAAAGTAATCCGGCGGCACCCCCGTCACGACCGTGGGATGGCCCTCGTCATCGAGCAGGAACAGATCGCGTCGCGCCCACACGTCGGCACTGTCGTGGGCAACAAATATCGGCATATCGCCGAACAGCTGGATGCCGCGCTCAGCGGCTACCGCCCGAATGCCCTGCCAGTGCACGGCAGCACGATACTGCTCGGCCATTACCGCCTTCAACGTGTCGGCATGGCTGGCATCGAACTTGGCCAGCGTCTGCGCGTCGCGATCACGCAGCGGAGCCGGCCAGTCGCTCCAGGGCGCACCGCCCTGCTCCTGCTTGATGACCATGAAGCGCGCGTAGTCGTCGAGCCAATGGCGGTGTTTGTTGCGCCAGCCGACGAAGCGACGCATATCGGCACGCGGGCAACGTCCATGCGACACTTGAAACAGCGCCGGGTTGACCGCAAACGCCGATGCGCACTGATAGGGCGACAGTCCGGTCAGCGGCAGGCCCAGCGGCAACATCTGCCATACGCGAAATCCTGCTGCCTGCAGGAAGTCCAGCCAGCGCTCGACATCGGCCAGCGTGCCGGACGGCAGCGAGGTCGGATGCAGCAGCAGGCCGGCGCGATGGCTGTCGAAGTTCATCAGGCATTCCTGCGCATGGTGCCGGCGTTTTCCGCCCAGCCGCCGCCGCTCGACAGCGGCACGTCGAGCAAGGCAGGCGGTGCCACTCCGAGCAGGCGATACAGTTCGCGCAACTGGGTTCGGTACAGCTGCTCGAAATCGCTGACGCTGCCCGACGGGTTGTAGTCGCCGAACCACCAGAACCAGTCGGAGCCTTCGCACACGGCAAGCTGGCGGGTGGCCAAGGCCATCTGGTCGGCATTCAGCTTGCCGGTGGCGACCACGCTGTCGTAGGCCTCTTTGGCGGCGACCAGGTAATCCCAGCCGCGGTTCTTGTCTTCCGAGCCGATCCAGGTCGAGAAGCTGCCGTAGACCCAGCTGCCGGCCGCCAGGCGCTTCATCGGCCTGGCCGGCGAGCGGGCAGCCTGTTCGGCAAAGGTGCTGACGTTGAGCGTGGGGTGGCTGGACAGGGTCTTATAGAGCGCATCCAGAAAGTGATGGCCGTTGTCGGGGTAGTACTCCCAGGCATTTTCGCCGTCGAGGATGACCGAGACCACATGGCGGTTGCCCTCCTTGCCGAAAAAGCTGGCGATGTTTTCCAGATGCTGGACAAAGTCGCCCACCGCGTCGTCCGCGTGCCAGTCGCTGTACTTGAAGCCGATCAGGTCCGACAGGCCATCATCGCGAAAGAACACCCGTGTCTTGAAGCCGTCGATGCGTGCCGGCGCGAACAGCGCGCGCTTGGTTTGGGTTTCATCTTCCTTGCAGCCCGACTTGGCGCAGCTGTTGCGCCATACCCCCTCGCCGGAAGCGGTCCACGCGAAGTCCATTTCGTCGAGCTGGGCCAGCGCATCCTCGCTCACGCCGCCCTCGGACAGCCAGACGCCGGCCGGCTTCCGGCCGAAGTAACGCTCGAACACCTCGACGCCATGCTGCAGATGCCAGTTCGAGCGCTCCGCCCCCCCGGGGTAGGCAGGCGCGTCCGGAACGGGAACGTCGGGCAGTGCGTCACGCAGGTTGGCAAAATCGTTGAGCAGCGGCACGATGGGATGGCCGTAAGGCGTCATCGACAACTCGACCTGACCGCGATCGGCCAGCGCGCGGTAACGCGGAATCAACCCGGCCATGCAGTGCTGCATCAGGTGCAGCAGCTCGTGGCGGTCGGCGGCGGAATAGCCCTTTTCCTGTGCCATCAGCCGTTGCGCCAGCGGCAGTTGCCTGAGTGTATGCCCCAGCCAGGCGAGGTGGTACCAGGTCAGCAGGTCGAGAAAATACTGCTCGGACAGATAGCCCAGATGCCATTGCAGGCCGGTGCTGCCGACGCCGGCCTCGTCGGTGGCACCGATCATTCTCAATAACCGGTGGAACGCGGGATACGGATGGATCATGCGCGGCGCGTGGCAGCGCTGGCAATCCTGAATGATGCGCAGACGGCTGGCGGCATCCGACGGGATGCGCTCGACGCCGGACAGCAGGTTCAGCATGTGATCCTGGGTAGGCTTGCCCTGCTTCAACAGCACGTCGAGCTGCTGCGCATAGTCGTCGATCTGCTCCAGCAGCACCGGCGCAAAGTTGACGACCGCGCGCATCTCCGGATGCCGCTCCAGGTGCGCGGCCATGTCGCTGTAATCCTTGATGCCGTGCAGATAGACCCACGGCAGGTGGTACGCGCCCTTGAGGCCCTCGCGGTAATACGGTTGGTGCATGTGCCAGCACAGCACCACGTTGAGGGATTTAGCCGTCATAGTCATTCTGCAATCTCGCGTACAGGTTTTGTCCCAGCATCGCCGGGGTCACCAGGGTGATGCCTTCCTTGGTCACGTGGAAGCGCTTGGCGTCCTCGACCGGGTCTTCTCCGATCACGGTGCCGTCATGAATGACGCAGCCCTTGTCGATGATGGCGCGGCTGATCCGGCAGTTGCTGCCGATGCTGACCTTGGGCAGGATTACGCTGTCCTTGATGAGGCTGTGGCTTTCCACCGTGGAAGCGAAAAAGAGCACCGATCGCTTGACCCGCGCACCCGACAGGATGCAACCGCCCGCGATCAGCGAATCGATCGCCTCGCCGCGCCGACCCTCATCGTCAAAAATGAACTTGGCCGGCGGGTATTGCGGCTGGTAGGTCCAGATCGGCCATTCGCGGTTGTACAGATTGAGCTCCGGTTCCACCGAGCACAATTCCATGTTGGTCTGCCAGTAGGAATACAGCGTTCCCACGTCGCGCCAGTATGCCGGCTGGCCATTCTTGTTGCGGAACGGGAAGGCCATCGCCCGGGCTTCGCCGATGTTGGCGGGGATGATGTCCTTGCCGAAATCGTGGGAAGACTGAGTTTTTCCGGCGTCCTCGATCAGCGTCTTGTAGAGAAAATCCTTGGAAAAGATATAGATGCCCATCGACACCAGCGCAGTGTCGGGTTTGCCCGGAATGCAGTCGGGATGCTTGGGTTTTTCGGTGAAGCGGGTGATGCGCATGTCTTCATCGACCGACATCACGCCGAATCCGCTCGCCTCGGCCACGGGCACCTCGATGCTGCCGACAGTGAAATCCGCACCGGTCTGCACGTGATACAGCAGCATCTCCGAATAATCCATGGTGTAGACGTGATCGCCGCCGAGCACCAGCACGTACTCCGGATGGTGGCGCTGCATGATGTCGATGTTCTGGAACAGTGCATCGGCCGTGCCCTGGTACCACTCCTTTTTGTTGGTGCGCTGCTGCGCAGGCAGGATCTCGACGAACTCGCCGATCTCGGCGCGCATGAATCCCCACGCGCGCTGCAGGTGGCGGATCAGCGAATGCGACTTGTATTGCGTGAGCACACCGATGCGGCGGATGCCCGAGTTGACGCAGTTCGACAGCGCAAAGTCGATGATGCGGTATTTGCCGCCGATCGGCACCGCCGGCTTGGCGCGCCAGGCGGTCAGATCCTTCAGCCGCGATCCCTCGCCGCCTGCCAGCACCAGCGCCAGCGTCCTGCGCGTGAGATCGGTCACCATTTTCGGTTCGGTGTAATAGCGGTAGAGCCGCGCCTGTTCATCCTTGGAAATTGTCATGCCTCGCTCCTAGCTGCTGCTTGTATTGGAATGAAAGTTGTTTGAAACCATTGATCAAGACGGGGCAAATGCAGTGGCAATTGTGCCCTGCACGCCCAGCCGGCTGTTGTTGACCAGAAGAATCGGCGTGCGCTCCACCACGCTGCGCATGCGTCCCTTGTCGGTGGCTGCAGCCATGAAACGCGGCGACTGCATGCGCGTCCGCAGTTGCTGGGTCACGCCGCCCGCCACATACAGTCCGCCGCGCGGCTGATACAGCAAAGCGACATTGCCCACCCACGCACCATACAGATCGATGAACAGATCGAGCGCGGCTTCGGCAGCCGCATCGCCCGCCTCCCCGCGCGCGGCAAGGGTGGCGCCATCCATCGTTTCGTTGGGCAGCGCGCAATCATGCTCGACACAACAGAAGCGATAAAGATCGTTCATCGCCGAGCCCGATGCCACGCGTTCCCAGGACACATGGCCATACTTGGCGCGCATATGTTCCAGCAACCGTGTCTGCATGGCGTTGGCCGGCGCAAAGTCGATGTGCCCTCCCTCGGTGGCAAAGCTTTGATAATGTCCAGCGTCGTCGGTCAGCATGAAAGCCAGCCCCAGCCCGGTGCCTGCGCCGGTGATGGCACGCACGGCGCCCGCCTCGGGTGGATGCGGATTGAGCACGACGACATCCGTGTCCGTGAGCGTCGCCACGCCGGTGGCGGCGGCCTGAAAATCGTTGATGAAACGCACGCTGGCAATGCCCAGCGAGGCCCCCATGTCGGCCGCATCGAGCGTCCAGTCCAGATTGGTCAGGGTGGCCTGCTGCGCACGCAAGGGCCCTGGCAACGCCAACAACAGGCAATCCGGGGGGACCGGCAGCGGTGCATCCGTGATGAACTGGCGGATCAGATCGTCCGCCGTTGCAAATGCAGCACTCGCATACACCTGCTCGAAACGCAGTTGCTGCATGCCCTCCGGCCCGCCCGTCACCCAGGCCAGCCTGCTTTTTGTTCCCCCGATATCGCCTGCAATCAACTCCATACCCGAACTATAAGCCAGTGTGCGGATGGCTCATTCTCCGGTAGTAATTGATGAGGGCATTGGTCGAGGCATCGTGGCTGCCCACCGGCGCGTCGGCGTGCAACTCGGGCAGGATGCGGCTGGCCAGTTGCTTGCCGAGTTCCACCCCCCACTGATCATAGGAATTCAGATTCCAGATCACGCCCTGCACGAAGATCTTGTGCTCATACAGCGCAATCAGCATGCCGAGCGCATGCGGCGTCAGCTTCTGCAGCAGGATCGCGTTGCTGGGATGATTGCCGTCGAACACCTTGTGCTGCACGAACTGGCCGGTCGCCTCCGCCGCCCCCTCAAGCGAACCCATTTCGCGCTGCGTCTCCTCGCGCGTGCGGCCGCGCATCAGCGCCTCGGTCTGCGCCAGGAAATTCGCAATCATGATGTCGTGATGGTCCTGCAGTTCGGTATGCGGCTCGATCGACACGATGAAATCGGCCGGAATCATCTTGGTGCCCTGGTGCAGCAGCTGGTAGAAGGCGTGCTGGCCATTGATGCCGGTGGCGCCCCAGACGATGGCGCCGGTCGCGTAGTCGACCACCTTGCCTTCGCGGTCCACCGACTTGCCGTTCGATTCCATATCGGCCTGCTCCAGATAGGCCGGCAGGCTGCGCAGGTAGTGGTCGTAGGGCAGGATCGCCTGCGACTCCGCGCCGAAAAAGTTGTTGTACCAGACGCCCAGCAACGCGAGGATCACTGGCATGTTCTTCGCCAGCGGCGCATGGCGGAAATGCGCGTCCATCTCGTGCGCACCGTCCAGCAGTTCGACGAAGCGTTCCGCCCCCACCGCCAGCACGATCGACAGGCCGATCGCCGACCACAGCGAATAGCGTCCCCCCACCCAGTCCCAGAACTCGAACATATTGGCAGGATCGATGCCGAAGGCCACCACCGCCTCGGTGTTGGTCGACACCGCCACGAAATGCCTTGCAATGTGCTTTTCCGCCTGCGACTGCGCCAGGAACCACTCGCGCGCGTAATGCGCATTGGTCATGGTTTCCTGCGTGGTGAAGGTTTTGGACGACACGATGAACAGCGTCGTTTCCGGATTCAGCGTCTCCAGTGCCTCCTTCACGTGGGCGCCGTCGACGTTGGAGATGAAATGCACCCTGAGCCGCGGATGGCGATAGGGCTTCAGCGCCTGGACCACCATCTGCGGACCCAGATCCGAGCCGCCGATGCCTATATTCACCACGTCGGTGATGCGCTCGCCGGTGTAGCCGCGCCACTGCCCACTGCGCACCAGCTCCGCAAACGCGCCCATCCGCTCGATCACCGCATTGACCTTCGGCATCACGTCCTCGCCGTCGACCCGCACCGGATGATTGCTGCGGTTGCGCAGCGCCACATGGAGCACCGCGCGGTTTTCCGTGTTGTTGATTTTCTCGCCGCTGAACATGCGTTCGCGCCAACCGGCCACATCCGCTTCCTCGGCCAGCCGCACGAGCAGGCCCATGGTCTCGTCGGTGATGCGGTTTTTCGAATAATCCAGCAGCACCTCGCCCACCTGCAGCGAAAATCGCTCGAACCGTCCAGGATCGGCTGCGAACAGGTCGCGCATGTGCACCGCAGCCATCACGGCCTGATGCGCTTTCAGCTGCTGACATACCGGGCGATGCAAGGGCCCGGGCAACCCATCCTGTTTCTCTTCCGCGAATACTGACGAAGACATGCAGTGTTTCTCCCTGATTCACCGGATACTGCCGCGCCACTTCAGTTGCGCCGTTCGCTGCCGCTTGATTGTCATCAAGCAACGGCTGTGCCATTGACGAAAAGAAGTGCCACCTCTTGATTAACCATAGGAAAAATTGGTGATGGGCGGATGACAAGTCGAAACGCCGCCCCAAAACCTCGCCAACGATTCCCGATGCTGTAACAAATTGGTACGGGAATGCACCCAAAAGGTGCCCTTGGCATGCCGGCAATGATACATCCCGAATTGGTACGCTATTTGCAGTGGCCCATACAGGAACGGCAATGAACGTCTGCCTCTCGACAAAAACAATACAAGGCATTGTTTTTATTGGGACATAAATTCAGACCTCAGAACCGGCCTGTTCATCGTTCGGCAGGGGCCGGCGAAAATTCGGAAAGGGTGCACGAATGCATGTTTTGATCACGGGCGGCGCAGGATTCATCGGATCACATCTGGCGGAGCGTCATCTGGCGAAGGGGGATCAGGTTTATGTGGTGGACAATCTGAGCACCGGATCGCTGGCGAACATCGACCCGTTTCGGGGCAATCCTGCTTTCCGCTTTGCCGAGACCGACATCCTGCACTGGAACGGTCTTGACAAGGCCGTCGCCTGGGCCGACCGCATCTACCACATGGCCGCAGTCGTCGGCGTGAAAAAAGTGCTGCAGGACCCGGTGGCCGTGATGGCGACCAACATGACCGGCACCGAGCGAATCCTGCGCGCCATCCACCTCGGCGGCTGGAATCCGCAGGTCATCATCGCTTCGACCTCGGAGGTGTATGGCTTCAACGAAAAAGACAGCTTCGCCGAGACCGACAACATCGTGCTGCCGTCCGCCGGCCGTCTGCGCTGGGCCTATGCGGTCACCAAACTGGCGGACGAGTTCCTCGCCTTTTCCTATGCGCGCAAATACGGCCTGAATATCGTGGTGGTGCGCCTGTTCAACACCATCGGGCCGAACCAGGTCGGGCATTACGGCATGGTGGTGCCTGGTTTCGTCAGACAGGCGGTCAGCAACGAACCCCTCACGGTCTACGGCGAGGGCAGGCAGACGCGTTCCTTCTGCGATGTTCGCGACACTGTGGTGGCGCTGGACCGTCTCGCCGGCTGCCCGGAGGCCTGGGGCGAGGTGGTGAACGTCGGCAACGACCAGGAAATCTCCATTCGCGACCTGGCCGACCTGATCGTGCAACGCACCCGCAGCGCCTCGCCGGTGCAGTTCATTTCCTACAAGGATGCCTACGGCGAGGAATTCGAGGACGTTATGCACCGGCGCCCGGTGCTCAACAAACTGCGGGCCCTGACGGGCTTCGAGCCGGAGTGGACATTAAGCGAAACCCTGGATGATCTGACCGAAAGAGAACGCGCAAAGAATTTGCGCGTCGCCTAGAGAATACGCGTTCATGGCAACAACCCCTTATTTCATCCTCAGCCCGAACACGGTGCTGAGCATCCTCGGCTTGGCCCACGGACCGGACAAGACCCTTCCCAATCCCGGAGTAGACTGGCGCGACGCCACAGTCGACGTCGTGATTCCAGCCTTCAACGAGGAGAGCAACATCCCCCTGTGCCTCGCCGCGCTGGCGCGCCAGACCCGCAAGCCGACCCGCATCATCCTGGTCGACGACGGCAGCCACGACCGCACCGTCGAATACGCCCAGACCTTCTGTGCGATGAATGACATGGACCTGATCACGATCCGGCGCGCGCACTCGATCGGCAAGACGCCGACGCTCAAGCGCCAGTCACGCGAGTTCGATTCCGACGTCGAATTCATTCTCGACGGCGACACGGTGCTGGAATCCGACAACTACATCGATCGCGTGGTCGAGGAGCTCTACAATGGCGCCGGCATCGCCAGCGCCTGCGGCACCGTGCTGCCGCTGCGCGACCGCGACCGCCGCGCCATGCTCGGTATGACGGCGCTGAAGAAATTCCTCGACGCACATCCGGAAGCCACCATCTATCCCAAGGTGGGCTGGTTCCACCACCTGCAGCGCGGCATCACAGACATGTACCGCGACGTGCTGTATTACTTCCTGCAGAAATTCGTCTACCTGGGCCAGATGAGCTTCTTCGGCGGCATCCTCAATCCTGTCGGCTGTGCCGTCGCATACCGCAGGGACGTACTCAAGACCATGGTGTTCGACCGCTACGAGCCCATCCTGGGTGACGACCTGACCAACTCGGAGGACATTTTCATCGGCTTCGCAA
Organism: Thiobacillus sp.; assembly: GCA_019459325.1. Taxonomy (GTDB): domain Bacteria; phylum Pseudomonadota; class Gammaproteobacteria; order Burkholderiales; family Thiobacillaceae; genus Thiobacillus. The sequence continues at coordinate 43,724 of JAIBFA010000014.1, forward strand.
TGAACGACAACGGCTACCGCAACATCCAGGTTGCCGACGTCTACGCCCGTTCGCAGGAGCCTGAAGTGGGGCGCGTGCCTGGCCAGATCTATTTGTGGTCCTCGTCCTTCCTGCAAAGCTGCTACTACTTCGACGAGCTGATGCGGAGTCCCTTCAAGTCATTCAAGCGCTATCGGCGCAAGAAAAGAGAGGCGGAGGAACTGGCGGATGGTCTTGCGGACAAACGGGTCCATCGCGAACAATACCGTCAGCCCTTCGGCTCCGACTACACAGAAAAATATGGTCGCCCGATCGGCTGGGTGCTGTTCATGTCGGCCTTTGAGAAAATCGCGTTTCCGACCGCGCTGCTGATCATGATCCTGCTGCAGTTGTGGGAACCGCTGGCGATCACGCTGATTGCGGAAACGGCTGTCGGCACCGGCATCCTCGTCACGGTGGCCAAGGGGCATCGGCTGGAATATTTGCTCAAGGGCCTGCTGGTGGCGCCGCTGCGCTATGCCGTGCTGTTGTTCGACCTCGTCACGATCGGCCGCTTCGCCGCCGACCTGTGGATTTTCCGTAATCGGCGGTGGCGCAAATGAAGCTGCGTTTAATACTTGCATTGGCCTTGTACTCGAACCTGGCGCTGGCCCAGTCTGTTCCCGACGCCGGCGTGCGCGCCGAAATGCAGGGCCAGTGGGCCGACGCGGTGGAAATCTACAAGCAGGCACTCCAGGCCAACCCGGCGCAGGCGCACCTGTGGGAACGCATCGCCGACATCCGCGCCACCCGATTGAAGGACACCGAGCGCGCCGCCGAAGCCCTGCGCGAAGCGGTGAAATACGCGCCCATGGACGCCCGCCTGTATCACAAGCTTTCGCAGGCGTATGCAGCCATCCAGAAGGGGCCGAGCGCGATGGCCGCCATCGCCCAGGCTGTCGAGCTCGACCCGGGCAACCCGACCTATTTGCGTGCGCGCGGCGAAATCGCCCTGTGGATGGGCTACCACGCCGTGGCGATCGACAGCTTCGAGCGCGTGCTGGCGACCGCGCCCCAGGATGCCGACGCCCTGCTCGGCCTCGCCCGCGCCCATTCGCGCAGCGGCAAAAAGGACGCCGCGGCGCCCCGTTATCGCGCCTATCTGGAACTGCGTCCGCAGGACAAGGACGTCATGCTCGAAACCATGGAACTGGAAGCCGAACGCGGCAACACCGCGGCGGTACAGGAATACGATGCGCTGTATCGCCAGCGCTTCGGCGAAAGCAGGGAATACTGGCTGCGCATGGCCGACATCTACGCGCTGGGCAACAATCCCGTGGCTTCGTCCGCGGCGCTGAAGGAGGCGACCCGCCTCGCCCCGCAGGACCACGCGCTGTTCTACCGTCTGGCGCAGAGCTACCCGAGCGAGAAGGAAGCCGCAGACGCCTCCGCTGCGATCGAACGCGCCGTCGAACTCGACCCGACAAACCTGGAATACCTGCGCACCCGCGCCGATCACGCCGCCTGGCGCGGCGACTACGACACCGCGCTGGACAGCCACCGGCGCATTCTCGCGATCGCGCCCAACGATCCCGGCGCGTGCCTCGGCATCGCGCGCGTGCACTACTGGCGCAGCCAGCTCGACGAATCGGCGCGCGCCTATCGCGACTATCTGGCACAGCAGCCGGGCGTGGCCGCGGCGTGGATGGAATACATCGTCGTCGTCACCGAACTGGGCGACTACGCGCGCGCGATGGAACTGCTGGAAGACTACCGCAAGCGCTTCGGCGACAACGTCGCCGCCAAGAAGCAGAAAGCCCGCGTGCTGGCCTGGGCTGAGCGGCCGACCTCGTCGCTGGCCGAGATCGCCGAGCTCGAAGCCGGCTTGCGCGACGACTACGAACGGGGCTACACCCGCACCGTCGCCCTGCACTACGCCCATCGCCCGCGCGAAGCGCTGGCAAGCCTCGCCGAGGTCACCCGCCTGCGTCCGGACAGCAAGGAAACGATCGACCTCGCACGCTTCATCCGCACGCCGCTGCGTTCGAATGCGACCGCCGGCTTCGGCTACCACACCGGTTCCGACGACGTCAGCATCCGCCACGGGTATCTGCGCGGCGAATACGTGATCAACCCGGAGACGCGCCTGTTCGGCGGCACCGACCGGCAGCGGGTCCATGCCGACAGCGGCAGCGGCTACGAAAAGCCGGACGGCGGCACCACCCTCGGCTACAACCGCGCCTGGCTCGGCATCCAGCATCGTGTTTCGCCCAAGGTCTCGCTCGACGCGCAGATCGGCGGCGGCCGCGCAGAAGGCGACAGCAACGTCATCTACGAAGTCGGCGCCGACCTGCAGCCGCAGGAGGAACTCGCCCTGCGGCTGGCGCACCGGCAGGATCGGTTCGCCGTGTCGCCGCGCGCAGCCAAGCTCGGCATCGAACGCCGCGCCACCACCCTCGACGCCACCTGGACCCCCGACCTGCGCTGGACCCTGGCCAGCCGCGTCGGCTACGACACGCTGTCCGACGGCAACGACCGTTGGGAAGCGGAACTCGCACCGCGCCGCGCCGTCATGCGCACCCGGCGCCTGAACCTGGATCTCGGCGTCAGCGGCCGCTGGTTCGGCTACGACGAGGACCCGGGCAACGGCTACTACGCCCCCTCGCTGTACCAGCGCTACGCGCTGACCGCCTTCACCTACTGGAAGATCAGCGACGACGACGGCGTGAGCGTGGCCTTCAGCTACGGCCCCTACAAGGACAACACGATGTCCGGCTTCCGCGCCGGCGGTGACATCGTGGCCGAGGGTTTCTTCGGCATCTATCGCGACTGGTTCCTCGACGTGAAGGCCGGCGTGTCCCGCTACGGCGGCGGCGCAACCGGCGGCTACCGTTCGCACATGTTCGAGCTCAGCCTCACGCGCCGCTTCTGACCACCCGTTCGCAATGCCGCGCGCGCCGGTTGCGCGCGCATTCGAGGCACGCATGACACGCCGGTTCCTGCTTTTCTTCCTGCTTCTTCCCCTTGCGGCGGCCGCCCAGATGCCGGCGCAGCCCGCGGTGTCGGTCACCTTCGACGACCTGCCCTACGCCGCCGTCCCCGCGGACGACCCTGCCACGCTGGACAGCATGACGCGCCGCCTGCTGCAGCATCTGCAGACCGCCCAGGTGCCCGCCGTGGGCTTCGTCAACGAGGCGAAGCTCTACCGCGAAGGCCAGCCGGACCCGGCCCGGGTTGAACTGCTGCGGCGCTGGCTCAAGGCCGGCGTCGAACTGGGCAACCACACCTATTCGCATCCTTCGCTCAACCGGGTGCCGCTCGACGTTTTCCAGGCCGATCTGCTGCAGGGCGAAGCCGTCACGCGCCCCCTCATGCAAAGCGAAGGCCGAAGCCTGCGCTGGTTTCGCCACCCATTCCTGCATCAGGGAAAAACGGCGGAGGTGCGGTCGGCATTTCAGGGCTTCCTCGCGGCGCATGGCTATCGCGTGGCGCCGGTGACCGTGAACAATTCGGAATGGGTGTTCGCCGCCGCCTATTCGCGGGCGCTGGCGCAAGGCGACGAGGACGCGGAACGGCGCATCGGCGCCGCCTACGTGCCCTATATGGAAGTCGTGTTCGCACAGGCGGAGCAGCTCACGCTCGACCTGTTCGGCCGGCCCATTCCGCATGTGCTGGTGCTGCATGCCAACGCGCTCAACGCGGAGTATTTCGACGCACTCGCTGCCATGCTCCGGCAACGCGGCTATCGCTTCATATCGCTGGACGACGCGCTCAGGGACAGCGCCTACGCGTTGCCTGCGGGAGCGGGGGGAATCGAGGGCGAGTCCTGGCTCGAAGGCTGGGCGCGCGATGCCGGCCTGCGACCCTTGCAGTCGCCCCCGGTACCCGGCTTCGTCAGGCAATGGGCCGGGCCTGCCGCATACCGGGGCTACTGAGATGTCACTGCGCGCCGCAGTCATCACGGCCGTTTTCATTGCGGCATGTGCGGCCGCCTTGCCGGCGGTTGCCGCCGACACCCTGCGGACCCTGGCCCAATCGGCCGGTCTTCGCATCGGCACGGCGGTCAATGTCGACGCCCTGAACACCGACTCCGCCTATGCCCGGCTGCTGGCGCGCGAATTCAATCTGGTGACGCCGGAAAACGCGATGAAGTTTTCCGTCGTGCAGCCCGAGCGCGGCCGCTTCGACTTCGCGCAGGCGGATGCGCTGGTTGCCTTCGCCGAGGCGCACGGCATGCAGGTGAACGGCCACGTGCTGGTGTGGCACCAGCAGCTGCCGGACTGGCTGACACAGGGGCAATTCAGCCGCGACGAACTGAAGGCCATCCTGCGCGAGCACATCAGGACGCTGGTGACGCGCTATCGCGGCCGGGTGGCCTCGTGGGACGTGGCGGCCGAAGCGGTGGCCGAAGACGGGCACGCGCGCGAAACCTTCTGGTCGCGCGGCATCGGCCCGGATTATCTGGTGCTGGCGTTCCAGTGGGCGCACGAAGCCGATCCGCAGGCGCATCTGCGCTACAACGACTATGGCGGCGAGGGCGACGGCGCCAAATCGGACGGCATCTACGACCTGGTGGCCGGATTGCGTCGCAAGGGCGCACCGATCCACGGCGTCGGCCTGCAGATGCACGCCAGCCTGAAAGACGCGCCGCGCGCCAGCGACGTGCGCATCAACATGAAGCGCCTGGCCGCGCTCGGACTGGAGACCCACATCAGCGAAATGGACGTGATGCTGTCGCTACCGGCAAGCCGCGCCGACCTGCGGGCGCAGGCTGCGCTGTACCGCGACATGCTGCAGGCCTGCCTGGCGGTGCCACAATGCCGCAGCTTTTCCACCTGGGGTGCGAGCGACCGCTATTCGTGGATCCCGGAGTTCTTCCCCGGCCAGGGCGACGCGCTGTTGTTCGATGTGAACGGCCGGGCGAAACCGGCGTACGAAAGCGCCCGGCGGCTATTGCGCGAAGGCAGGCAAGTGTTGAAAACAAAAACTCAAAGATGGCAGTGACTCAAACCGGCCAGAAGTAGACATTCAGGCCAGCCACGAAAAACGTCTGCTTTTCGGTCCGAGCGGTCTATAAACAACCGGTCTTGGTAAACCGCATGAACCTGCATACGATGATCGCTTGGTGGAAAAGGGAGCAAGGGAAGTCGGGTATGGAAGACCATCAAAGGCAGGACAATAGGACAAGGCCGTCACAATGGCGACTCGTAAGTCTGGCACTAGGGCTTGCGGCGATCCTGAACACTATTGGCTCATTTGTTGGCTTTACGCAGTTGCTGAGGCCCACTCGATGGCTGCTCGCACCGTGGCTCTCTGACGGTAGCCTGACAGCTGTATCCCCATTGGCTGTTCAGGTTATGCGACTTGGGATTGACCTATGGCTACTCGCATCCATTCTTATTGTGACTTTCTGGGTGACTGGCCTGCACAGGAAACTCGTGGCCCCTCGGCGTCGAGTCACATCATTAGGAATAAATCTCATGTGGGTAGCATGGGTAACCCTAAATTTTGTTCCATATTTTGTGGGTCAAAAGTATGGCCACGGGGAAGGCGCGAGCGCACTCATGTTCGTGCTTGGCATTTATGCGATGCCCATCGTTTTAATTCTGAGCCTGTGGTCGTTCGTTGCCATAGCGGGCGAGGTAAAAGCTTTGGTAGCGCATAATGTTTCAATCCCACCGTATTTACCTAAGAAACTTCTTGCCTGGGCAGTTATTCCGCCTGTTATGTCAATACTGCCTGTGTTATTTGACCCGAGCGAACCACTCACCCAGACTGCCAAGGCGAATGACGAATTCAAAACTCTGTGCAAAGGCGTCGGCGTCCAGTTTTTGGAAAAGCCTATAGCGCCTGTGCATTCGATTGCCTACGATTTTGATCCAAAGCGTATTTCAGGGTGGTCGGGTGCTTCAAGAGTTGAGGTTGATGAAGACGGGCGCACTCTGGGTTTTGGCGGATTCAGCAAACGTAACTCCGCGGAAGCAACAAAGGTAGCCAGCTTCGAATTTACGGAACGTCGAGCGGGCGACGGCGCTGGTGCGGCGACGATAAACCCATCTGCCCCTTACTATCATTTCCCTACTTTCAGTGCCCAACAGCCGTACTACGGGGTCGACGATCTTAGTGCCGACATTCTGGCGTTCCTTGATGTGGATAAACCAGACGAGTACCGTAAGGCGCCGATTAGGCAGGGCGCTATCCGCTACCAGATTACGTTGACTGACCGGCGTTCAGGTGCAGTTCTCGGTGTGCAAGTTTTTGTGGTGGATCGATTAAACCACCGCGCTTGCGGAGTCAATGTTGACAACATTATTAGCCCATCTGCATTCATTTTCGATGCTATTAACCGATGATTGCGCTACGCCGCTAACAAACACTTCTGATTCAGTTTTCGACATGGGGCCGCTTTGGGGCGCAAGTGACCAACCAGAAACGAATGCCATATGCACAAACGCCGCATAACCCATCACTCCACCGGACCTGCGCGAAAAGCCCCGCAGGCCAATGATTTCAAACGTTGAAAGTCTGTTTCTTGGTACAGAACAGACATAATCGGAAAACAGCCTAACTTCCGCTTTGGGTCTTTTGCGTCATTGGCACTAGATATTTGGTGCCCAGGTTCATCGCCTAGCTTTAAACGTAGCAAGGCCGAATCCTTGATGGAATCGGCCTTTCCAGAATGTGGTGCCGGGAGGGGGACTCGAACCCCCACACTGTTACCAGCGGCGGATTTTGAATCCGCTGCGTCTACCGATTCCGCCATCCCGGCAAAGGGGCCGAACGCGAACGCGAGCGGCGACAGAAGCCGCGCATTATCGCCGAATCGGGCAAGCCCCCGCAAGGCGGCGGCTATAATCGCGCCCCATGCGTGTCGCCGATTTCGACTTCGACCTCCCTCCCGACCTGATCGCGCAGTTTCCGCCCGCGGTGCGCGGCGGCAGCCGGTTGCTGCACGTCGAGGCGACCGGCACGCTGCACGACCGAGAATTTGCCGATCTGCCCACCCTGCTGCGCCCCGACGATCTCCTGGTGATGAACGACACGCGGGTGATCAAGGCACGGCTGTTCGGCCAGAAGGAAAGCGGCGGCAAGGTGGAGCTGCTGGTGGAACGGGTGACGGGCGAATTCGAGGCGCTGGCCTTTATCCGCGCCAGCCACGCACCCAAGCCGGGTTCGCGCATCCGGCTGTCCGACGATATCGTCATCGAGGTGCTGGCCCGACAGGACGACCTGACGCAGCTGCGTTTTCCGCAGCCGGTGCTGGAAGTGCTGGACCGTCTCGGCCGGCTGCCGCTGCCCCCTTATATCGAACACACGCCGACGGCGGACGACGAGGCGCGCTACCAGACGGTGTACGCCAACGAGCCCGGCGCGGTGGCGGCGCCGACGGCCGGTCTGCATTTCAACGACGCGATGCTGGACGCGCTGCGCAGGCAGGGCATCCGCACGGCACAGGTGACGCTGCATGTGGGCGCCGGCACCTTCCAGCCGGTGCGGGTGGACCACATCGCCGAGCACAGGATGCACAGCGAGCGCTACACGATTCCGCAGGCGACCGTCGACGCGATCCGCGAAACCCGCACCCGCGGCGGCCGCGTGGTGGCGGTGGGCACGACCAGCCTCCGGGCACTGGAGGCAGCCGCGCAGCCGGGAAAGCTACACGCGGGCTCCGGCGAAACTGATATCTTCATCACGCCGGGCTATCGATTCCAGGTGGTCGATGCGCTCCTCACCAATTTTCACCTGCCCCGATCCACGTTGCTGATGCTGGTCTCCGCGTTCGCCGGCGTGGAGACCATTCGCGCGGCCTACGCCCACGCCATTGCCGAGCGCTATCGCTTCTTCAGCTATGGCGACGCGATGTTTTTAGAGAAATCCGCACCCGCATGAAATTCGACCTCCTCACCACCGACGGCGGCGCGCGGCGCGGCCAGCTCCACCTCGCGCACGGCACCGTGCAGACCCCGGCCTTCATGCCGGTGGGCACCTACGGCACGGTGAAGGCGATGTCGCCCACCGAGCTCACCGAAATCGGTTTCGAGATGGTGCTGTCCAACACCTTCCACCTGTGGCTGCGCCCGGGGCTGGAGGTGATCGAAAAATTCGGCGGCCTGCACCGTTTCATGGGCTGGGACAGGCCCATCCTCACCGATTCGGGCGGCTTCCAGGTGTTCAGCCTCGGCAAGCTGCGCAAGATCACCGAGGAAGGCGTGAAGTTCGCCTCGCCGATCAACGGCGACAAGCTGTTCCTGACGCCGGAAATCTCGATGCAGATCCAGCGCACGCTGAATTCCGACATCGTGATGATTTTCGACGAATGCACGCCCTACCCCGCCACCGAGCGCGAGGCCGCCGATTCGATGCGGATGAGCCTGCGCTGGGCCGAGCGCTCGAAAGCGGCCCACGCCGGCAACCCCAATGCGCTCTATGGCATCGTGCAGGGCGGGATGTACGAAGGCCTGCGCGACGAATCGGCGCGCGAGTTGATCGGCATGCACTTCGACGGCTATGCCATCGGCGGCCTCTCGGTGGGCGAACCGAAGGACGACATGGCGCGCATCCTCGCCCACACCGCGCCGCAGCTGCCGGCCGACAAACCGCGCTACCTGATGGGCGTCGGCACGCCGTCCGATCTGGTGGCAGCGGTGGCGCAGGGCATCGACCAGTTCGACTGCGTGCTGCCGACGCGCAACGCGCGCCACGGCATCCTGTTCACCCGGCGCGGCGACATGCGCATCCGCAACGCGCGCTGGAAAACCGATACCGCGCCGATCGACGATGAATGCACCTGCCATACCTGCGCCCACTTCAGCCGCGCCTACGTGCACCACCTGATCCGCGCCAACGAGATATTGGGCGCGCGGCTCGCCACGATCCACAACCTGCATTACTACCACCGCCTGATGGCCGGGATGCGCGACGCGATCGAGGCCCATCGCTTTGCCGATTTTGCTGCCGGGTTTCACGCCATGCAGGCGCAGGGATGGTGAGCTGATCTCGCCCCTTCGTGTGTAGAATCGGCGCTGCGGAGTCTCGATCACACTATAAAAATACATACATCACAAAGGGGAGACCATGTCGTATACCAAGCAATACCCGATGCAGTTCACCGGCCGCGGTGGCGAGTATTTCGTCATCTGGATCGTCAATATCGCACTCACGCTCGCCACCCTGAGCATTTACTCAGCCTGGGCCAAGGTGCGCACCCTGCGCTGGTTTTATGGCCACACCCTGCTCGACAACCAGGCGTTTTCCTACCTCGCCTCGCCGATGCAGATTCTCAAAGGGCGGCTGATCGCAGTGGCTGCACTGGCCGCGTATTACATGGCCACGTTCTTCGCACCCATGCTGGCCGTGGCGCTGCTGGTTATATTTTTGGTCTTCCTGCCCTGGATCGTGGTGAACAGCCTGCGCTTCCACGCGCGCCTGAGCGCCTATCGCGGACTGCGTTTCGATTTCACCGGCACAATGGGTGAAGCCGCCGTCATCTACCTGCTGCTGCCGCTTTTGCTGCTGCCTACGCTGGGGCTGATCCTGCCCTATATGGCCTACCGGCAAATCAAGTTCATCGCCGGACACACCGTGTACGGCCAGACCGCCGCGCATTATCAGGGATCACTCAAACCCTTTTGGGGCGTGTATCTGCTGAGCCTCGCACTGATCCTGCTGCCCATCGCCATCATGGCGTATGGCGGTTATCAGGCCTATCAAATGCAGGCTTCCGGCATGCCCAAGGAAATGGCGGCCGCGGCAACCGGCACATTCATCGTCGCGGGCATGGTGGCGTTTTATCTGATGTTCCCGGTGGTCGGCGCGCTGATCCAGGCGCGCACGGCCAACCTCCTGTACAACGGCACGGTCCTGGGACCGGTCGGCTTCACCTCCAGCCAGCGTGCCCGGGATCTGGTCTGGATTTTTCTGTCGAACCTGGTGCTCATCGCAATCACGCTCGGTCTCTTCATTCCCTGGGCCAAGGTTCGGCTGGCGCGTTACCGCGCCCAACACCTGACCGTAACCGGCCCCCAGGAACTCGGCAGCTTCGTGGCCGGACAGCATCAGGCCAGCACCGCCACCGGTTCCGAAATGGCCGACCTGCTCGACCTCAATCTCGGGCTGACGTGAGCCGCTTTGCAGCGGACTACTTCGACGGCCAGACCTCGCGTACCCACCCGGTACGGGCTGCCGTCGAAGCCGGACAGTTGCACGTGCAGGGTGAAAGCATCGAGTTTGCCTTTCCGCTCGACCGCATCCACGTCGCCCCGCCTGCCGGGCAGGCACGCGGCGTGGTGCACCTGCCCGATGCGCGCGAACTGCACAGCGCGGATCACGCCGCGCTGCTCGAACTCAGCCGCCTGACAAGCTCCGCGCACCCCGAACGCTGGGCGCACCTGCTCGAAAGCCGGCTGCGCTACGCACTGGCTGCGCTGGTCGTTGCTGTCCTCATCGTGTTTGTCGGGCTGCGCTGGGGCGTACCGGTACTCGCCGAAGGGGTGGCACACACCCTGCCGGCCAGTCTGGAGAACCGCCTGGGCAAAGAGTCGCTATCCCTCATGGAGTCGATCTATCTCTCCCCCAGCGCCCTGCCTGCCGCGCGCCAGCATGGCCTGGCCCAGCAACTGGACAGGCTATGCAAGGCACAGGGCTGCCCGGCCCATCGCCTGTATTTTCGTGCCAGCCGCGCCCTGGGCGCGAATGCCTTTGCGCTGCCGGGCGGCACGGTCGTGGTGACCGATCAGCTGGTGAAACTGGCCCAGCACGACCAGGAAGTACTCGCTGTCATCGCCCACGAACTCGGGCATGTCGAACGTCGCCACAGTCTTCGCCTGGCGCTGCAAAGCATCGGCGCGGGAGTATTGCTGGTGGCCATCACCGGCGACATCGGCAGTTTTTCCGACCTCGCCGCCGGCCTGCCCAGCCTGCTGCTGCAAAGCGGCTACTCGCGCGACATGGAACGCGAGGCCGACGGCTACGCGTTACGCTGGCTGAACGCCGCTTGCATCCCGCCCCGGCGTTTTGCCGACATCCTGAACCGGCTGAACAAAACCACGCCCGATGCGGTCGGCCTGCTCTCCAGCCACCCCGGCACGGCCGACCGTATCTCCCCGTTCCTCGCGCCCGGACCCTGCCCCTGAAGTCGTCACACCCGCATGCTAGAATCCACTGGTTTTTTACTGAACGCACCCACACACCATGATTTCTCTTGCCCACGCTCAATCTGCCGCCGCAGCCACCCCCGGCATCACCGACTTTCTGCCGCTGATCATCATCTTCATCCTGTTCTGGTTCATGCTCATCCGCCCGCAGATGAAGCGCGCCAAGGAACAGAAGAAAATGCTGACCGAACTGCAAAAGGGCGATGAAGTCATCACCAGCAGCGGCCAGGCCGGCAAGGTCGCCAAGATCGGCGAGCAGTTCGTGTCGCTGGAAATCGCCGACGGCGTGATCACCCATGTGCAGAAACAGTCGATCCAGACCCTGCTGCCGAAGGGCACGATCAAAGGCTTGTAAGAACAAGGGGTCAGGATTCAGGGATCAGGGAATGAGCGGCCAAGGCCGCGAACCCTCAAAATCTGACCCTGGTCCCAACCCCTGACTCCTGATCCCTGACCCCCTGACCCCTGACAATGAACCGCTTCCCGCTCTGGAAATACATCCTCATCGGCATCACGCTGGTGGTCGCCTTCCTGTACACCCTGCCCAACTTTTTCGGCGAAGTGCCCGCGGTCCAGGTATCTCCGATACGCACCACCGAAAAGGTCGACACTGCGCTGCTGGGGAAGGTGGAATCGCTGCTCAAGGCGTCCAACGCGGCTTACAGCGGGGTTGAGCTGGCAGGCAACAGCATCAAGGCGCGCTTTGCCAGCACCGACCTGCAGATCAAGGCCAAGGACGTGCTGCAGAACGGACTGGGGGAACGTTACACGGTGGCGCTGAACCTGGTGTCGGCCTCGCCGACCTGGCTGTCGACGATCAACGCGCTGCCGATGTATCTCGGCCTGGACTTGCGCGGCGGCGTGCATTTCCTGCTCGAAGTCGACATGAAGGCGGCGCTGGAAAAGTCCGCCATTCGCTACCAGAACGATTTCCGCACCGAGCTGCGCGGCGCCAAGATCCGATACGGCCGCATCACCCGCGAAGGCAATGCAGTCAGCGTGCATTTCGCCACGCGCGATCAGCGTGACGCCGCCGTCAACAAGCTGGGCACGGCATTCACCGATCTGGCCTTCACCGCCGCAGACGAGGCCGAAGGCTTCAATCTGACCGCGCGCTTGAAGCCTGAAGCCGAGAAGCAGGTGCAGGAATTCGCCCTGCAGCAGAACATCACCACCTTGCGCAATCGCGTCAACGAACTCGGCGTGGCCGAACCGGTGATCCAGCAGCAGGGTGCCAGCCGCGTCGTGGTGCAGCTGCCCGGCGTGCAGGACACGGCCAAGGCCAAGGACATCCTCGGCCGCACCGCCACCCTGGAAATCCGCATGGTGGACGAACTGGCCGACCCGCTGGCGCTGGCGCAGGGCCAGGTGCCGTTCGGCGCGGAAGTCGTGGCCAGCCGTGAAGGCGGCAATATCGCAGTCAAAAAGGACGTGGTGCTGACCGGCGACTCGATCACCGATGCCTCGCCCGGCTTCGACAACACCAGCGGCCAGGCCGCGGTGCACATCAACCTGGACGGCAAGGGCGCACGCATTTTCAAGGACGTGACGCGCGAAAACGTCAACAAGCGCATGGCCATCCTGCTGATCGAAAAAGGCCGCGCCGAAGCCATCACCGCGCCGGTGATCCGTGAGGAAATCGGCGGCGGCCGGGTGCAGATCACCGGCATGGAATCCGCACAGGAAGCCTCCGACGTCGCGCTGCTGCTGCGTGCCGGCGCGCTCGCCGCGCCGATGCAGATCGTGGAAGAACGCACCGTCGGTCCCAGCATGGGCGCCGAGAACATCGAGAAAGGCTTCCACTCCAACCTCTGGGGCTTCCTCGCCGTAACGGCGTTCATGGTCATCTACTACCGCGTGTTCGGGCTGTTCTCGTCCATCGCGCTCGCCATCAACGGCTTCTTCCTGATCGCGCTGCTGTCGATGCTGCAGGCCACGCTCACCCTGCCCGGCATGGCGGCGATTGCGCTGACCCTGGGCATGGCGATCGACGCCAACGTGCTGATCAACGAACGCATCCGCGAAGAAATACGCAACGGTGCCACGCCGCAGGCGGCCATCCACGCCGGCTACGACCGTGCCTGGGGCACCATTCTCGACTCCAACCTCACCACGCTGATCGCCGGCATTGCGCTGTTCTGGCTGGGCTCCGGCCCGGTGCGCGGCTTTGCCGTGGTGCTGTGCCTCGGCATCCTCACCTCCATGTTCAGCGCGGTCACCGTGTCGCGCGCCATGGTGAACCTCACCTATGGCCGCCAGGCGCGGCTGGCCAAAGTCTCGATCTAAGGGTTTAGTCATGCTGGAATTTTTCCCGTTCAAGAGAACCATCCCCTTCATGAGCTGGGGGAAGGTGACGACGGCGATTTCGCTGCTCACCTTCCTGTTCTCGGTGTGGGCACTGTGGGACAAAGGCCTCAACCTCGGCGTCGACTTCACCGGTGGCACCGTGATCGAGGTCAGCTACCCTCAGGCCGCGAACCTGCCGGCGGTCCGCGGCACGCTGGAAAAAACCGGCCTGCCGGAAATTTCGGTGCAGAACTTCGGCACCAGCCACGATGTGCTGATTCGTCTGCCCAACAAGGGTGAAGCCAATGCTGCGGAAACCAGCAACCGCGTGATGGTTGCCTTGAAAGCCGCGGATGCCACGGTCGAACTCAAGCGCGTCGATTTCGTCGGCCCGCAGGTCGGCAAGGAGCTCTACGACAACGGTGCGCTGGCCCTGCTGGTGGTCGCCTTCGGCATCATGGCCTATCTGGCTGTCCGCTTCGAATGGCGTTTTGCGGTGGCGGGCATGCTCGCCAACCTGCACGACATCGTCATCATCCTCGGCGTGTTTGCCTTCTTCCAGTGGGAGTTCACCCTCACTGTGCTGGCCGGCGTGCTGGCGGTCCTGGGTTACTCGGTCAACGAATCGGTGGTGGTGTTCGATCGGATCCGCGAAAACATCCGCAAGATGCGCGGTGCGACCATTCCCCACATCATCGACGATGCCATCACGCGCACCATGAGCCGCACCATCATCACCCACGGCTCCACCCAGATCATGGTGCTGTCGATGCTGTTCTTCGGCGGCGAGGCGCTGCATAACTTCGCGCTCGCGCTCACCATCGGCATCATGTTCGGCATCTACTCGTCAGTGCTGGTCGCCTCTCCGCTGCTGCTGATGTTCGGCGTCAAGCGCGAGCACTTCATCAAGCCGGTGGAAAAGAAAGAGGAGGCGGTCGTTTAAGGGGCCAGGATTCGGGACTCAGGGGTCAGGGAATGAGCGGCAAGGCCGCGAATCCAGGAACTGACCCCTGACCCCTGACCCCTGACCCCTGACCCCTGACCCCTGACCCCGAGCCATGCTGCACGACTTCATCACCTGGATTCTCGCCACCGTCCACGACTGGGGCTACACCGGCATCTTTATCCTGATGGCGCTTGAATCCACAGTGTTGCCGGTACCCAGCGAGCTGGTACTGATTCCAGCAGGCTACCTGGCACACCAGGGTCAGATGAACTTCTGGCTGATCGTGCTCGCCTCCACCGCCGGCAGCCTGGTCGGCGCGTCGTTCAATTACGCGGTGGCGATGTGGGTGGGGCGGCCCTTCCTCGAACGCTGGGGACGCTATTTCTTTGTGCGGCCCCAACTGCTGCACAAGACTGATGCCTTCTTCGCGAAGCACGGCGCGGTGTCAACCTTCACCGGACGTCTGATCCCCGGCATCCGCCACCTGATATCCATCCCTGCCGGACTCACCCACATGAATCTCGGCGCCTTCGCGTTCTACACTTGCCTCGGCGCGGGGCTGTGGTCGCTCGTCCTCACTTTGTTTGGTTATTTTCTGGGTGGGAACGAAGAACTCATCCAGCAATACCAGCACCACATCACCGTGGGCGTGATCGCCTTCGTCGCGCTCATCATCGGCGGCTACTGGTGGTGGAACCGCCGCCGCCAAAATTAAAATTTAGCTAGCGTGCGGCTTCCACCATCAGCCGCTTCATTTCCGCCACTGCGTCCTTCCACCCCACGAACAGGGCCTGCGCAACGATTGCGTGTCCGATGTTGAGCTCATGGATGCCCGGCAACGCGGCGATCGGCTGAACGTTGTGGTAGGTCAGGCCGTGGCCGGCATTGACCGTCAAACCGATGCTTCGGCCGTAGGCCACGGCCATGCGGATGCGTTCGAATTCGGCGCTGCGCGCTGCATCGGTTTGGGCATCGGCGTAATGCCCGGTGTGGATTTCGATCACCGGCGCGCCGGTCGCATGGGCCGCGTCGAGCTGCGCGAAGTCGGCATCGATAAAGAGCGAAACGCGAATGCCGGCATCGGCAAGACGCGCGCAGGCATCCTTCAGCTTCGGCAGCTGGCCGGCCACGTCGAGGCCGCCCTCGGTGGTGAGCTCCTCGCGCTTTTCCGGCACCAGGCAGACGTCCTGCGGCCGGGTGGCGATAGCGATGTCGAGCATTTCCCCGGTCACGGCCATTTCCAGGTTCATCTTGGTTTTCAGCACCTGGCGCAGGATCGCCACATCGGCATCCTGGATGTGGCGGCGGTCTTCCCTGAGATGCAGGGTGATCGAATCGGCGCCGGCGGTTTCCGCCATGAGCGCGGCTTCGACCGGGCTGGGATAGCGGGTCTTGCGCGCCTGGCGCAGGGTGGCAATGTGGTCGATGTTGACGCCGAGATAGATGCTCATGGAGTAAGGTCGGTGAGTTCGCGTAGCAGCTGGCGAGTATAAAGCGGCTTCGCGCCCAGGGTGTGGTTGATCAGCGCGCGCATCAGCGCTTTGGCCTCGGCCAGGGTGGTCTGCCGCTCAAAGCGATCGGCCGCCAGATCGATCAGGGTCTGCCCGGACACCGGGCATCCGTGCTGTCCGCTCGCTCGCAGGGCGCCACGCTCGGGCTGGAATACATAGCGCGCCTCGGCCTGAATGGGCGACCCGCTATCGGCATCGACGTCGAACGTAGCGCCGTAGCCGATCTCGGCAAGCAGGTTTTTTTCGAAGCGGCGCAAGATACGTTCAAAATCGGTGGCGCGTTCGGAATCGGGGCTGGGCGCCCCACTCGCCAGCAGTTCCAGCGTCGAGATATAGCGGTCATACAGCAGTTCGTGCGCATCGCCGCGCGCCATCAGGCGCAACAGCAGCTCGTTGAGATAAAACCCGCACATCAGCGCGCGCCCCTGCGGCGCGATCAGTCCGCCCTGCCATTCCGCAGCATGCAGTGTCTTCAGTTCGGATTTGCCGAACCACGACAGCAGCAGCGGGGTGAAGGGCTGCATCAGCCCGCGCAGGGCCGAGGCCGGCCGGCGCGCACCGCGCGCAATCAGCGCGACGCGCCCATGGCTGCGGGTGAACACCTCAGCCACCACGCTGGTTTCCTTGAAGGGATAGGTGTGGAGGATGAATCCGGGTTCGTTGTTGATGCGAGCGTCAGAAGACATACGTTTTATCCGCGAAGGGTGCGGATAAAGAGTTTCAATCGATTCCGAGCGACTTCAGCATCCGCACGTCGTCGGCCCAGCCGCCCTTCACTTTCACCCAGACTTCCAGGTAGACCTTGCTGTCGAACGCGCGTTCCATGTCCAGGCGCGCCTGGGTGGAAATGGCCTTGAGCTTTTCGCCGCCCTTGCCGATGAGAATGGGCTTGTGGCTGTCACGGTCGACCAGGATGGTGGCGAAGATGCGGCGCAGGTTGCCCTCTTCCTCGAACTTGTCGATGGTCACCGCCACCGCGTAGGGGATCTCCTCGCCGCACAGGCGGAAGACTTTCTCGCGTATGAGTTCAGCGGCCAGTTGGCGTTCGGTCTGGTCGGTGACGTCGTCCTCTTCGTACAGCGGCGCGTTTTCCGGCAGGTGGGTTTGCAGGGTCTTCAGCAACTCATCGAGGTTGTTGCCCTGCTTGGCCGACACCGGGACGATCTCGGTGAACGCATGTGCGGCAGCGGCCTCCTGCAAATAGGCCATCAGCTCGGCGCGGTCCTTGACGTGGTCGATCTTGTTCACCACCAGGATCAGTGGGCGATCCTTGGGCAGCAACTCCATCACCTGACGATCCTCTTTCTTCAACCGGCCCGCCTCCACCAGCATCATCACCACATCGGTGTCCGACAGCGTTTCGCGCACCCGCTTGTTCATTGCGCGGTTCATGGTGCTGGCGTGGCGGGTCTGAAAACCCGGCGTATCGACGAACACGAACTGCGCCTCGTCGGTGGTGTGGATGCCTATCACCCGGTGGCGCGTGGTTTGCGCCTTGCGCGAGGTGATGCTGACCTTCTGTCCGACGATGCGGTTGAGCAGCGTCGATTTGCCGACGTTCGGACGCCCGACGATGGCGATGAGGCCACACTTGAATTCACTCATTTTTGCAGCTGCTCGCACG
This sequence comes from Thiobacillus sp., assembly GCA_019459325.1. Lineage (GTDB taxonomy): Bacteria > Pseudomonadota > Gammaproteobacteria > Burkholderiales > Thiobacillaceae > Thiobacillus. Next base: position 61,202 of record JAIBFA010000014.1, read on the forward strand.
CCAGGCGTGCGGCCTCCTGTTCGGCGGCGCGACGGCTTTTGCCGACACCGCGCGTATTGATTGCGGGTTTGGTCAGCACGCACTCGACGATGAAACTCTGGTCATGCGCTTCGCCCTCGGTGTCGACCAGATGATATTCCGGCAAGGGCAAACGGCGCGACTGCAACAATTCCTGCAACTGGGTCTTGGCATCCTTGCCCGAGGCCCTGGGATCGATCTTTGCCACCAGCGGGTCGAACAGGCCGCGCACCACGCGCTGCGCGGCGTCAAAGCCCGCGTCGAGGAAAACTGCGCCAAACAACGATTCCAGCGCATCGGCCAGGATCGAGGGGCGGCGGAAACCGCCGCTCTTGAGTTCGCCCTCGCCCAAACGCAGGCTGTCGCCCAGCTGCAGCGTGGCAGCAATCTCGGCTAGGGTTTCCTGCCGTACCAGGTTGGCGCGCAGGCGCGACAGGCTGCCTTCCGGCAAGTCGGGGAACGCATCGTAAAGCGCGCGGGCGACCGAGCAGTTCAGCACCGAGTCGCCGAGAAATTCGAGCCGCTCGTTATTCGTCGCGCCGTAGCTGCGGTGCGTCAGCGCCTGCGTCAGGAGATCGGGGCGGGAAAAGGTGTAGCCCAGCGCCTGCTGCAGGCGCTGGTTCAGCAGGGCGTTATTCAATCTGGGGAGGGGCGGCGTTGGGATCGCTGCTGGCACTGAAATCGACCACCAGGCTGACATTGCCGACGAGCTTGGTACGGAAGGCGTAATCAGCGGAAATGACCGGGACGCCGCCACGGCGATCGATGGTGATGTCTTCCGGCTTGACCACCGTGACATAGCCGACGCCGGCGCGCCTCGAAAAATCGTTGCGGATCTCGGTATTGCTTTTCGATCTGAGCTCGGACTCCTGCCCCATGGTGGCGAGAATTTTCTTCACCGAGAAAAACTCGATGTAGGCCGGCACCAGCTTCATCGCCAGCATGGCAATCATGACCAGAACGATGGCGACGAACAGGAAGCCGAACATGGTCAGGCCACGTTGTTTGGATTGCATGGGGCGTGTGCAGTGCATGGTATCTCCTTATTTGATGGTGGTGCCGATGCGGCCGAATTCGTCGAAGTTCATCCAGATGAAAAAGGCCTTGCCGACGATGTTCCGGTCTGGCACAAAGCCCCAGTAGCGGCTGTCGTTGCTGGCGTCGCGGTTGTCGCCCATCATGAAATATTGCCCTTCCGGCACCTTGCAGACGAAGCCTTCACCGTCGGCATTGTAGGAGCAGTTTTCACGGTAGGGGAAGTCCACCACCTGCGGCGGATAGACCGCGGGCTTGCCCGGCTCGGTCATCATGGTGTGGCCGACGCCGTTGAGATGCTCGTCGTACACCATGGCGGTGACGTAACTGAGGCCGTTGCCGACATAGCTGTAGGTGCCGGTATTGGCCGTGCGTACCGGCTGCCCGTTGATGCTGAGCTGCTTGTTACGGTATTCGACGACGTCACCCGGCACGCCGATCACGCGCTTGATGTAATCGAGACCGGGGTCAGCCGGGTAGCGGAACACCATGACGTCGCCACGCTCAGGATTGTTCAGCGCGACCACTTTCTTGTTGATCACCGGCAAGCGGATGCCATAGGTGTATTTGTTGACCAGGATGAAATCGCCGATCAGCAGGGTCGGCATCATCGAGCCGGACGGAATCTTGAACGGCTCGACCAGAAAGGAACGCAGCGCAAACACCACCAGGATGACCGGGAAGAAGCTCTTGGCGTATTCGACCAGCAGCGGCTCGCGGGCGTCCTTGTCGCGACCGCGCTTCAGCAGCAGCACGTCGAGCAGCCAGATGCCGCCGGTGACGGCCAGCGCGATGAAGAGAATGAGGGCGAAGTTCATGTTTACTTGTCCGAGACCTGGAGGATCGCAAGAAAGGCTTCCTGCGGGATTTCGACGTTGCCGACCTGCTTCATGCGGCGCTTGCCGGCTTTCTGCTTTTCCAGCAGTTTCTTCTTGCGCGTGATGTCGCCGCCGTAGCATTTGGCGAGCACGTTCTTGCGCAGCGCCTTGACGTTTTCGCGCGCGATGATGTTGGCGCCGATCGCCGCCTGCACCGCCACGTCGAACATCTGGCGCGGAATCAGCTCGCGCATCTTGGAAGCGAGTTCGCGCCCGCGGTACACGCTGGTGGCGCGGTGCACGATCAAGGACAGCGCGTCGACCTTTTCGTTGTTGACCAGGATGTCGAGCTTGACCAGGTCGCCCGCGCGGTATTCCTTGAATTCGTAGTCGAGCGAGGCATAGCCGCGGCTGGTCGATTTCAGCTTGTCGAAGAAGTCCATCACGACTTCGTTCATCGGCAGGTCGTAGCGCAGCATCACCTGGCGGCCGTGGTACTGCATGTCGAGCTGCATGCCGCGCTTCTGGTTGCACAGTGTGATGACGTTGCCGACGAACTCCTCGGGCACGAAGATCGTCGCGGTGATAATGGGCTCGCGGATTTCCTCGATCTTCGACAGTTCGGGCAGCTTGAACGGGTTCTCGACGTTGATCAGGGTGCCGTCCTTCATCAGCACTTCGTACACCACCGTCGGCGCGGTGGTGATGAGGTCCATGTCGTACTCGCGTTCCAGCCGCTCCTGCACGATGTCCATGTGCAAGAGGCCGAGGAAGCCGCAGCGGAAGCCGAATCCTAAAGCCTGACTGACTTCGGGCTCGAACTGCAGCGCCGCGTCGTTCAGCTGCAGCTTGGTCAAGGCGTCGCGCAAGGCCTCGAAGTCGTGCGACTCGACCGGATAGAGACCGGCGAACACCTGCGACTGCACTTTCTTGAAACCGGGCAGCGGCTCGCTGGCAGGCCGGTCGAGCAGGGTGATGGTGTCGCCCACCTGCGCCGACTTGAGTTCCTTGATGCCGGCGATGACGAAACCCACCTCGCCCGCCGACAGCTGCGGACGGTCGACCGATTTCGGGGTGAACACGCCGACGTGCTCGGTCAGGTGCTGCGCCCCACTGGCCATGAAACGGATCTTGTCCTTCGGCTTCAGCACGCCGTCGACCACCCGCACCAGCATCACCACGCCGACGTAGTTGTCGAACCATGAGTCGATGATCAGCGCCTTCAGCGGCGCGGACTCGTCGCCGCGCGGCGGCGGCACCTGCTTCACCACCACTTCGAGGATTTCGGGGATGCCGATGCCGGATTTGGCCGAAGCCCGCACCGCGTCGCTTGCGTCCAGGCCGACGATGTCCTCGATCTCTTCCGCCACCCGGTCGGGGTCGGCCGCCGGCAGGTCGATCTTGTTCAGTACAGGGATGACTTCGACGCCGAGATCGATCGCGGTATAGCAGTTGGCCACCGTCTGCGCTTCTACCCCTTGGGAAGCATCGACCACCAGCAGCGCGCCTTCGCAGGCGGAAAGCGAGCGGCTCACTTCGTAGGAAAAGTCGACGTGGCCGGGGGTGTCGATCAGGTTCAGGCGGTAGGTCTGGCCGTCCTGCGCCTTGTAGGTCAGCGCGGCGGTCTGCGCCTTGATGGTGATGCCCCGTTCCTTCTCCAGGTCCATGGAATCGAGCACCTGCGCCTCCATTTCACGCTCGGACAGGCCGCCGCAAAACTGGATCAGGCGGTCGGCCAGCGTGGATTTGCCGTGGTCGATATGGGCGATGATGGAAAAATTGCGGATCAGATTCTGGGACACAACAAAACGGGCACGCTTCCGTGCCCGGTCAGGGATGAGATAACTAGCCGAATTTTAACGGATTTCAGGGATTAAGGCGCAGCCATTCCTGAAGCGCCGGCAGATTCAGCTGATGGCGGCAGACCTCGGTGTCGCCGTCGAACAGCAGCGGCACGTCCCAGCCATAACGCGCCCTGAGCACCGGGTCGGCATCCACATCCACGGGCGCCAGGCCATGTCCGGTTCCCGCAATCAGCGCCTGGGCTTCCGTCGCCATGTCCTCGCACAGCGGGCAGCCGGCCCGCGTGTAGAGCGTGAGGGTTTTACTCACCCGAAATCTTCAGCGGAATATAAAGCGAGCCTTCTCCGCGCCGCACCAAAATGGCCGCACTCTTGCCCTTGGGAACGATGGCCATCGCCTTGCGGAAGGCCTCGACTGTGGCGACCTTGCCATTGTTCACCGCGAGGATCACGTCGCCCACGCGAATGCCCGCGCGCGCGGCGTCGCCGGTCACCTCTTCCACCAGCAGGCCGTGGTCTATCCTGAGTTCGCGCCGCTGGTCGGCCGTCAGTTCAGACAAGGCCAGACCACCCCGCGAATAGGTCTTGCCCCCGGTTTTTCCGGCAAGCTGCTCCTCGCCCGGCAATTCGCCCAGCACGACCGTGACGTCCTGCAGCTTGCCCTTGCGCCATACCTGCAGCGGAATTTTCGCCCCCGGCTTGGCCATGCCCACCATGCGCGGCAGGTCACCCGAGTTTTCCACCGGCTTGCCGCCAAACATGAGGATCACGTCGGAGGCCAGCAGGCCGGCCCGGGCCGCCGGGCCGTCTTCCAGCACCTGCGCGATCAAGGCGCCGCGCGGGCGATCCATGCGGAACGATTCGGCAAGGTCGGCCGTCACTTCCTGGACGACCACCCCCAGCCAGCCGCGCGACACCTTGCCCCCCGCTTTGAGCTGGCCCACGACTTCCATCGCCACATCGATCGGGATCGCGAACGAGACGCCCTGGTAGCCGCCGCTGCGGCTGTATATCTGCGAGTTGATGCCGACCACTTCGCCCCTCATGTTGAACAGCGGGCCACCCGAATTTCCGGGGTTGATCGGCACGTCGGTCTGGATGTAGGGCACATAACTTTCCGACGGCAGCGAGCGCCCTTTGGCCGAGACAATGCCCGCGGTGACCGAGTTCTCGAACCCGAACGGCGAACCGATTGCCGCCACCGCTTCGCCGACGCGCAGTTTGGTCGGGTCGCCCAGCTTGACCGCAGGCAGGTTGCTCGCGCTGATCTTGAGCACCGCGACATCGGTGCGGCTGTCGGCGCCAATCACCTTGGCTTTGAACGTGCGCTTGTCGATGAGCTTGACTTCGACTTCGTCGGCGTCACGCACCACATGGGCGTTGGTCAGGATGTAGCCGTCATTGCTGACGATGAAGCCGGAGCCGGCGCCGCGCGCGGGGATCTCCTGCATCGGTCCGCGTCCGTCGGGGGCGCCCGGCGGGAAGAAGCGGCGGAAGAATTCCTGCATCTCCTCGTCATTGGGCATCGCGAAGGGAAAGCCTTCGGCGTTGCGTTTCACCAGCCGGGTGGTGCTGATATTGACCACCGCCGGGCCCTGTGTCTCGACCAGATCGGCCACATCCACCACATCTTTTGCCGACGCCGGCGCTGACAAGGAAAATACCAGCGCTGTCGCGGCCAAAGCCGTTCTCATCATGATCATCCTCATCCTTTCCTCATGTGAAACAGGTTGACATCCTCACGTCTGAGCACCACCGGGCGCGCTGAGCGGCCACCTCGCGCGGCCATCCAGCCCAGCACGCCGCCGAGGATCATGCCGACGAGCGCCGGACCGTCGCCGGGCTGCACGGTCTGCGCCAGCAATGCGCCCGCCAGCATCAGCGCCAAAGGCAGGCCATAGACACGCAATGCGCTCCTGAGCACGCTGCCCTGGGCAATGCCGACCACAATACGGTCCCCCGGGGCCAGCGACAGATCGCAGTCGACCAGGAAAAGGCGGGGTTTGCGCTGGAACAGTTCGGCAATGCGGCGTGTCGAACAGCCCTGGCCGCCGCAAGTGCCGCAGCCCGACGGCTCGACTGCCCGCACCCAGATTCCATCTGCTGCAGTTTTGATGACTTCGGCCGTTTGTTCCAGCATGGCGATGCTTATTTCTTTTTCACCGAGTTGCCGGTTTCGATCAGCGCCGTGCTCGGCACTTCGCCCAGGGTCGTCACGGTGTAGCCGTCGACCTCGCGCGCATAGACTCCGATCGCGCCTTCGGCTGACAGCCCCTGCAGGCGTTGCGCCTGGGGATCAACGGGTTCGACGAACATCGACAGCACGCTCATGCCATCGGAAAACACCAGATGGGTGACAGGCGCCTGCTTGCCCGGCAGCGAACGCACGGCCTCCTGCACCCGCTGGAACCCCGGTGGCGGGGTCACGCTCCAGGACACGCCGGCCGGCTTGTCGAGACTGGCTTTCTGGATGCGTTTGCCCGCCAGGTCATTGCGGAACAATTGGGCGTCGGGTGCCTTGCCAATCTGGATCTCGGAGAACACGAACATCGACACCACGCCGCCGTTGCCGTTGATGCTGCGCGACTTGAGCGGCAGACCGGTTTGCTTGTCTAGCCACAGGTTGTAGGCATAGCGGTAATCGTCGCGCGGCTCCAGTGTCACCACCTGGCAGAGGCGCCCCGCCACGCGCTCGGTGCCGCCGAGTTTTGCCTCGTAATAGTCGAGCAGGCTGGCCGGCTGCGCGGGCAACAAGGCCGGGAAGAAGCGACGCAGGGCATTGCGCTCCAGCCGCACATTCTTGCCGTCCGGCAAATGACAATACACGTCGTTGTTGATGCGCAGGAACTGGCGCGGCGTCCCATCCAGCACCTCGACTTTTTCCAGCTCGCCGGTCGCATCGGTGCGGTGCAGCACGCGCAGCACCTCGACGTGCTCGCCGTGGTGATACACATACACGCCGCTGTAGTTCTGCTGCTTGGCCGCAGCCGCTGCGCGGTTGAGCCAGTCGAGCGCAGCATCGGCGCGCGCCATTCCGGACACCAGCAGCAGGCTGGCAACCCCCAAGACCCACCGGCTTTGCCGCCAGACAGATCCCGCCCGCATCAACGCGGCTCCACCGCAACCGCCATCACGCGCTGGTAGGGCGAGGCCACGGCCATCGGAGCGAATTCCTGGTGCGCCACCAGATAGGGCGCGAACCGGGTATCGTCACGTTCGGGTTCCGTCGCCAGCGCGGCCTGCTGGAAGCCTGGGGCGACCGCCATCGGGCTCGGGGCCGGCGTCTCCGACATCAACCCGGTCAGTGAGACCATGCCCCATACCGCGAGTGAAGCAAACGAGGCCACTGCCACGCGTTGTGGCCACACGCTGCGGCGTGGCGCGAGCACGGTCGGCTCGGTGGCCAGTTGCGCCGAGAAGCGTGCCATGAAGTCGTCCTGTGTCGGCGCCACGCCGCGCATCAGGTCGCCGATCAAATGGTATTCGGACCAGGCTTGTCGCAGGGAATCATCCTGTTTGAGCGCCGAGATGCAGGCCTCGGTTTCGCCGCGCGGCGATTCGCCGTCGAGTGCGGCTGACAGCATCAACGGCCACTCGTCATCGGCCGGATGGGCAAGGGAATGTGTGTCGGGTTTGCGAAGTGCTGACATGATTACCACCTTTTATCCTGACTGGTGCCCAGCATCGGGCGTATCTTTTCTGCAATGGCCTCGCGCGCGCGGAAGATCCGCGAGCGTACGGTGCCGATCGGGCACTCCATCATCTGCGCGATTTCCTCATAGCTCATGCCCTCGATTTCGCGCAGCGTGATGGCCGTCCTCAATTCCTCGGGCAGCGCATCGACCGCCTCATTGACTGCTTTGGCGATCTGCTTGGTCTGGAGTTCCGCTTCCGGAGTCGCGATATCCCGCAGCATGTCGCCTTCCTCGTAATTCTCCGCGTCTTCTGCCTGCACATCGCTCGACACCGGCTGACGCTTGTGCGCCACCAGATAGTTCTTCGCGGTGTTGACAGCGATGCGGTACAGCCAGGTGTAAAACGCGCTTTCACCACGGAATCCCGGCAAGGCGCGATAGGCCTTGATAAAAGCTTCCTGTGTAATATCTTCCACCTCTGCCGCATCGCGCACCATGCGCGACAACAGCCGCCCGAGCTTGCGGTGATACTTGATCACCAATAGCTCGAACGCACGCTTGTCGCCCTGCTGGGCGCGTTCGACCAACACCTGATCCAGTTCGCGGTCCGACATATCTCCCTGCTGCTTTTTGTTTATGTTGAAAGTATACGTGACCGCATCTTCCTGGGTATGGGAGCCGACCCCGGCAAAAAAGTTCACACCAAACAGGGTTATTCGGACATCGCCCAAGCCTGCTATCATCGCCCGGCTACCATGCACAGACACGACGTCCTCATCCTCGGCAGCGGCCTCGCCGCGCTGACCACCGCGCTCAAGCTTGCCGACCAGCGCCGCGTCGCCATTGTCACCAAGCGCCAGATGACCGACGGCGCCAGCGACTGGGCGCAGGGAGGAATTGCGGCGGCCGTCGACAGCGGTGACTCGGTGGAGGCGCATGTGCACGACACCCTGATCGCCGGCGCCGGCCTGTGCGACGAAGCGGTCACCCGGCTGGTGGCCAGCCAGGCCCGCGACATGATCGCCTGGCTGACCGCCAACGGCGTCGCCTTCACCCCCGACCCGCAGGCGCCCGGAGGGCTCCATCTGGCGCGCGAGGGCGGCCACTCCAAGCGCCGCGTGGTGCACGCGGCCGACGCCACCGGCCATGCGGTGCAGACCAGCCTGCTCGACCGCGTGCGCGCCCACCCCAACATCGACACCTTCGAGCAGCACGTTGCCATCGACCTCATTACGGGCAAGCGCGCAGGCGGCCAGGAACGGCAGATCCACGGCGCCTACGCGCTGAACAAGGGCACCGGCGAGGTCGAGACCTTCGCCGCCGGCCATACCGTGCTCGCCACCGGCGGTGCCGGCAAGGTCTACCTCTACACGACCAACCCCGACACCTCGACCGGCGACGGCATCGCGATGGCGTGGCGCGCCGGCTGCCGGGTGGCCAACCTGGAATTCGTGCAGTTCCACCCGACCTGCCTGTACCACCCGCACGCCAAGTCCTTCCTCATCAGCGAGGCGGTGCGCGGCGAAGGCGGACGGCTGCTGCTGCCCGACGGCTCGCGCTTCATGCACCTGCACGACGAACGTGCCGAACTCGCGCCGCGCGACGTGGTGGCGCGCGCGATCGACTTCGAGATGAAGAAGCGCGGCATCGACTGCGTGTATCTCGACATCAGCCACAAGCCGGCCGACTTCGTGCGTGAGCATTTCCCGACGATCTACCGCCGCTGCCTGGAACTCGGCATCGACATCACCCGCCAGCCGATCCCGGTGGTGCCGGCCGCGCACTACACCTGCGGCGGGGTGGTGACCGACATCCACGCGCGCACCGACCTGTGCAACCTGCATGCGGTGGGCGAAGTCACCTTCACCGGCCTGCACGGGGCCAACCGGCTGGCCTCGAACTCGCTGCTCGAATGTCTGGTGTTCGGACACGCCGCCGCCGCGGACATTCTGGCCACGCCGTCCGCTCCGGCGCTCGACCTGCCGCCGTGGGACGCCTCGCGGGTCACCGATCCAGACGAGGAAGTGGTGATCTCGCACAACTGGGACGAGCTGCGCCGCTTCATGTGGGACTATGTCGGCATCGTGCGCACCAACAAGCGGCTGACGCGCGCGTCGCACCGCATTCGCCTGTTGCGCGCCGAAATCGACGAGTTCTACCGTCACTTCCGCGTCAGCAACGACCTGATCGAGTTGCGCAATCTGGTGCAAAGCGCCGACCTCATCATCCGCTGCGCCCAGTTGCGGCAGGAAAGCCGCGGTCTGCACTACAGCCGCGACTACCCGGAGACGTTGCCGATCGCCGGCAACACCGTGCTCAACCCGCGCCCGGGGCTGATGTGTCCGAGCGTGTGCGGCACGTCCAGCGAAGCAACACCCTGAGGCGGCGCAAGTCATCGGCGCCCGCGCTGTCGGGCAGCAAGGTCAGGGTCCGCAGGCGCCCGCCTGCCGTGCGGTAGCGCAGTACGATCAGCGCAGCCGACACAAAGCTGTCGCCCTGTATCTCGGCATCGCACCATTCGGCCCTGTCGTCCTGATATTGCAGCCGGCCGTCGGCTGCAATTCGCAGGCTTGCGCGCGGGGCCGCCCGCCGCCAGCCCCACACGCTCAAGCCCACCACGGCCATGCCCAGTGCCAGCTGAAGGCTTACCGGCAACGCCGCACGGTACACCGCGGCCAGCGCCCGCAGCAGCATGCCTGCCAGCAACAGCCCCAGCCGGCGTGAGGGTTTGAACTCAATCTGGCGCATCAGCGTGTACACTTTTGGGCTTCATCGCATCCCCTTTTGAATGGACCGCATCGTGATCGATTCCTGGAAAACCTTTCTGCAAACGCAAGGCGCGGTCATCGACAACGCCACCGTGCTGAATTATGGCGACCCTGCCGTCGAGCGCGCCGCCGCTGCGGACGGCACCATTGTCGCGGATCTGTCGCAGCTCGGCGTCATTGCATTCCGCGGAGACGAGGCCGCCACCTTCCTGCAGGGCCAGCTTACCAACGACGTGCGCAGCCTGCACGCCGACGGCGCGCAATGGAACGGCTATTGCAGCCCCAAGGGGCGCCTGCTGGGCAACTTTCTCGTCTGGCGGCAGGGCGAGGATTATTGCCTGCAGCTCTCGGGCGACATCGCCGCCGGCGTGCTGAAGCGCCTGTCCATGTTCATCCTGCGCGCCAAGGTGCAGGGCCGCGACGCCAGCGACGAGCGCGTGCGGCTGGTGGTGGCCGGCAAGCAGGCCCAAGCGGCGGTCAGCGCCGCAATGGGCGCCGTGCCGGATGCGGCAATGCGCTCGGCCGCGAGCGAGACCGGCCACGTGATCCGGGTGGGCGACGACAAGTTCGTGCTGTCGATCGTACCGGAGCGCGCCGCCGCCGCGTGGCAGCTGCTGCGCCAGTCGGCCACCCCGGTCGGCGCCCCGGTGTGGGACTGGCTGCGCCTTAATGCCGGCATTCCGATGATCGTCGCCGCCACCCAGGAGCAGTTCGTGCCGCAGATGGTCAATCTCGAAGCAATTGGGGGCGTCAGCTTTCAGAAGGGCTGCTACCCCGGCCAGGAAATCGTCGCGCGCAGCCAGTATCTGGGCAAGCTCAAGCGCCGCATGTTCCTCGCGCACGTGGATGCCGAAGCCGCCCCGGGCGACAGCTTGTACAGCGCCGACATCGAGGGGCAGGCCACGGGCACCGTGGTCAATGCCGCCCCGGCGCCGACCGGTGGCTACGATGTGCTGGCGGTGGCGCAGGTCGAAAGCGCGGCCACCCAGACCCTGCACCTGAAAGCCGCGGACGGCGCCGCGTTGCACCTGAAACCCCTGCCCTACGCGCTGCCCGAATAGGTGAAATCCGCCTACGTCTATTACCGCATCGATCCCGCGCAGACGCAGCTTGCCGCCGACCGGGTCGACGCGCTGCTGAGCGCGATGGCTGCCTATTGCAGCAAGCCTCCGCGGCGGCTGGAACGCTGTGACGACCCCGCGACCTGGATGGAAACTTACGAAGGCATAGCCCACTTTGCGGCGTTTTCCGCGGCGCTGGACGCGGCCATGGCGGGCGTCGATTGTGCCGCGTTCATCCTCGGCGAACGCCATCTGGAGTGTTTTTCCACGCCCGACGCGGCGCCATAAAAAGAGTGCGGGACATCTTGGTTTTTTGCGGGTACGGCCTATAAAAAAGTCACCCTCGACCAAGGAGATCGTCATGCTGGATATCAACAAAATGGTGGCCCAGGAACACGCCGAACCGGGTTCGCGTGGTCATCTGTTCGAACTGGATCCCTGGACGGAAGCGATGGCCATCGAGATGGCACGGCAGGACGGGCTGGAGCTGACCGACCAACACTTGGGCATCATTCGCTATCTGCGCGACTGCTATGCCGACCATGGCGGCACGGTCAACGCGCGCATGCTGATGCAGTCACTGGAAGAAGAGTTCGCCGGCATGGGCGGACACCGGTTTCTGTACACGCTGTTCCCGCAGGGGCCGATCGCCCAGGCCAGCCGCTATGCCGGACTCCCGCTGCCGCCCGGCACACGCGACCTGTCGTTCGGCACCACGCACTAGATCGTCTTATTCGGTTTCATCTACCGGGACGCGCGCGGCCAGGGCGCAGAGCAGTTCATAGCTGCTGGTGCCGGCGGCCGCGGCCACCGCATCGACCGGCAGGCCCTCCCCCCACAGCACCACCGGGCTGCCGACACCGGCATCGGCGCACTCGCTCAGGTCCACGCACAGCATGTCCATCGACACCCGCCCCAGGGTTCGGCTCAGGCGGCCATTCACCAGAACCGGGGTGCCGGTCAGTGCATGACGCGGATAGCCGTCGGCGTAACCGCAGGCCACGACGCCCACCCGCATGGTGCGGTCGGCGCGGAACATCTGGCCGTACCCCACCCCCTCGCCCGCTTGCAGCGTCTGCACGCTGATGATTTCCGAAAGCAGGGTCATCGCCGGCCGCAGCCCCAAATGCTCGGCCGTCGTGTCGGTAAAGGGCGAGGCCCCATACAGCACCAGCCCCGGGCGCACCCACGCCCCCAGAGTCTCGGGATAGCGCAGCAGCGCCGCCGAATTGGCGCTGCTCCACGGCAAATGGTGGCTGCCCATTTCGCGCAGAAACGGCTGCAACTGCCAGTCCACCCCCGCGCCCTCGTCCGCCTGGGCAAAATGGGTCATCAAGGTGACGCCGGCCACGCCGGGCAAGCTTTGCACCCGAGCGACGATGGCGGCATGCTCGGCGAGCGGAAAACCCAGCCGATGCATACCGCTGTCGAACTTGAGAAAAACCCGAATGGGGCGCGAAGGCGGCTGGTGTTGCAGCCAGTCGAGCTGCGCCGCGTGGTGCAGCACCGGCCACAGGTCCAGTTCGGCGCAGGTGGCGATTTCGTCCGCGCCGAACATGCCTTCGAGCAGCAGAATAGGCTGCTCCACCCCCATCAGCCGCAGATTGGCGGCCTCTTCCAGCGTCAGCACGGCGAACCCGTCGGTTGCCGCCAACGCGCGCCGTGCGCGCGACAGCCCGTGACCGTAGGCATTCGCCTTGATCACGGCGAACACGCGCGCCGCCCCCGCGTGGCTGCGCGCCACGCGCAGGTTGTGCGCCATCGCGCCAATGGAAATGCGCGCTTTGATGGGGCGCATCGACTTAGTAAGAACCCGGCTGCGCCAGGGTTTCGAAGCGCGTGTACTCGCCGAGGAAGGCCAGCCGCACCGTGCCGATGGGGCCGTTACGCTGCTTGCTGATGATGATTTCGGCGGTGCCCTTGTCCTGCGTGTCGGGGTTGTAGACCTCGTCGCGATAGATGAACAGGATGACGTCGGCATCCTGCTCGATGGCGCCCGATTCGCGCAGGTCGGACATCACCGGACGCTTGTTGGGGCGCTGCTCCAGCCCGCGGTTCAGCTGAGACAGCGCGATCACCGGCACATGCAGCTCTTTCGCCAGGCCCTTCAACGCACGCGAGATTTCGGAAATTTCGGTGGCGCGGTTTTCGCCGCTGCTGCTGGCCGACATCAGCTGAATGTAGTCGATCACGATCAGGCCGAGCTTGCCGCACTGGCGCATCAGACGGCGCGCCCGCGCGCGCAGCTCCAGCACGTTGAGCCCCGGTGTCTCGTCGATGAATATCGGTGCCTCGTTGAGCTTGCCGAGCGCATAGGTGAGGCGCTGCCAGTCATCCTCGCCGAGCTTGCCGGTACGCAGCCGGTGCTGGTCGAGCCGACCGACCGACCCGATCATCCGCATCACCAGCTGGGTGCCCCCCATTTCCATCGAGAATACCGCCACCGGCAGGCCGGTATCGAGCGCGACGTTCTCCGCGATGTTGATCGAGAATGCGGTCTTGCCCATCGACGGCCGCCCGGCGACGATGACGAGGTCGCCCGGCTGCAGGCCCGAGGTTTTCTGGTCGAGGTCGTGAAAACCCGTGGGCACGCCGGTGATGCCGGAATCGTTGTCGCGGTGGTACAGCTCGTCGATGCGCTCGACCACCTCCTTCAAGAGCGGCTTGATTTCGATGAAGCCCGCCTGCCCGCGGCTGCCGGATTCGGCAATCTCGAACACCTTGGCCTCCGCCTCGTCGAGCAGCTGCGAGGCGCTGCGCCCGGCCGGCGAATAGGCGGTGTCGGCAATGCCGGTCGCCACTTCGGCCAGGCGGCGCATCACCGAGCGTTCGCGCACGATTTCGGCATAGCGGCGGATGTTGGCAGCCGACGGTGTATTGCTTGCCAGCGCCACGATATAGGCCAGCCCGCCCACGCTTTCGAGCTGTCCCATGGACTGCAGCGACTCGGCCACGGTCACGGCATCAGCCGGGCGGTTTTCGGCAATCTGCCGCACGATCGCGCGCAGGATCTGGCGATGGTCCTGACGGTAGAAGTCGCTTTCCGACACCACGTCGCCGATGCGATCCCAGGCACCGTTGTCGAGCAGCAAGCCGCCCAGCACTGCCTGCTCGGCTTCGAGCGAATGCGGCGGCAGCCGCATTTGCGTCAGTTGGGGATCGGGATTTGTGTTGAACGAGTGGATGGCGGCCATGGCAGGATTCTAGTCTTCAGCCCCCCCTCCTCCAAGGGATAAGGCTGTGGATAAAGCGTGTACAGCCGGGAATAAAAAAGGGAGCCACCGGCTCCCTTTTTGGCGTATCCGGGCGGAATTACTGTTCGCCGGCCACCACCACCGTGATGTTGGCGGTCACGTCGGTATGCAGCCCCAGCACCACCGGGTATTCACCAATGGCCTTGAACGGGCCTTCGGGCATACGGACTTCCGCCTTGACCACATCATGGCCTTGCGCTTTCAGTGCATCGGCAATGTCCGCGTTGGTGATGGAGCCGAACAGGCGGCCATCGACGCCGGCTTTCTGGCTGATCTTCACGCTCGTGCCTTCCAGCTTTTCGGCGCGGCGCTGGGCATCGGCCAGCTTTTCGGCCGCCACGCGTTCCAGTTCGGCCTTTTGTGCGGCAAACGCTTCCATGTTGGCTTGCGTAGCGCGACGCGCACGGCCGGTCGGAATCAGAAAGTTGCGGGCATAGCCGTCTTTCACCTTGACCACGTCACCCAGGTTGCCCAGGTTGACGACTTTGTCGATCAGAATCACTTGCATGGTCGTCTCCTCAATGCAGGTCGGTGTAGGGCATGAGCGCCAGGAAGCGCGCACGCTTGATTGCGGTGCCCAGCTGGCGCTGATAGTGCGCCTTGGTGCCGGTGATGCGGGCCGGAATGATACGGCCATTCTCGGCGATGAATTCCTTCAGCACGTCGATGTCCTTGTAATCGACCTCGACCACTTTCTCGGCGGTGAAGCGACAGAACTTGCGACGCTTGAAGAGACCACGATTGCCGCTGTCGCGGCCACCTTTTTTGGCGAACTTGCCGCCGGATTTACCACCCATGGGACGTGCCATGATTTATTCCTTTTCGATTCGATTCAATATCAGGATCAGTTGTCGGCTGTTCACGCTGCGTCGGTTCAACGCGCCTTCCAGTTTTACCTGTGTTCCGGCAGCCAGTTTCGCCAGTTGGGCGGCAAGCGATCCGCTCGCCTGCACCGTCAACTCACATTCCACCTGCCTGGACTGCGCTGCCACTGTCTGACTGCTGCGGTGGAGGATCGCCGCTTCGGCAATCGGCACGCCCGCCGGACTGTAACGCACAGGGTCAACCTGGATAAGGGCTCCGCTGATGACCAGCCTGTTCACTCATTCAACCCGGCACTCACTCAGGCTGCGGCTGCGGCAGGCTGTTCGGCGGCCACTTCTGCCTTGGCAGCTTCCGGCTTAGCGCTGTCCAGAATGTCACGCGACTTTTCTTCCTTCATCATCGGCGACGCCGTGGTCACGGCGTCGTCACGCTTGATGGTCAGATGACGCAGCACGGCATCGTTGAACTTGAAACCGTGCTCGAGTTCTTCTAGGGTTTCCTGGTCGCACTCGATGTTCATCAGCACGTAGTGGGCCTTGTGGACCTTCTGGATCGGGTAGGCCATCTGACGGCGGCCCCAGTCTTCCAGGCGGTGGACGCTGCCGCCCCGCGTGGTGATATTGCTGCGATAGCGTTCGATCATGGCGGGCACTTGCTCGCTCTGATCGGGATGGACGATAAATACGATTTCGTAATGCCGCATCAAGTTTCCTTTCGGTTAAGCCCCCCGCTGCGGTGCGGTGGAGCAAGGCAAAAAACATAGACCAAGGTCAAAAAACAATCCCCGGCAAACCGGGGACTGCGAATCATACGCTTTTTGCCTGACAAAACAAGCCTGTCGCCGCACCCGACGACAGGTTCAGATCACGCAATCGACGTAATACGTGGCCTTGCCGTCCACCACATCCTCGACCAGACCGTGCACGTCGGTTTCGAAGCCGGGGAATTTCACGTTGAAGTCACGCGTGAACTGCAGATAGCGCACGATGGTGCTGTTGAAACGTTCCCCCGGAATCAGCAAGGGAATGCCCGGAGGATAAGGCGTCACCAGCATGGCAGTGATGCGGCCTTCAAGCTGGTCAATTTCAACACGCTCGATTTCGCGGTGCGCCATCTTGGAAAAGGCATCGGCCGGCTTCATCGCCGGCGCCATTTCCGACAGATACATCTCGGTAGTCAGGCGTGCCACGTCGTTGGCCTTGTAGATGGCGTGGATCTGGTCGCACAGGTCCTTGAGCCCGGTTTTCTCGTAGCGCGGATGCTTCTCGATGAATTCGGGCAGCACGCGCCAAAGCGGCTGGTTTTCGTCGTAGTCGGCCTTGAACTGCTGCAGCGCGGTCACCAGCGTGTTCCAGCGGCCCTTGGTGATGCCGATGGTGAACATGATGAAGAAGGAATACAGCCCGGTCTTCTCGACGATGACGCCGTGCTCGGCCAGGTATTTGGTAACGATCGCCGCCGGGAGGCCCCAGTCGGCGAAAGCGCCGTCCATGTCCAGACCGGGCGTGATGACGGTGGCCTTGATCGGGTCGAGCAGGTTGAAGCCGGGCGCGAGGTTGCCGAACTCGTGCCAGCGCTCGCCGGCTTTCAGCATCCAGTCCTCGCGGTCGCCCACGCCTTCGTCGGCCAGCTTCTCGGGTCCCCACACCTTGAACCACCAGGAATCGCCGAACTCCTCGTCGACCTTGCGCATGGCGCGGCGGAAATCGAGCGCTTCCTTGATCGACTCCTCGACCAGGGCGGGGCCGCCGGGCGGTTCCATCATCGCCGCCGCCACGTCGCACGAGGCGATGATGGCGTACTGCGGCGAGGTCGAGGTGTGCATCAGATTGGCTTCGTTGATGCGGGGGAAGTCGAGCTTGCGCGTCTCCGAGTCCTGCACCAGGATCTGCGAGGCCTGCGAGAGACCTGCCAGCAGCTTGTGCGTCGACTGGGTGGCGAACACCAGCGCATCCTTGGCCCGCGGACGGTCCTTGCCGATGGCGTGCATGCCGCGATAGAAGTCGTGGAAGGTCGCGTGCGGCAGCCAGGCCTCGTCGAAATGCAGCGTGTCGATGTAGTCGCCGAGCAGTTCCTTGATCATGTCGACGTTGTAGAGGATGCCGTCGTAGGTCGATTGGGTGATGGTAAGGATGCGCGGTTTGCGCTTCACGTCCTTGGCGAACGGATGCGCGGCAATTTTTTTCTCGATGTTTTCAGGACGGAATTCGTCCAGCGGGATCGGCCCGATGATGCCGTAGTGGTTACGCGTCGGCGTCAGGAAAATCGGGATCGCGCCGCACATGATGATGGCGTGCAGGATAGACTTGTGGCAGTTGCGGTCGACCACGACGATGTCGCCCGGCGCCACGGTGGCGTGCCACACCATCTTGTTCGACGACGAGGTGCCGTTGGTGACGAAGAATAGATGATCGCAGTTGAAGATGCGCGCCGCATTGCGCTCCGACGCCCCCACCGGGCCGGTGTGGTCGAGCAGTTGGCCGAGTTCGTCCACCGCGTTGCAGACGTCGGCACGCAGCAGGTTCTCGCCGAAGAACTGGTGGAACATCTGCCCGATCGGCGACTTCAGGAAGGCCACGCCGCCGGAATGGCCAGGGCAGTGCCAGGAATACGAGCCGTCCGCCGCGTAATGGGTCAGCGCGCGGAAGAACGGCGGCACCAGCGAATCAAGGTAGGCGCGCGCTTCGCGGCCGATATAGCGGGCGAGAAATTCCGGCGTGTCTTCCAGCATGTGGATGAAGCCGTTCAACTCGCGCAGGATGTCGTTCGGGATATGGCGCGCGGTGCGCGTTTCGCCATGCAGGAAAATCGGGATTTCGGCATTGCGGAAGCGCACTTCCTCAACGAAGGCGCGCAGCTTTTGCAGCGCCTTGCCCGTATCCTCGTCGCTGCCCGCCAGTTCCTCGTCGTCGATCGACAGCACGAAGGCCGAAGCCCGCGCCTGCTGCTGCGCGAACGAAGTCAGGTCGCCGAAGTTGGTGACGCCCAGCACCTCCATGCCTTCTTTTTCGATCGCCTCGGCGAGCGTGCGGATACCGAGCCCCGAGGCGTTTTCGGAGCGAAAGTCTTCATCAATGATGACAACGGGAAAGCGGAAGCGCATGACGGCTCCTCAGTCTGGGCGTGGAAAAACGCGGATTGTACGTCGGACAGGAGACGGTGACGTTAAATTTTGGGCAGGGTCACGCCAACTTGGCCTTGGTATTTGCCGCCGCGGTCGCGGTACGAGATTTCGCACACCTCGTCGGACTCGAGGAACAGCATCTGTGCCACGCCTTCGTTGGCGTAGATGCGTGCAGGTAGAGGCGTGGTGTTGGAAAACTCCAGCGTCACGTGGCCTTCCCATTCGGGTTCGAGCGGCGTCACGTTGACGATGATGCCGCAGCGCGCATAGGTGCTTTTGCCGAGGCAAATGGTCAGCACGTTGCGCGGGATCCGGAAATATTCCACCGTGCGCGCCAGCGCAAAGGAGTTCGGCGGGATGATGCAGGAATCGCCCTTCACCTCCACGAAGGAGTTCGGATCGAACGCCTTGGGATCGACGATGGTGGAATTGATGTTGGTGAATAGCTTGAATTCGTCGGCACAGCGCACGTCGTAGCCGTAGCTCGACGTGCCGTACGACACGATGGAGCGTCCACCCACCTGCTTGACCTGCCCCGGTTCGAACGGTTCGATCATGCCTTGCTCAGCCGCCATGCGGCGGATCCATCGGTCGGACTTGATGCTCATCAGGTATTGGAGATGACGATGTTGGGGAATTTGGCGGAGTGATCCACCGCGGTTTCGCCGATTTTAACCGCAACGCGGCGCGCGATCTTCTTGTAGATCTCGGTCACGCGGCCTTCGGGATCGGACACCACCGACGGCTTGCCGGAATCGGTATCGGCGCGGATGGCCCCGTCGAGCGGCAGCGCGCCGAGGAATTCGACGTTGTAGTCCTTGCACATGCGTTCGCCGCCGCCTTCGCCGAAGATGCGCTCTTCGTGGCCGCAGTTCGAGCAGATGTGAAGGCTCATGTTCTCGACCACGCCGATGATGGGAATGCCGACCTTCTCGAACATCTTGAGGCCCTTGCGCGCGTCGATCAGCGCGATGTCCTGCGGCGTGGTGACGATCACTGCGCCGGTCACCGGCACGCGCTGCGCCAGCGTCAGCTGGATGTCGCCGGTGCCCGGCGGCAGGTCGACCACCAGGTAGTCGAGCTCGCTCCAGTTGGTGTTGTTGAGCAGCTGCTCCAGTGCCTGCGTGACCATCGGGCCGCGCCACACCATGGGGGTTTCGACGTCGATCAGGAAGCCGATCGACATCGCCTGGATGCCATGGCCGATCAGTGGCTCGAGGTTCTTGCCGTCGGTCGATTCGGGCTTGTCGGTGATGCCGAGCATGGTCGGCTGCGACGGCCCGTAGATGTCGGCGTCCAGCATGCCGACGCGCGCGCCTTCGGCGGACAGCGCCAGCGCCAGGTTGACGGCGGTGGTGGATTTGCCGACGCCGCCCTTGCCGGAGGCCACGGCGATGATGTTCTTGACGTTGGGAATCAGTTTCACGCCACGCTGCACGCTGTGCGAAACGATCTTGAAGCTGACGTTTGCGGTGGCGCTGGTGACGCCTTCGATGCTTTTGAGCTTGTCTTCGATCTGCTGTTTGATGGTGGCCAGTTGGCTCTGCGCCGGATAGCTCAGCAGGATGTCGACCGACACGGAACCGCCGTCGATCTTGATGTTGCGGGCAGATTTGGTCGAGACGTAATCTTTTTGGGTGTTGGGGTCGACCAACTCTTTTAGTGCGGTCTGCACCTGAAGTTCAGAAACGGCCATGGTTGCTCCAGCGGGTTAATTAGCAATCGCTCATTTTAACGAATTCCGCCGCTTTAGGTGAACGGAAACGCAGAACGGGCGCGGGATTCCCTGCCATTCGCAGGGATATACAGGCCTGTCCGGACGTCATCAGGTGGGCTTAACGGGGCTCGGCGTAATGCGCCACCAGCACGGCCTCGGGAACGCGCAAGCGGATCGCCGCGACCAGTTCGCTGATCGCGCCTTGCCGAGGGCGCAGCGACACCCACAGCAGATTGAGTTTGAGGTTGAGGTCAGCGAACACCACATCCTGGTGCAAGGCCAGCACAGCCTGAATATCGCGCGAGGCGCGCTCGATCTCGGCGCTCGGCCGGCTGCGCAGGCGCGGGATCAGCATCATGAAATCGGTCAGCAGCACCCCGGCGCTGTCGCGCGTGGGCGCAAGCTGCCACAAAGGCACACCCGGAACTACATCGGCATCGGCCGTCAGCGTGGTTGAAGCATAAATCCGTATCTTCATCACGCCTCCGACGTCCAGCAGCTCAAGGCTTTAGCTGCAAGTCCAGTACCGCTCCGCGGCGGTCGCACAGGCGGCGTGCACGTTGCCGCAAAAAACGCACGTCCTTGTGCAGATAGCGCTCGAGTTCCTCAAGCGCCAGGCGGTAGACCTCGCGCTTGAAATCGACCACGGCATCCATCGGTACCCAGTATTCGTTCCAGCGCCAAGCATCGAACTCGGGGCGGTTGCTGGCACGCAGCGAGACATCGCAATCACGCCCGGTCAGGCGCAGCAAAAACCAGATCTGCTTCTGGCCGCGATAGAGGCCGCGGCTGTCGCGCCGCGTCCAGTGGGGAGGCACGTCGTAACGCAACCATTCGCGGGTGCGCCCCAGAATGCGCACATGCCCGGGCTGCAAGCCCACTTCTTCTTCCAGTTCCCGGAACATGGCCTGTTCCGGCGTTTCCCCTGCGTTGATGCCGCCTTGGGGAAACTGCCAGGCGTGCTGGTTGACGCGCTTGCCCCAGAAGACCTGGTTGTGCGCGTTGCACAATATAATGCCTACGTTCGGGCGGTACCCTTCTCGGTCGATCATGGCCGCCACCATCAATAAAGTTCGATTACCTGCATTCTTTCACACCCGCCGGAAATTGCAAACCCGCCATGACTAAAAACCTGATGTTAATCATTGTTTTTATTCATTTTTTGTCTGGCTGCTCAAATCTGATGACGGCCGATCCGCCGGATCACGTGCTGGCGGGATCCCATGAATTCGGCACCACCGCCCTCGCCTACACGGTGGATGGGCGGAGCTTCATCAGCGCGGGGTTCCGGGGCGACATTCGGGTATGGGACGCCGACACACGGCGATCGCTCTATGGGGTGTCCGGCCATCGCCGTGCGGTGCGCGCGATCCTGCCCTTGCCCTCAGGCGGGTTTGTCAGCGGCGGCGACGATGGCAGCCTGATTCTCTGGCAGGATGACCGGATCAAGGCGCAGCATGAAGGCGCTGCAGTGACTGCGCTGGCGCTGTTTCAGGGCCATGTGGTCAGTGGCCACACTGACGGGCGGTTGCGCATCTGGTCTGCGGACAGCCTGCACCCCCTGCATGAGACTCCCGTGGGCGGCAGCGTGGTAGCGCTCAGCGCGCATGAAGCGCAGCTGGCAGTCGGCCTCAAAAGGCGCATCCTGCTGCTGGACCCGGCTTTCACCCCCCGCGCCGTTCTCTCCTCCCCGCGCACCCCGCATGATCTGCAATTCAGCCCGAGCGGCCGCACCCTGGCGGCAGGCAACTGGTTCCGTCTCAGTGTATGGGATGTCGCCAGCGGCGAACTGCGCTCGATTCCGACCGAACATCACGGCTTGCTGACCTCGGTGGCCTTCAGCCCGGACGGTCGGTATCTGGCCACACTGGGACGCCATACCGACTCCGCCATTCGCGTCCTCGACACCGCCGACTTCAGGGTGGTGAAGCGCTACCAGGCGCACAAGCTATGCGGCACGATCATCCGTTTCAGCCCCGATGGACATACGCTGGCCTCCGGCTCGGACGATGAAAGCGTGCGACTGCATGATCTCGGCAAGGCGCCTTACTTAAGCAGGGGGGCAACGCCCTCTGACCACTGAAAATCGCGTGCAAAACCACGTAGATCGAGTCCATAGCGTTTGGACAGATCGCCCAGCCGTGGCTGTATCGCGTCGAGTCGCGCCACTGCGCCTGGCTCGGCAAATGCAAACACGATGACGTTGGTCTTGTTCTGCACCGAAAGCCAGCCGACCTCGCCGTCGAACGCGCGCGTCAGGCGCGCAAAATACTCGGCGAATTCGCTGTCGCGTCCCCATAAATTCACAACCAGAATGCCGCCCGGCTTCAGCACGCGGCGGCAGGCGGCATAAAACGTCTGCGTCGCCAGCGCCTCCACCTGATTGCCGGCATCGAAGCCGTCGAGCAGGATGACATCGGCACTGCCGGAATGCTGGCGCACATACAGCGCGCCGTCGGCCTCGATGACGGTGAGCGTGTCGTCGTCCGGCGGCAGCTCGAAATGCGTGCGGGCGGCGGCGATCACCCGCGGATCGATCTCCACCGCGGTGATGCGCGTCTGCGGGCGCTGCTTGCGGATGAACTTGGCGAGCGAGCCGCCGCCCAGACCGATCATCAGCACGTCCTGCGGCATCGGGTTGAACATCAAGACCCCCATCATCGCGCGGGTGTAGGCGAGTTCCAGATCCCACGGCCGACTCACCCGCATTGCGCTCTGGATCGCGCGGCTGCCCAGATGCAGCACGCGCATGCCGCGTTCCTCGGTCACTTCCAATCCGTCGTCTGTTGCCTGGCGTTTACCGAACTTCAAGCGCATTGCTGTCCTGCCCCAAAATCGAGGGCGAAAGATTACACGTCTGCACGCTAAAATGCCGCTTTTCGTCCCGACTGCCCCACCATGCGCGCCACCCAGTTTTTCATTTCCACCACCAAGGAAGCCCCGTCCGAAGCCGAGCTTGTCAGCCACAAACTGATGCTGCGCGCCGGCCTCATCAAGCGTCTGGGTTCGGGCTTGTATACCTGGATGCCGCTGGGACTGCGCGTGCTGCGCCGGGTCGAGGCGGTGGTGCGCGAGGAAATGAACCGCGCCGGCGCGATCGAACTCTTGATGCCGGCGGTGCAGCCTGCCGAGTTATGGGAGGAAACCGGGCGCTGGGCGGTGTTCGGCCCGCAGATGCTGAAAATCAAGGATCGACATCAGCGCGATTTCTGCTTCGGCCCCACCCACGAGGAAGTCATCACCGACGTGGCGCGGCGCGAAATCAAGAGTTACCGCCAGTTGCCGATCAATTTCTACCAGATCCAGATGAAGTTCCGCGACGAGATCCGCCCGCGCTTCGGCGTCATGCGCGCGCGCGAATTCCTGATGAAGGACGCGTATTCCTTCCACGCCAGCAAGGACAGCCTCGCCGCCACCTATCGGACCATGTATGACGCCTACGGGCGGATTTTCAGCCGGCTGGGGCTGACTTTCCGCCCTGTGGCCGCCGACACCGGCGCCATCGGCGGCTCGGCCTCACACGAATTCCACGTGCTGGCCGATTCCGGCGAGGACCTGATCGCCTACTGCCCGGATTCCGGCTACGCCGCCAACGTCGAGCTCGCCGAGGCGCTCGCCCCCGCGACGCCGCGCGCCGCGCCGCAGGAAACCCTGCGCGAGGTCGACACGCCCAAACAGACCACCTGCGAGGACGTCGCCGCCCTGCTCGACATCCCGCTCGCCCGCACCGTCAAGCTCATCGCCGTCATGGCAGGCGACGCGATGGTCGTTCTGTTGCTGCGCGGCGATCACATGCTGAAC
The DNA here is from genome assembly GCA_019459325.1 of Thiobacillus sp. Classification (GTDB taxonomy): domain Bacteria; phylum Pseudomonadota; class Gammaproteobacteria; order Burkholderiales; family Thiobacillaceae; genus Thiobacillus. Next base: position 85,060 of record JAIBFA010000014.1, read on the forward strand.
GAAGTCAAATTCGGCAAGCTCGACGGCATGGCGGATTTCCGCCTGGCCAACGAAGCCGAGATCCGCGCCGCTTTCGACTGCCCGCCCGGCTTCCTCGGACCGGTCGGGATCGACCGCGCCAAAATCAGGGTCATCGCGGACCGCACAGTCGCCGCGATGAGCGATTTCGTCTGCGGCGCCAACAAGCCCAAACTCCACCTCGCCGGGGTCAATTTCGGCCGCGACCTGCAGGAACCTGATGTGGTGGCCGATATAAGGAACGTAAGCCCGGGCGACCCCAGCCCGGACGGCCAGGGCACCCTGCAACTGTGCCGCGGCATCGAGGTCGGCCACGTGTTCCAGCTCGGCAACAAGTATTCCCAGGCGATGAACGCCACCTACCTGGACGAAGCGGGCAAGGCGCAGGCGATGGAAATGGGCTGCTACGGCATCGGCGTGTCGCGCATCGTGGCCTCGGCCATCGAGCAGAACCATGACGAGAAAGGCATCATCTGGCCGCAGACGATGGCACCGTTCTTGCTGGTGATTGTGGCGATCGGCTATGGCAAGAGCGAGTTGGTTAAAACTGCCGCCGATACGTTGTATGCTGAGCTTTCTGCAGCCGGGTTCGACGTGTTGCTGGACGACCGCGACGAGCGCCCCGGCGTGATGTTTGCCGACGCCGAGCTGATCGGCATCCCGCACCGCATCACGGTGGGCGAGCGCGGGCTGAAAGATGGGGTGGTCGAGTACCAGCCGCGCCAGGCCAAGCCCGGCCAAAGCGGCGAGGCGCAAAAGCTCGCGCTGGCCGACGCCGTAGAATTTTTGAAAGGTTTGCTGGAGAGCTGACATGAACAAGACAACGCACATCGGCCTGTTGCTCGCCGCCCTGCTGCTGACCCTGCCCGCTCATGCGGGCGGACAGCGCGAAGAGGCGATGTCGGCCAACGTGCGTTCGTCGCTGCAGCGCGCGCTGGCCGACACCGCGGTGACCCGCACTGCATTCAGCAACGTCGCGGATGAGGCCGCCTGGCTGAAGGAAATGTCGCGCCGGCTCGCCAAGCGCATACCGGACGAAGGCGAACGGCTGGAGTTTCTCACTACCCTGCACTGGGAAGCCTCGCGCGCCGGGGTCGATCCGCAACTCATGCTCGGTCTGATCCAGGTCGAAAGCGGTTTTCGCAAATACGCGGTATCGCCGGTGGGTGCGCGCGGCTACACCCAGGTGATGCCGTTCTGGGTCAAGACCATCGGCAATCCCGATCACAACCTGTTCCAGCTGCGCACCAACTTGAGATATGGTGCCCTGATCCTGCGCCACTACATCGACATCGAACGCGGCGATTTATTCCGCGCGTTGGGGCGCTACAACGGCAGTCTCGGACGCCCGGAATACCCCAACCTTGTTGTCGGCGCCTGGAAGCGCCACTGGGACTACGCCCCCGGCACCAAGTCGGCAGACACCTCCGTCGCATCACGCAGCTGAAGTTTTTCCAACGAAGCCCTGCACGTCATGCGCTGGGAGGTCGGCTCTCCAATACCCCAGATTCGTCCACCGGATGCCATCGAATCGCTGCGCGTTCGATACGCGCAAGCGGGCGATCCGGGAAAATAAAGGCTTTCGTAAGCCCCACCCATTCCGACAAGCGCACCCACGGACAGGAGGCAGTCCCCTGACCTTCAGCCGCCATCTGTCGAAATTTCAACCGGTCGTCACCCCGTCGTCGTTTTCACTGCTTTTTGCGCCTCGCCACCGTTTCGCCCACCCAAATAAACCCATTTAATATCAATCATATGGGCTGATAACCCGCCGCTGGCACACGCTATGCAAATAGCCAGGTACAGGCAGTTCACCTGTATTAAAGCAACGGAGGCGACCATGGACATGACAATGCAATTGTCCCGCACGGTTAAGGGACAGGAAGAAATCTTCAACCTCGGCCACACCTTGCGGCCCAAGCAGCGGCAAATCTTGTTCAGCGTGGGCAACGGCACCTCGTTTGCCGAACTGCGGAGCAAACTGCCCAACTGCGCCGACCTGGAAGCGATGGTGAATGACCTGCTGCAAAGCGGCTTTATCCAGGCCTTGCGCAACATGGCAAGCAGCCAGGGTACCCCGGCCCCGTCGGCTGTCATTTCGGCAGCTCCGTCAGCCCCGGCCGTATCCGCGCAATCTGCAGCAAACCTGGAAGCGAGTCGCAGCTATGTGCTGGAATTCATGGCCGCGCTGGTGGGAACCAAGTCCCCGGCCTATCGCAAGATGAGCGAAGTGCAGGACATGGCAGGGTTCAAGGCCATCCTGCCGATGTGTCACAAGGTGATCGCCGCAGTGGCTTCACCCCATCAGGCAGCTGAAATGGAAGCCGAAGTTGCCAAACGCATGGGCCGCTGAAAGATGTGCCGAGTGATCCTTCCCGGAATCGGGATCGGATTCCGGCACTGAGCGGGTTCAAGCTGGCCGGGCAGTTTGTCCGGTTCAGGGACGACCCGGATCCAGAATGACCAGCGGCCTGGGTTGGCAGTCCGCTGCCACCACGGTACCCGGAGCCCCCGGTACCGCGCTGACCACGCCGTCAAACGGCGCCTTGAGTTCAGCGTCACTCAGATTCTTTTGCGCAATCGCGCGACGCGCATTGGCACCCGACAGGGCGGCTTGCGCACGCGCATAACGCAGCGTAGCCGCGTCGAGTTCGCTGGTCGATGACACGGTGCGATTAAACAGCTCCTGCGCCCGTTCCAGTTCGCGCTTGGCATCCCCTTCATCGGCCTGCGCACGCGTCAGCTCTGCCGCCGCTTCGTCAAGACGGGCCTGCAGCACCGTCTTGTCCAGTCGCAACAGCACGGCGCCTTTCTTCACGCGCTGCCCGGGCTTCACCAGCACTTGATCGACCACGCCGGACACGCGGGTGGTGAGCTCGACCTTGTCTGCTGCCCAGAGCGGGCTTGCGCCCACCAGACCCAACCCGGCCAGTGCGATGGCCACAATGCGCTGCTTCATTCCTGTGCTCCCTCAACAGGCGGCAGACTGCCGCCGGACAATGCCTCCAGGCGCGCCAAAGCAAGCGCCAGCCGGTATTCCACCTGCTTGCGGCGCAGTTGCGCCATCTGGGTTTCGGCCATGCTGGCACCCAGATTGGTTTTCAGTTCGAGTTCGTATTCCGCACGTGCGCGCTCCAGCGCCCAGTCGCGGTATTCGATCTGCTTGTCGGCCGCGGCACGGCTGCTGCCGCGCAGCCATTCGATTTCCTGCAGGGTGGCGAGCAGGGTGTCTGCCAGATCGAGCTTAAGCTTGTCCAGTTCGGCGGCGCTGCGTTCCTTTTGCGCCAGTACGCTTGCCACCCGGGCATCCACGCGCCTGCCCTGATACAGCGGAATGTTGAACACCAGCCCGGCGCTAAGTTCATCACGGGTGGTTGATTCGCGGCTATAGCCGCCGCCGATCACTTCGGCATCCAGCGCCGGATTACGCTCCGCCCGCACTGCAGCAAGCCGCGCATCGGCTGCAGCCACCTGGGCCTGTAGCGCCAACACGCGCGGATTTTTCTTCATTATCCAGGCCAGCAGGGCGTCATATGCCGGCACCGGTCTGGCATTGTCCTTGAGGGCAGGCACGACCAGTTCGGCAGGCAGTTCGTCCGGGCGGAGGATGGCGTGGGCGAGTTTCTGCCGCGTGCTGCGCATGCGCTGCAGGCTGGCATTGCGGCGCTCGCGGATGTCCTGATAGTCGGCTTCCAGCCGCAGCAGCTCGGGCTGGCTGATCTGGCCCACTTCCAGGCGATCACTGGCGTTGTCCCACGACACGTAGGCCACGGCCATGAATTCGTTGTCGGCAGCGTATTGCATATCGGCCAGCAGTACGTCGAAGTAACGCGCCATGATGTCGATGCGGCGCAGGTTTTCGACGTTCATGAGCGCGGCCTGGCGGGCGGCGATCTCCTGATCTGCAGCAGCAATGGCCTGGTTGCTGCGGCCGAAATCGAGCAGCGGCTTGCGCGCCACGATGCGGCCGACATTGTCAGGCTTCCAGTCACCGTCCGGGCGCCGTCCATTGCGCAGGCTGCCGTCGAGAAACAGGCTGAAATCCTGCCGGCTCGCCGCCTGTTCACGGTCGGCACGCGACAGCGCCAGTTCGCTCTCCGCCACGCGGCGATCAGGGTGGGCAGCGCTCACGGTCGCCAGCGCCTCGTCCAGCGTGAGTGGCTCCGCCCCCCCCGCGCTGGAAAGCCCGCACGCCAGCAGCGCGCCCCAAGCAACGCGGCTCATTTGCCTTGATTGTACTTGGTGAAGGGCTGGGTGGCGTAGGCGCCCTCGGCAACGTACCGGCCGAGCAGCAGGAACTGGGCCTTGTCCTTGGTGGGGCCGGTATGGCGCGCGACCAGTTTGCCGTCGAGGTCGAAGAACAGAAGCGCAGGCGTGGCACGCACGCGATGGGCGAAGGCAAAGGCCTTTTCGGTAAGGTGCTTGCCCTGGAAATCGGTCATTTCCGTGTCGCCATTGACGTCGATCGAATACAGAAGAAACTGGGAACGGAACGCTTCCTGGACGTCAGACTGGTTGAGGATGGTGGTTTTCATGCGCTCGCAAAACGGGCAGTCGTCCATTTCAAAGAAAAGAAAGACGCCCTTTTTTCCCTGCTGCTTTGCCAAGTCGAGTTCGGCCTGAAAATCGCCGAACTTGGGCTGAAAGAAATGGTTGACCGGATCGCGCGTCTCTGCCCAAGCGGGCGCAGCCAATAACAGGAAAAACGCGATAAGCAGTTGGCGCATGGTGTCTCCTCGTGTTGCAGACAGAATTATTTTTTCGGGCGGGGCGATTTGCCGGCGATGTATTGTTCCACCGCCTCACGGGTAATCAATCCCACTTGCTGCGCGACCATTTTACCCTCCGGGTTGAACAGATAGGTGGTCGGCAAGCCCTGTACCGGCCCGATCTGGCGTACCACCTGTGGGTTGCCCAGCACGATCGGGTATTCGACCAGCAACCCCTCGGCGAAGTCGGTCACCTGCTTGGCATTGCGGTAATCCATGGCCACACCGATAACGACGAGATTGTTCTTTTTGTTTTCGTGGAGTGCGATCAGGTCGGGAATTTCCTCCAGACAGGGCGGGCACCAGGTTGCCCAGTAATTCACCAGCACCCACTTGCCCTTGTATCCGGATAGCGTGTGGGTCTTGCCGGTGGTGTCGGTCACCCGGAAATCCCCCGCCTGCGCCCATGACGCCGGCAATGCCAGCAGCAGGACGGCCAGCCACATCGGATAAAATCGGGTTCTTTGTAACGTTTGCATTGTTATTTCCATCATGAATGAATTCCGCATCGAGAAAGACTCCCTCGGCGAGGTCCAGGTTCCCAAGGATGCCTGGTATGGCGCACAAACGGCGCGCGCCGTGGCCAATTTTCCCATTTCGGGACGCCGGCCGGATAAGGATTTCGTACTAGCGCATGTGCGGATCAAACTTGCCGCCGCGCACGCCAACTGCCAACCGGGCTGGCTGCCGGAAGAAAAACGCAATGCCATCGTCGCCGCCTGCGAAAAAATCCTCGCGGGCGAGCATGACGACCAGTTCGTGGTCGACCGCTTCCAGGCCGGCGCCGGCACCAGCCACAACATGAACAGCAACGAGGTCATCGCCAACCTCGCCAACGTCGCGCTGGGCGGGGAAAAAGGCACCTATAAGCCGGTCAACCCCAACGACGACGTCAACATGGGGCAATCGACCAACGACACCATTCCCACTGCAATCCGCCTCGCGTTGCTGGCCAAGCTGCCGCACCTGACCGCGGCGGTGCACGCCATGGCAGCGGAGTTCAGTCGGCTCGCCGAGCGCGAGAAGGACACGGTAAAGTCCGGCCGTACCCACCTGCAGGACGCGGTGCCGACCACGCTGGGGCAGGAATTTTCCGGCTATGCGTGGACGCTCAGCCGTTGCGCCGCTGCACTCGACGCCGTTCGCCCCGCCTTGTGCGAAATTGGCCTGGGCGGTTCCGCCGCCGGGACCGGACTCAACACCTCGCCCGATTACCCGGCGCGCGCCGCCGCCGAACTGGCGAAGCTCACCGGCGAGCCGATCCGCGTCGGCCAGCTGGTCGCGCAGATGCAGTCGATGAACGATCTTGCTCGGTTGTCGGGCGAAATCCGCAACCTCGCGCTGGAACTCACCCGCATCTCCAACGACCTGCGCCTGCTTGCTTCCGGCCCGCGCACCGGTCTCGGCGAAATCCAGTTGCCGCCGGTGCAGCCGGGCTCAAGCATCATGCCCGGCAAGGTCAACCCGGTGATGTTCGAAATGCTCAACCAGGTGTGTTTCCAGGTGCTGGGGCAGGATGCCGCGGTGTCCTATATGGTGCAGGCGGGGCAGATGGAACTGAACGTGATGATGCCGGCCCTGGGCAGCGCGCTGTTCGACGCCATGGACTGGCTGACCAACGCGATGAACGCAGCCACCGAGAAGAACCTCAAGGGCATCGTCGTCAACCGCGAACGCTGCGCCTTCTTCATCCACCAGAGCGTCGCGCTCGCCACTCTGCTCAACACCCAGATCGGCTACAACCAGGCCGCCGAAGTCGCCAAGGACTCGGAAAAATCCGGTCGCCCGGTGCGCGACATCGTCGCCGAACGCGGGCTGATGAGTGCAGCCGACTTCGACGCGCTGGTGCTCGCTGCCGCGCATGGCGTGGGCAGCGGTGGCGGAGCCGGTTAAGACTGGTCAAAAGGCAAAACACGGCCTGTGAAGGATGAGAAACGATTGTGAATTGAGGCTCGTAGCGTGAAAAGAACAACTCAAATGACGAATTGGCTGTTAGGAATTTCGCTGATCATCCTGGGGGCCGGCATGAGCGCCTGCGCGATGGGTGGTAAGACCAGCTGGAAAGAAGAAGTGCTGCTGCACGACGGCACCACGATTATTGTTGAGCGGTCAGTCGAGCGCGGGGGAAAACATGAGCTTGGTCAGAGGCCGCCCATCAAGGCGCAGCGCCTAACCTTCACTCTGCCCGGCAAGAATGAAAGCGTGACCTGGGAAGACAACTTTACCCAGGATGTTGGCGGCGCCAGTTTTTTGCCCATGCAACTGGAAATTCGCAAAGACACGGCTTATTTGGTGGCTTATCCGATGGGATGCCTGTCCTACAACAAGTGGGGGCGACCTAACCCGCCTTATGTTGTCTTCAAATATCAAGACAAGTCCTGGCAACGCATCGCGCTTCAAGAATTACCAGTGCAATTCAAAACACCGAATTTGATTTTTTCATCGCCCGACAGCGAAGCGGAAAAGACGGGACAACGCCTCGTTTCAGCGGAGACGGTCAGGGCTCTGTATGAAGGCTACAAGCAACCCGAATACAAAACCATCCTGCGGGAGGCGTATCCGACGGCGGCCGGTAGTTGTGGCGAAATGATCCCTTACGGTAATGCCGGTTGGTTAGGATTGGATTGGTTTAGCGATCAACCAACGTATGAAGCCTGCTTGAAGTTTTGTGAGAAAAAAATTGTAAGTCCACAAAAATGCCCATGCGCAAGATTATTTAAGGTGAAATAGTTTTGACGGCGATTTCCGGAATTGTCTATGCATTGATGGCAGGGGCGTCCCAGCATAAGCAAATTGGGTAACGCAGATTCAAACGACAGCCCAATGCAACAGATGGGATAATCCCCAACTTTCCGGAACACACGCACGACATGGCTATCCAGTGGTTCCCCGGTCACATGACCACCGCGCGCAAGAAGGCGGCGGAGACGATGGCGCAGATCGACGTGGTGGTCGAGGTGCTCGACGCCCGCCTGCCTGAGGCCGGCAGCAACCCGATGATTCACGAGCTGCGAACGCATCGGCAGCGCGCCTGCCTCAAGCTGCTGAACAAGGCCGACCTGGCCGACCCTGAGGCCACCCGCGCCTGGCTGGAGTATTTCAACAAGCAGCCCGGCGTGCTGGCGGTGGCGATATCCGCTAAGAAACCGGCCGACGTGGCGAAGCTGCCGGCGCTGGCGCAAAAGCTGGCGCCGCACCGCGACGACACCTTCAAGCCACTGCGGCTGATGATCATGGGCATTCCCAACGTCGGCAAATCCACCCTGCTGAATGCGCTGGTGAAGCGCCGGGTGGCGGCGGTCGGCGACGAGCCCGCAGTGACCAAATCGCAGCAGCGCATCAATCTCTCGCCGCGCCTGACGCTGGTCGACACGCCGGGAATGACCTGGCCGAAAATCGAGCACGATTCCGACGGCTTCATGCTGGCGGCCAGCCACGCCATCGGCCGCAACGCGGTGATCGACGAGGAAGTGGCGGTGTTTCTGGCGGGCATCCTGCTTGAGCGCTATCCGGCCCTGCTGAAGGCGCGTTACGGTTTTTCGGTCGACGGACTCGACGCGCCCGGCGTGCTGGAGGCGGTGGCGAAAAAACGCGGCTGCGTTTTGAAGGGACGCGGCGGCGAACTCGATCTGGAAAAGGCCGCGATGATCCTGCTGACCGATTACCGCACCGGTACCCTTGGGCGCATCAGCCTGGAAACCCCGGTGTCGCGGCAGGCGATGCTGGCGGCCGCGGCGAGCAAGCCCAAAAAAGCAGCGGACAAAGCCGCCGACAAGGAACCCGACCCGCAAGGGTGATCAAGCCACAGCCGGCTGGGCCGCAACATCGAGCCAGACCACGGTTTCCTGTTCTCCCTGCACGACCGACACCGGCAAGACTGTCCCGCTTTGCCAGCGCGTCAGCGCTTCGCGCTTGCCCGAGCCGGTGACCATAAACCACACGCGCCGACTGCGGCCCAGCCGCGCTACTGACAGGCTCACCCGCTCGGACGGCGGTTTCGGCGCCGCGTGAACCGCCAACACGTCCCGAGCATCCGGCGAGCTCCCCCAGTCATGGCCGGGAAACAAGCTGGCAGTGTGGCCGTCTTCGCCCATGCCGAGCAACGCCACATCAAAATCCGCCACGTCTTCCAGCCAGCCGGCATAGCGAGCAGCGGCTTCGATCACGCCCAGCTCGGCCGGGATCGGGCGACGGTTTTCGGGCGGGATGCGTGAAGCCGCAAGCCAGGCCGCTTCAATCATGACGCTGTTGCGCTCGGGATGGTCTGCCGGCAGACAGCGTTCATCGCCGTACCAGACCTGCCAATGCGCATCGCCTGCGTGCCGGTCAGCCAACGCGCGGTACAGGGCAAGCGGCGTGCTGCCGCCTGCCAGCACCAGATGAAACACGCCACGCGCTGCGATGGCAGCCTTGGCTTCGGCACACAGCGCATCGGCCAGTGCTCCCACCAGCGTGTCGGCATCGGCAAACACCCGCCATTCCGGCAGCGTCATAACTCGGCTAATTTCAATTTGGCAACTCTCTTAAAGTTCGTTGCGCCAGACCTGGTCGTCGCTGTCGAACAGACGATTGGCGTCGGCCGAGCCCCAACTGCCGGCGGCGTAGGTCGGGATGTATTCGCGCTCGACCGCCCAGTGCTTGAGGATAGGATCGACCACCCGCCACGCCCATTCGATTTCGTCGAAGCGAAGGAACAGCGAGCGATCGCCCTCGATGACGTCGAGCAGCAGGGTTTCGTATGCGTCGAGCGTCTGCTCGTCGGTCTTCAGGAAACTCGAATTCATCTGCATCAAGCGCGTGTCCATGTCGAGCCCGGGTTGCTTGACATGGATTTCCATGCGCATCGATTCGTCGGGCTGGATCGACAGCAGGATCCAGTTGGGATCGATCGACTCGAGTGGGGTTTCACGGAACAGTTGCTGCGGCGGATGACGGAAGCGGATCGCGATCATCGAGGTCTGGTGAGGCATGCGCTTGCCGGTACGCAGATAGAACGGCACCCCGCGCCAGCGCCAGTTGTCGATGTAGAACTTGGCTGCAACGAAGGTTTCGGTGATGGAATTCGGCTCGACGTTTTCTTCCTGCTGGTAGCCCACTACGGGTTTTCCATCGATCGTGCCGCGGGTGTATTGCGCACGCAGCGCATGCGCGTGCACCGCACGCTTGGCGATCGGACGGATCGAGCGCAGCACCTTCACCTTTTCGTCCTGCAGCGCGTCGGCTTCGAGCGCGGCGGGCGGCTCCATCGCGACGACGGTGAGCAGCTGCATCAGGTGGTTCTGCAGCATGTCGCGCAGCGCGCCAGCACGATCGTAGTAATCGGCACGGTTCTCGATGCCGATCGACTCGGCCACGGTGATCTGCACATGGTCGATGAAATTGCGGTTCCACAAGGGCTCGATCAACGTGTTGGCGAAACGGAAGACGAGCAGGTTCTGCACTGTTTCCTTGCCGAGAAAGTGATCAATGCGGTAAACCTGCTCTTCGTCGAAATGCTGGTGGAGCAGGCGATTGAGCATCTGCGCCGATTCCAGGTCTTCGCCAAAAGGCTTTTCGATCACGACGCGGTTCAGGCCGCGCGGCTTGTTGAGTCCCGCGGCTTCGAGATTCTGGATCACGGCGCCGAATTCAGCAGGCTTGATCGCGAGATAGAACACCGCGCTCGAACAAGCCGATTCCGGCGGCATCCGCTCGGCCAGCGCACGGTAGGAGGCAACGTCATTGAGATCCCCCTTGAAATAGCTGAAGCGCGCAATGAAGCGATCGAAGACCGGCGTGTCGAGCGAGCCCTTGATCTTGTCCTTGAGCGTCTCGCGCATATGTTCACGCCAGCTTTCCGTCGTCCAGTCACGCCGCGAAAACGCGATGATCGTGAGCGACTCCGCCAGCCGCGCGGCAGCCTCCAGGTGATACAGCGCAGGCAGAAGCTTGTTGGACGCAAGGTTGCCGGTTGCGCCGAAAATCACGAACGAACACGGCAGATTGTCGGTTGCCGAATTTTTGCCCAGGTTCATCTCAGACCTCCTTCACGGCGTGGCCGCCGAATCCCTGGCGCATTTTCGCCAGCATCTTGCTGGCGTAATCGCTCTTGCCCTGGCTGGCAAAACGCATCATCAGGGACAGCGTCATCACCGGCGCGGGAACCCCCTGCTCGATCGCTTCAAGCGCGGTCCAGCGTCCTTCTCCGGAGTCGCCGACATAAGGCAGGACGTTCTCTAGTGTTTGATCCTGCGCCAGAAAATCCGCCGACAAATCAAGCAGCCACGATTGCACCACACTGCCGTGGCGCCACAGTTCGGCAATGTCGCCGAGATCCAGCGCAAACCCCGGCTTGTTTTGCATCAGCGCGAAGCCCTCGGCCAACGCCTGCATCATGCCGTACTCGATGCCGTTATGAACCATCTTGACGAAATGCCCGGAGCCGACCATTCCGCAATGCAGCCAGCCTCGGTCCGCAGCGGGGGCGAGTTTTTCCATGTAGGGCCGGAGCCGGGCCGCGGCCGCGTCGCTCGCGCCGAACATGAGGCAGTAGCCGTTCTCGAGCCCCCAGACCCCCCCGGACACCCCGACGTCGGAAAATTCGATCTCGCGTTCGGCCAGCCAGGCAGTGCGGCGCTGCACATCCTTGTAGAACGAGTTGCCTCCGTCCACCACCAGATCGCCCGGCGCCAGCATCGGCCGCAAGGCTTGCAACGTCGCTTCCGTTGCGTCGCCGGCAGGCAGCATCAGCCACACGATGCGCGGCGTGGCGAGCGCATCGACCAGGGCTTGCAGGCTGTCACAGGCGAGATGACCCGTTTCTTCAGCCAGGCTTTGCGTCACATCAAAACTGCGGTTGAACAGCGCGATCTGCGCGCCCTTGCGCGCCAGCCGCCGCGCCATGTTGCCGCCCATGCGACCCAGTCCGACGATACCGAATTCCATGCTTGACTCCTTTGGGGTGGTTGTCTGCATGGCGCAGCAATCGTGCCAGCAGTGAACTCATGATAGAACGCGAGGATGACGGGTGCGTTGTCGGCGGCATGCGCTCTATCGGTGCGCGATGCACCCGATCAGGCCAGCAAACCCGGGAACAGCTTGCCCAGGCCGCTCGCAATCATCTCGACCGAAATCGCCGCGATGATCAGGCCCATCAAGCGCGTGACGACGTGGATCCCGGTTTTGCCGAGCCGCCGCGCAATCATCGGCGCCGCTCGAAACGCCAGCCACACCGACAAGGCCACCAGCACCACCGGAAACAGCAACAGACCTTGGTGCAGCACATCGCCTTGTGCCGTGCCCGCCGCTACGATCACATGGGTGATCGCGCCCGGCCCAGCCAACAGGGGCACGCCCAGCGGCACCACGCCGACCGAATCCTTCTCTTCCGCCTCCAGCGCCTCGTCCTCGGTCTGCCGCTGCGGGCTGACGTGCGCCTGCACCATCGACAGGGCCAGCAACAACAACAGCAAGCCGCCCGCCACCGAGAAGGCCGCGAGACGGATGCCGAAAAACATGAGCAAGGGCTCGCCGGCAAAGGTGAACAGCGTCAGCACGCCGAGCACCGTCAACGCCGCAAGCCGCGCCGCCACACGGCTCTGCGCAAGCGTGTAGCCCTGGGTGGCCATGAGGAAAATCGGGATGACGCCGACCGGGTCGACGATGGCAAACAGCGCGAATGCGGATTTGACGAGGGCGAGGAGATCCATGCCAGCATCATAGCCGCATGGCGGCGCGAATCAGGTCCGGCGAAACACCAGATCCCACACCCCGTGCCCCAGGCGGATGCCGCGCTGCTCGAACTTGGTGAGCGGGCGGGTATCGGGGCGCGGCGCGTAATCCGACACGGTGTTTTGCAACTGAGGCTCGGCAGAGAGTACCGCCAGCATCTGCTCGGCGTAGTCCTGCCAGTCGGTGGCGAGATGAATATAGCCGCCGGGCGCAATACGGCTGGCGAGCAGGCTCACCAGCGGCGGCTGGATCAGGCGGCGCTTGTGATGGCGTTTCTTGTGCCAGGGATCGGGAAAGAAGATGTGGATGCCGGCCAGGCTCTCCGGTTTGAGCATCTGCGTCAGCACCTCGAAGGCATCGTGCTGGATGACGCGCACATTGGTGAGCCCCCGCTCGCCGAGCTGCTTCAGCAATGCGCCGACGCCCGGCGTGTGCACCTCGACGCCAAGGTAGTCGTTTTCCGGATGCGCCGCGGCAATCTCGGCAAGCCCCTCGCCCATGCCGAAGCCGATTTCCAGAATACGTGGAGCAGCGCGGCCGAAAACAGCGTCGAGATCGAGCACCGCAGCGTGGTACGGCAACATGAACTGCGGCCCGATTTCGGCCAGCGCGCGCGCCTGGCCGGAGCCGACGCGCCCGGCGCGCAGCACATAGGAACGGATGCGCGGATGCGCGCCGGTATCGCTCATGCTTATTTGCTGCCCGCGCTTTTATTATCAGTGATGAGGCCGCTGGTCGGCGAGCTGGGGCTGGCCTGGTAGATTTTCTTCGGCATGCGACCGGCCAGAAACGCCTCGCGCCCGGCTTCCACCGCTTTTTTCATCGCGGAGGCCATCAGCACAGGATTGCCGGCGCCGGCGATCGCGGTATTCATCAGCACGGCGTCGCAGCCGAGCTCCATCGCGATGGTGGCGTCGCTGGCGGTGCCGACGCCGGCGTCGACGATCACCGGCACGCTCAGGCGGTCGATGATGATCTGCAGATTCCACGGGTTGAGAATGCCCATGCCGGAACCGATCAGGCTCGCCAGCGGCATCACCGCGACGCAGCCGATGTCTTCGAGCTGTTTGGCGGCGATCGGGTCGTCCGAAGTGTAGACCATCACCTGGAAGCCATCCTTCACCAGCACCTCGGCGGCCTTGATCGTCTCGGCGACGTTGGGATACAGCGATTCGGCGTCGCCCAGCACCTCGAGCTTCACCAGGGAATGGCCGTCCAGCAGTTCGCGCGCCAGGCGCAGCGTGCGGATGGCGTCATCGGCGGTGTAGCAGCCGGCCGTGTTCGGCAGGTAGGTGTATTTCGATGGCGGCAGCGCGTCGAGCAGGCTGGGCTGGCTGGCATCCTGGCCGATGTTGGTGCGGCGGATGGCGACCGTGACGATTTCCGCGCCCGAGGCTTCGACCGCGAGGCGGGTCTGTTCGAAATCCTGGTACTTGCCGGTGCCGACCAGCAGGCGGGAAGAATAGGATTTTCCGGCGATGACGAGAGGATTCATAAGTTCAGGTGAGGCGTAATGAGGTGACGGATAGGCACGTATTTAGGAACGCAGGGTAAAGGCCGGGGTTTCGCGCCTCACCCATCAGCCGCCGCCAACCGCGACGACGATTTCCAGGCGATCGCCACTGGCCAGCGGCGTGCTGGCGTGCTGGCTGCGCGGGACGATTTCGCCATTTTTTTCGATGGCGATGCGTTTTCCCGCGAGATCCAGCGACTCGATCAGCTGGGTCAGAGTGAGCGGGGAGGGGAAGCTGCGGGGTTCGCCGTTGATGACCAGTTCAATCACAAAACACTTCTTTTCTATCCGGGGAGCATGAGTTTCAGTATCATCCCGGATTCTACCCTGTAGGCACGAGTACCGCGCGGGCGTCGTATAGTGGCATTACCTGAGCTTCCCAAGCTCATGAGGAGGGTTCGATTCCCTTCGCCCGCTCCAGGACAAGGTTTACGGCCGTTTTCCCGGTTGACCCATCAGTAATTTGTTTCCTTGGCCGTTATTGTGCTCAGGCCATGAATACCCCGCCAGCCCCACCCTCTCCTGCCGCGCTGCTGCGCGAAGCTGATGCGCGCATGGCACAGGCACTGGACAACTTCTTCCAACGCAGCCGCGCCCCGATTCAGGACGCGATCGTGCGCACTCTGGCGGTCCAGATGACGCCTTCGGCCATCGCAGCAGGGCAAACCTGCCTGGACTGGCTTAACGCCTGTCCGGAGGCATTGTCCGCTGCGTTCGCCGATCAGTTCCGCAGCCACCTCGACCGGCCCGAAACGTTTACCCAACGCCGTGGCGACCATCCAGCCGTACTGCAACTGGTGGACGACGACACGTTCAGCCGGCAACTGGCCGAAGAAAAAACCGCCGCCCAGCTGACCGAAATCCTGCGCTCCGACATGTTGCTGCTGTTCGGCCGCATGCAGGCGTTGCGGCGGGCCGCGCTGGACGACCCGGATCACGCCGACGCCTATGGCCCGCTGCCGGTCATACGCGCACTGTCGCGCGCACTCAATGCGCTGAGCATCGACCCGCAGTGCGGCACCCTCCTGATCCAGGGTGCCACCGCCCCGCTGCTCGACACGCTGAAACACACCTACACGGCGCTCAACCAGTTTCTCGGTACGCAGGACCTCCCTGAGCTCCGCATCGCACTCGCTGCCCCGGTCCCGCCGCCCCGGCGGACTGAAGCCGACGCCGGGCAGGACGTCCTGGCGCACATCCAGTCTGCCACCGCACGCGGGGGCGAAAGTGGTCCGCCCCGTACCGCAACAGTGGAGGTTCCTGCCTTGCAGCGTCGCCTGCTCGACGGCCTGGCCGGCTGGCAAACCCGTTTGCCAATCGCAGCAAGCCCTCAGCCAGGCACGCCTGCGTTGGTGCTGCGGCAATTGCAGGAGGATGCACGCCATGCCGGGACAGGCGCGTTTGACCTCGCGGTGCTGGATGCCGTGGCCGGGCTGTTCGAGTTCATCCTCGACGACCCGGACATATCGCCGCATTACAAAGCGGCAATCGCGCACCTGCAGATCCCGGCCCTCCGGGTCGCGCTCGTTGCGCCCGATTTTTTCAGCGACGACCAGCATCCGGCACGCCAGTTGATCGATCTGATGGGGCTGTTCTCGCGCCGTTTCCCCGAGCACAGCGCCTCGCATGTCCCTGCGCTCGAACAAATCAAAGCCGTCTGCGCGGCCATCCTCGATGACCATGACCATCCTGCCGAAGCGTTTGCCCACGCACGCGGCGTGCTTGCTGCCTGGTTGGTGGACGAAAATTCGCGCACGGAAGCCGAACTGGCTACGGAAGTGGCACAGCTGGAATATATCGAACGCCAGGAGTTGGGCACCCTGCTGGCCCTGGAAAACCTCCACGACCTGACCGAACGCTATCCCGCTCCGGAATCCGTATTGCGGCGGCTTGAAGCCGCCTGGGTGCCATACATGGCCTCGCTGTATGTGGCCGAATCGGGGGAGGGCCCCGACTGGCGTGCAGCCTGCCTGACCCTGCTGCAGCTTTTTCTCAGCCTGCAGGCGCCGGACAGCAACGCTATGCGGGAGTCGCGCCTACAATCGATTCCGTCCATCAACGCCGCACTACGGCGCGGGCTGCTGGCACAAGGGGCTGAGCCTGCGCAGCTGAAAGACTTTTTCAGCGCTATCACCGCCACCCAGGAATGCTGGATCCGCCCCGTCGTCGGACAACGTGAGGCCGTGGTCAGCACGTTTACGCCGCAGCGCGTCTCGCAGCAGCAGATTGAGTCGCTCGCCAACCAGATGGCAGTCACGCCGGAAAATGATCTCGTCCTGCAGCAGGCGCAGCAGTTGCTGGAAGGCGACTGGGTGGATTTCGACCCGCCATTCGAGGGCCTGACGACCGCGCGTGTGGTTTGGGTCGGGGTGCACGGCTACCTGCTGTTTTGCGACAGCGAGGGCGAGCAACGCTTTTCGCTCGACTGCGACCGGCTCGCGGCAGAAATCCGGGCGGGCCGCGCCCGGATACCTGAGCAATCACTCACCCGCAAAGCCATGCTGCGCCTCAAAACGCATCTATCGGCCAGCCCTGGCTGAAATTTTCGGTCCGAACGCTCAAGTTTTCCCCGCCTCCGGCCGATAGTCCAGTTATGCGGTTGTGCGTCGATTTTTCGACGCCATCGCCGACCACCGAACAGGGCAAACCCGCCGCGAGACGGGGACGCAAAGTTACCGGTCTCAGCCCCCACAGTGGGCGGCCGAGACAGCGGGGCCACCGGCAGTATCCCGGTCACGCGCGTACATAACCCCGCTCTAAGGTCGGCCAGCCGCCGATACCGCGAGGTGACCCCATGGAGCGCGAGATGCCAGACAATTCAGTCGTAGTTAACCTCAATCAATTCGAGCGTTCGCGCCGTGCACAGGTCTCCGCCGAGACCCTGTCGATTCTGCATGGCTGCCGCGATCTGTTGATCGAAGGCGCGACACGTGTGCTGACCCGGCAGACCGAGGCAATGGAAAGCACGCTGCTAGCCATGGCCGATCGTTCGCCGCTGCTGGACACGCGCAACAGCTACTACGGCGCCCAGGGCATCCTCAACAAACGGGCCAATGAATTGCTCAGCGGCTGCAAGGACGCGTATTGCCAGACCTTCAACGATTTCGCCCACAACCGCGAAAAACCCGCCGCCACTGAACTGTCTGAACTCTCCCTGGTGGATGACCAGGATTTTGAAATCACGCTGGCGGTCGACAAGGCCACTTCGCGGCTGCGTTACAACTGCGCCGAGGAGCTGGTCGCCCTGGACGCCCGCATCGGCCACCTGCTTGGCCGTGCCGACCTGTCCGAAAACGACAGTCCGCTTGGCCCGCGCGCCTTGTGCGAAGCACTCCTGGACGGCATTACCCGCATCCAGCCGGAACAGGACATCCGGATCGTGCTGCTTAACCAGTTCGACCTAGTGCTGACCACCGAGCTCGCGCAGATTTACCAATCCATCAACCGTTACCTGATCGACCGCGGCATCCTGCCCGACCTCAAGGTCGGCACCAAAAACCGGGCGCAAAGCGCTGCCGCCAGCCCGACCAGCACCGCACCTGCCGGTGCCGGCCTTGCCGCACAGGGACAAACCGGGGGCGACATGTTCCGGCTGTTCGAGCAGATGGCGGGCGGCAACGCGCCCGCAGCGGGCGCAGGCGGCTACGCAGGCGGAACGTCAGCGGGCCTCGCCGGGTTCAGCCTGCTCGATTCGCTCAGCCAGCTTCAATCGGGCGCCATGATGCTGCCGGGCGGCGGCCGTTTCGAACTGCCCATCCTGGAAGCCGCCACCATCCAAAACGTGCTGCGCAGCCTGCAGCAGAGCCCCGTCATGCAGGCGGCAAGCCCGCTCGATGCGGTACTGGTGGACGCGGTGGCCACACTGTTCGACGTGGTGTTCGACGAGGCCACCATCCCCGATCGCCTGAAGGCGCAAATTGCGCGACTGCAGATTCCGGTGCTGAAAGCGGCGATGCTGGACCGCAACTTCTTCTCGCAATCGAATCATCCGGTCCGCCGCATGCTCGATGCGATCGCTACGCTTGCCGTCCACCTGCCCGACAACGAGGCCGGCAATACCCGGCTGGAGGCAATTTCGCAGATCGTCAGCCGCGTGCTCGACAACTTCGAGCAGGACATCACCGTATTTGACTCCGCTGCCACGGAACTCGAGGCGATGGGCGCCCTGCTGGAAGACACGCTGGAAGAAACCGTGGACGCCAGCCTGGAGCAGGATATCGCCCAGCTCAAACAGTCCGAGCGCGCAGAACTCGCGCCGGTGATCGTGCACGACTTCATCAACCGCGCGCTCAAGGAGCAACCGGTGGCGGAAGCTGTTCGTGAATTCGTGCGGCGCGACTGGGCTCAGCTGCTGACCCTGGATTACATCAACGAAGGCGAAGCGGGCGCGCATTTCAACAGCCATGTCGAAACCATGCGCGAACTGGTCTGGAGCGTGCAGCCCAAGGCCGACATGGACGCACGGCTGATGCTGGTGCGCATTCTGCCCGGACTGCTGAAACGCCTGCGCGAGGGCGTGGCTGAAATCGATCTGCCGGAAAAGCTCTCCGACCGTTTCTTCGCCACCCTGGTCATTCTGCACGCCAACGCGGTACGCCCCAACGCCCAGCCGGTTCCGCTGCCCGACATCACGCCCGAGGAAATCGAGGAACTGGCAGCCACCCCTGCAGCCGATGCGGCCCTTTCGGCCGCGCCCATGACCGCAGCCGAGCCCACTGCCCCCGAAGTGGAAGACGAATTCACCCTGCGTGCCCGCGCCTTGAACAAGGGCGACTGGGTGGAATTTCACTACGACGACGGCACCTTCCGCTGGGCACGGCTCGGTTGGGCCAGCAGCATCAAGAACACCTATCTGTTCTCGGATCAGGACGGCATGAACAGCTTCTCCATCAGCCTGAACCGCCTGGCCGACAAACTGCGCCGCGGTGAAGCGGTGCTGGTCGAGCGCAAATCCATCACCGAATCGGCGTTCGGCAAGCTGATGAACCTGTTCCGCCAGAAACTGGGCCACGCCTAAGAGGCCTGCGAACCTTTCATCCGTTCCATTGATTCACCCCTTCACCCCGGTTACCCTGCCGGGGTGAATTCATTTGCATCCCGCATCATCCGCTGGCAGCAGCAACACGGCCGCCACGCCCTGCCCTGGCAGGCCTCGCGCGACCCTTACCGCATCTGGCTGTCGGAGATCATGCTGCAGCAGACCCAAGTCGCCACGGTCATTCCCTATTTCGAGCGTTTTGTCGCGCGCTTTCCCGATCTGCCCGCTCTGGCTGCCGCGCATGAGGATGCGGTGCTGGCGCTGTGGAGCGGACTCGGCTATTACAGCCGCGCTCGCAACCTGCATGCCGCAGCACGCGCCATCGTTTCCCGCCATAACGGAAATTTTCCGGCCAGCGTCACCGCCATCACGCAGTTGCCCGGGGTCGGGCGCTCGACCGCCTCAGCCATTGCGGCACTGGCATTCGGCCAGCGCTGCGCCATTCTCGACGGCAACGTCAAACGCGTGCTGGCGCGCCACGGCGGGATCACCGGCTGGCCCGGCGACAAGAAAGTGGAAACGGCGCTGTGGCAGCTGGCCGAGTCGCACCTGCCGCGCACCGCCCTCGAGGCCTACACCCAGGGCATGATGGATCTCGGTGCGCTGGTCTGCACCCGCAGCCGGCCCGCCTGCAACGCCTGCCCGGTCAACGCCGACTGCATCGCGTATACGCAGCACCGGACCACCGAACTGCCCGCGCCTCGCCCCAAAAAAGCGCTGCCCGAAAAACAGGTTCAAATGCTGCTGCTGCTCGATCGCGGCGAACTGATGCTCGAAAAACGCCCGGCGCAAGGCATCTGGGGGGGATTGTGGAGCCTGCCCGAGCTCGCCTTCGAGGCCGATCCGGCCAGTCATTGCCGCGACCACTTCGGCCATGTCGCACTGACCCAACAGGTGATGCCGCAACTCACGCACAGCTTCACCCATTTCAAGCTGCATATCCGGCCGGTACAGCTTCAGCTCGCGCCTCGCCGCTCCACGCCGGCCGGGCAGATCTGGCTACCCCTGTCCAGTGCGCTCGACGCCGCCCTGCCCGCGCCCATCCGCACGCTGGTAAAACAACTTGCCTCCCACTGAGCGGCCAGCCTTCTGGGCGCATGGCCGTTGCCGTGCTATAAAGCGGCCACCCAATAAAACCCAATCCCTACGCCCAGTGACACACGCGCGTTTTCTCTTCCGACGGCTGGTGTTGCTGTTGCTTCTGGCAAGCCCGCTTGCCGTATCGGCCGGAATCATCGTCAATCCCGGCGTCGAGGGTCGCAGCATCAGCGCCGCCAGCCTGCGCAACATCTATACCCTGCGCCAGACGCTATGGCCCAACCGCCAGCCCATCGTGATTTTTGTCTTGCCGGATGACCATCCGGCGCATGAAGCCTTCGCCAAGGAAAAACTCGGCCTCTACCCCTATCGACTTCGCCAGACCTGGGACCGGCTGAGTTTCAGCGGCATGGCCAGCACACCTATCGAAGTAAAAGATGAAAACGAAATGCGGGCGCGCGTGCGTGCCACCCCCGGTGCAATCGGCTACACAAGCAAGGACACGGTCTATGATGGCATCAAGATTCTCAGGCTGGAATAGCCTGTTGCTGAGCGGGCTACTGGCGACACTGCCCGCCTGGGCAGATGACCTGGCGGGTCCCCGCTACCATGTCCAGGGATTCGCGGCACAAGGCCTGATCGGAAGCAGCGACAACCGGTTTTTCGGCGACAGCGAGGATAGGGTCAGCACCGATTTCACCGAAGCCGGCCTCCACGGGTCCTGGCAGCCGCTCGATGCCCTGCGCCTGTCCGGCCAGGTGCTGTACCGCCGTGCGGGCGAAAGCGACCAGGACGGCCTGCGACTGGATTATGCCCAGGCCGACTGGCAGTTTTACCAGACCGACGTCACCCAGTTCGGCCTCAAGCTCGGCAAGGTCAAACTTCCCTATGGCCTGTATAACGAAACGCGCGACGTGCCGTTCACCCGCCCCGGCATCCTGCTGCCGCAATCGGTTTATATCGACAACAGCCGCGATCTGCTGCTCGCCGCGCCCGGCATGTTCGTACACGGCGCCAGTGTGCAGAAGTACGGTGCGATCGATTTTTTGCTGGGCTGGGTCCGCCCGGATTTCGACAGCGAGTCGGTCGAATACGTGTTCCTGGGCAACACCCGGCCTGGCAAGCTGCAAGGCAAGGGGACCCTCGGCGCCCGGCTGCGTTGGGACGCTCCGACCGACACCACGCTGATGCTGACCTATGCCGACGCCAGGGCCGATTACTCGCCCGGCAGTCCGGACAGTCTGGCTGCCGGGAAAATACGTTTCCGCAACCTGCTGGCAACCGTACAGCAACGACTCGACACCCTGACGCTGACCGCGGAATACGGCCAACCCCAGGGCAATCGGCGCGGCTTCGGCCCGGCACTGCCAGACGACTCGCGGACAGTGCAGGCGTTTTATCTGCAGGGTGAATGGCGCTTTCGTCCAGCATGGGAGTTGATGCTGCGCCATGACATTTTCTATCGCGACAGGAACGACAAGAATGGCCGCCAGTTTGAGGCTGCCACCGGCCTGCCGGCACACAGCATGTTTGCCCGTGACAGCACGCTGGGCCTGCGCTGGGATGCCACGCCCAGCCTGATGCTGCGCGCGGAATACCACCATATCGACGGCACCGGCTGGCTGCCCGGCCCCGACAACCCCGACCTTTTCAGCCGCGAACAGCGCTGGAACATGTGGCTCCTGCAGGCGGCTTACCGGTTCTAACATGCGCCTACCCGCATTTCTCAGCCTGAAGTGGAAGCTTCTGCTGCCGCTCACGCTGGCCATGGCGATCGGCACGGTGGCGCTCACCTGGATCAGCGACGTCAACCTGCGCCGCGAAGTGCAACAGACACGACTCGACAGCGCAGTCCGCAACGCATCACTGCTGAACTTCCTGATCCAGCAGAACGAACGTCAGCTGGTGGACGCGGGTGCGGCGCTGGCCGATTTTCTGGTGGCCAGCCGCGGTGGCCCGCCCGACCTGGAGTCCGGCTTTGTCCTGCAACCCTACTGGGAACAGATCAGTCTCAACCAGGGCTTTGAAAGCCTGCGCCTATACGATTCCGACCAGCGGCTGCTGACCGGCTTCGGTAGCCTGTTTGCGCCCAACGATCTGACGAGCGCCCGGCTGACCGAAGTCCTGACCCGGGAACGCCCCGTCAGCGGCCTGTATTGCGCCGAGCGCTGCCTGCTTTATGGCATGGCGCCGGTACTGCACGCAGGCGTCACTGCCGGCGTGGTGGTGGTATCGATGGATCTGTCCAGCCTCCTCAGCGCGTTTGGCCAGAGCAGCGGGCGCGACCTGGCAGTCGCCGTCGACCGTGGACAGACACTCCAGTTGCTCGCCGCCACCACCCCGGAAATCAAAACCATGGTGGACAAGACGAAATTCGCCCCCTACCCGCAGCACCCGCAGCTCGAATCCGCCCTCAGCCGCAGCGACGGAAAAGTGTATGAATGGCAAAGACTGAAGCCGCTAGCGGCCACACCCGACACCCCCTACTTCATCACGCGCAAGGACGTGACCGATGCCGAACGGGCGATCGAAAGGGCATTCCTGACCAACCTGGCCACCGGCCTGCTGGTTTTCATCCTGGCCGAGGGCGTGCTGCTGATTTCGCTTGCCTGGTTCATGCGGCGGATGAACCGGGTCAGCACCGGACTGCCGCTGCTGGGCGAGGGCCGCTGGCTGGACGCCCGTCGGCACCTGCAATTCCACGACAAGCCGCCGCGCGACGAACTCTCCACGCTGGAAGAGGCCGCGCTTACACTTGCCGGCCAGCTCGAGTCGCTCGCCACCGCTTCACGCACCCAGCAAAACGATCTCGCCAAGCTGGTCGACACCCTGTCGCACGAGCGCGACTTCAGCTCGGGCCTGCTGGACACGGCGCAGGCGCTGATCCTGACGCTGGACCGGCACGGTGCGATCCGTATGGTCAACCACTACGTGGAAACGCTCATCGGCCTCACCGAAAACCAGTTGATCGGGCAGGATTATTTCAAGCAGATGATCGCCCCGCAGGAAAGCCGCGACTGGCGCGCACGCCTGCTGGCGCATTTTGACCACGATCCCGCGCCGCTGCGCTTCGAGGCGCTCCTCGCCACTGCCGCCGGCCTGCGCAACATTGCCTGGGTGCACTCCCTGATCGGGCAGGAAAGTGACAGCGAGCCGCTGATCCTGTCGGTCGGCCTGGATCTGACCGAACTCAAGAGCGCCCAGGCTCGGGCCAGTTATCTGTCCGACTACGACACCCTCACCGGGCTCTACAACCGCCAGGGATTTCAGCGGCGGCTGGCGCATGCGCTGACCGAACTGAAGAGCGGTGCGCTGCTTCTGATCGACCTCGACGATTTCAAGGCGATCAACGATCTGGCCGGCCATAGCGCTGGCGACACGGTGATCCAGAACATGGCCGAACGTCTGCGCGAACTCAGGCCTGCCCCCAAACTGGCTGCCCGCCTGGGGGGTGATGAATTTGTCCTGTTCTTCGAGCCCCTGCCAGACGCGCAACTGCTGCAAACCGCACGCTTTCTGTGCAAGGGCGATCGCGACTGGCACATTGCCACCGCCTGCGTCGGCATTGCCATGGTCCAACCCGACTGCACCACGGAAAGCCTGCTGGGCCACGCCGATCTGGCGCTCTCCCAGGCGCGCGCCAAAGGCCGTTCCAACTGGCACGTGTACAACCCGGCGGACGGCACCCGCGAAAGCCTGCTCGACCGCACCGAACAGCTCGCGCTCATCACCGACGCGCTGCACGACAACCGGCTGGCGCTGTTCCTGCAACCCATCATAGCGATTCAGTCCGGTCGGGCCGCACACTACGAAGCACTGCTGCGGGTGTACACGCCGGACGGCCAGATTCTGCCTCCCGCCCCGCTGATCGCGGCAGCCGAAGCGTCCGGCCTCATCCGCGAAATCGACCAGTGGGTGCTGGAGCATGCCATCGCGCTGATCGCGAGCCGGCCGGGCCTGCACCTCGCGGTCAATCTGTCCGCACGCAGCCTGGACAATCCGGAATTGCCTGCGCAGCTGCAGGGGATACTGCAGGAGCACGACGTCAAGCCGCAACAGCTGATTCTGGAAATCACCGAAACGGCGACGCTCAATCAGATAACCCATGCCGAAATCCTGCTCAACGGCATCCGTGCGCTGGGCTGCAAGCTGGCGCTGGACGATTTCGGCGTCGGTTTTTCCACCTTCCAGTATCTGAAACACCTGCCGGTGGATTTCGTCAAGATCGACGGCTCCTTCATCCGCACGCTGGACCACAGCGAGGACGATCGCCTGTTCGTGAAGGCGCTGGTCGAGGCGATACACGGTTACGGCAAGCTGGCAGTGGCGGAGTTCGTCGAGACCCAGGCCATCCTGGAGTGGGTGACGGAGCTCGGCGTGGACTATGCCCAGGGCTATCACTTTGGCCGGCCGCAGGCGGCGGACGTCGCGCTCGCACTCAGGTCTGGCTGAATGTGGAGAGGGTGCTATACATAACCATAAGTGCGTCATCACAGGAGGTTGTCATGAACACTCGCCTCGATACGCCCGGCACCGCCGTATTCGACCCTGATGGCTTTTTGATTGATCCGGCCATGTGGAGCGAAAGCCTGGCTGACCGCGTCGCCCAAGCCGACGGACTGGGCGAGTTGAACGATTTGCAGCTGGGTCTGCTGCACGCCTTGCGACGTGAATTCTCCAAGCATGGCACCGTGACCGCGCTCAGCCATGTATGCCATCTCACCGGGCAAAGCGCCGACTGCATGCAGCACTTGTTCCCCAGCCCGCGCGAAGCCTGGCGGATCGCTGGCCTTCCCAATCCGGGCGAGGAAGCCAAGTCCTATATGTAGCCCGCGCGGCAATGACAGGAGGGCGCCTGCCCCCTGATCTGGATCGACATCGCCTGCCGCACGAGTTCATCATTGCGTGCCCGAAATTCGTGCGTTCCCGTCACGACCCGTGACCGCCGCGTCCTAATCCAGCGGCGTATCGATATAGGCCCTGCCCTGCGGACACCCTGAGTTGTAATGCTTCGCGCCCGCGCGGGCGTAGGCAAGTAGCGCGCCCGGCCCGCCGGTCGCCGGGTCGCGCTCGAAATAGACCCGCACTTCCCGCAGCATGGGACGGCGCTTGACGGGATCGGGCGTGCGCGGCGTCTGGCAGTCGAAGGTGACGGCATCCTTCAGCGCCGGATCGGCCTTGGCCAGCGTCTCGCGTAAAAAGGCCAGGCTGACTTCGCGCCCCATGTGGCGCGCAATCTCGCCGCCGATCGCGCGGTTGACGCGCTCGGTAAGCGTGGTCGAGGCGGCAAAATACTCGGCCTCGGCGAGCCCCGAACAGCTGCCGTGCTTGGCCCACTGGTAGCGGTCCAGACAATCAGCCGTTGCCGGCATCACCTGCCCCAGCCGCGCACGCGTTTGCGGCGGCAGCCGCAGCGGCGGCAGGCTGCAGAACGCGCCGCCGCTTTCGCCGCCGCAGTACGTCGGATGCTTGCGGTCGGCGCGATTCGGCCACAGCCCATGCAGGGTCAACGGCAGCGACCTGAACCCGGTTGCGGACGGGGCCTGGCATTGCGCGAATGTCCGCTTGCGCTGCGGCTCGTCCTCGCAGAATGCCGGCGCCACGCTCAGCGCAAGTAGGTAGTAGTCGAAACGCGGCGGCTCAGCGCAACCGGCAAGCGGCGCCAGCAGCAGCGCGAAAACCATTCCTTTCCATCGCATGTCGTGTCTCCCGTGTGGCAGCATCGTGCCACAATGCGGCCGCCTCGCCGCGTCCGGATTCCGGTAAAATCGGCGTTTTCCATTCGTTAAGAGACTCTTCACCATGTCCATGGCCGACCGCGATGGCGTCATCTGGTACGACGGCAAGCTCGTTCCCTGGCGCGACGCCACCACCCACGTCCTTACCCACACCCTGCACTACGGCATGGGCGTCTTCGAGGGCGTGCGCGCTTACAAGGCCGAACAGGGCACGGCGATCTTCCGCTTGAAGGAACACACCGACCGGCTATTCCGCTCCGCCCACATCCTCGGCATGAAGCTGCCATTCGACAAGGCGACGATCTCCGAAGCCCAGCGCACCGTGGTACGCGAGAACAAGCTCGAGTCGGGTTACCTGCGCCCGATGGCCTTCTTCGGCTCGGAAGCGATGGGCATCTCGGCGAAGAACCTGTCGGTGCACGTCATCGTCGCCGCCTGGCCGTGGGGCGCATATCTGGGTCAGGAAGCGCTGGAAAACGGCATCCGCGTGAAGACCAGCTCGTTCTCGCGCCACCATGTGAACATCACCATGTGCAAGGCCAAGGCCAACGGCAACTACATGAACTCCATCCTCGCGCACAAGGAAGCCGAGATGGACGGCTACGACGAAGCGCTGCTGCTGGACGTCGACGGCTTCGTTGCCGAAGGCTCGGGCGAGAACGTCTTCATCATCCGCAACGGCAAGCTCATCACCCCGGACTTGACCAGCGCGCTGGAAGGCATCACCCGCGACACCATCATCACGCTTGCCGCCGAAATCGGCCTGCCGCTGGTTGAAAAACGCATCACCCGTGACGAGGTCTACAGCGCCGACGAAGCCTTCTTCACCGGCACCGCCGCCGAGGTCACGCCGATCCGCGAGCTTGACAACCGTGCCATCGGCGAAGGCACGCGTGGCCCGATCACGGCGAAGCTGCAGGCGATGTATTTCGACTGCGTGCACGGCCGTGCCGCGGCCCACACCGACTGGCTCACGCCGGTCAAATAAGCGAGACTGGCATGAACGAGCGGAGCGACAACACCCAGCGCGTCATCGAGGTCAGCGAGAGCGACCTGCCCCTGCATTGCCCGATGCCGCAGCACGCCGACTGGAATGCCCACCCGCGCGTCTATCTGCCGATCGAGTCGCGCGGCGATGCGCTGTGTCCGTATTGCGGCACGCTTTATCGCCTGAAAGGCAGGCCCAGCGGCGGCCATCACTGATCCCTCAGCCCGACCGGGCTGATTTCATTGAGGGCCCTGTTTGCCGCCGCTGGCCACAACACGGCGTATTCACGCAATCCGAGAATCATGTCCGAACACGCATTTCCCACTCCCGAGGCCGCCGAAGCGGCGTTCTACGCCGCCTTCGAGGCACGCTCACTCGACGCCATGATGGCGGTCTGGTCGCACGCCGAGCACATCGCCTGCATCCATCCGCTGGCCGCGCCGCTGAACGGACGCGCTGCAGTGGCGGCCGGCTGGCGCAGCATGTTCGAGGCCGCGGGACAGTTCCGCGTGCAGGTGGAAACCGTGCATGAAATGCGCGAGCCCGAGCAGGTCACCCGCATCGTGCGCGAGTACCTCGTCATCGGCCAGGAAACCGAGCCGCGCCCGCCGATCCTGGCGACCAATGTGTATCGCAAGGAAGCCGGCGGCTGGCGCATGATGCTGCACCACGCCTCGCCGCTCCAGGTCGGCGGCACGCCCCCCTCGCGCACGCCGCCCGTCGTGCTGCATTGAACGGCCGTTGAAGCCCGCCACGGAAACCGCAGCTTACCGCGCCCCGGCCTGGCTGCCCGGCGGCCATCTGCAAACCATCTACACCAGCCTATTCATCCACGTACCGCCGCTTGCCACCCGGCGCGAGCGGCTGGAATTGCCGGATGGCGACTTCCTCGACTTCGACTGGGTGGACGGCCAGGCCAGCATGCCTGTAGTGGTGCTGTTCCACGGTCTGGAAGGCAGCGCCGACAGCCCCTACGCACGCGATCTCATGGCCCATGCCCGCGCACGCGACTGGCATGGCGTGGTCGCCCATTTCCGCGGCTGCTCGGGCGAGGACAACCGGCTGCCGCGCGCCTATTTCGCCGGCGACAGCGACGACATCGAACAGATGCTGCGTCATGTCCAGGCGAGGCATCCCGATGCGCCGATTTATGCCGTCGGCGTTTCGCTCGGTGGCAACGCGCTGCTGAAATGGCTGGGCGAGGCCGGCGTGGCGGCGCGCGAGCGGGTCGCGTGCGCCGCGGGCGTGTCCGCGCCGCTCGATTTGAGCGCGGCCGGATACGCGCTCGATCGCGGCTTCAATCGCCGCGTCTATACCGCACGCTTCCTGGCCACCTTGAAGCAAAAAGCGCTGAAGAAGGCGCAGCAATTTCCCGGCATGCTGGACGCAAAAGCGATTGCCGCTTCCACCACCTTCCGCGAATTCGACACGCTGGTGACCGCACGCCTGCATGGCTTTCGCGATGCCGACGACTACTGGCGGCGGGCCTCCTCAAAACCGCTGCTCAGATCCATCGCGGTGCCGACGCTGCTCATCAACGCAAGAAACGACCCCTTCCTGCCTGCGTGGGCGCTGCCCACCCGCGATGAGGTTTCGCCCGCCGTCACGCTCGAACAACCCGATACCGGCGGCCACGTAGCGTTTCCATCGGGCCCCTTCCCCGGCAATCTCGACTGGCTACCACGGCGCCTGATGCAGCATTTCGACACGCACCGCAGGTAGAATCGACGCATCGCCAATCAGGGAGTGTGCTGTGGAATACCCCAAGGAAATCTTCAAGGCCTACGACATTCGCGGCATCGTCGGCAAGACCTTCACGCCGGAGATCGTCGAGGCCATCGGCCACGCCATCGGTTCCGAGGCCGTTGCGCGCGGCCAGATCGAAATCTGCATCGGCCGCGACGGCCGCCTTTCCGGCCCGGAGCTGGCTGCAGCACTGGCACGCGGTATCCGCAAGGCCGGCGTCGGGGTGGTCGACCTGGGCATGGTCGCCACCCCGATGACCTATTACGCCGCGTACCAATTGAACACGAACAGCGCGGTGATGGTCACCGGCAGCCACAACCCGCCCGACTACAACGGTCTGAAAATGGTGCTCGGCGGCGAAACCCTGTCGGGCGACGCCATCCAGAAGCTGCGCGAACGCCTGCTCAACAATGAGCTGGTTCACGGCGACGGAAGCTACCGTCAGCACGATATCGCCGGCGAATACCTCACGCGCATCGTGTCCGACGTGAAGCTCGCGCGTCCGATGAAGATCATCGTCGACTGCGGCAACGGCGTCCCCGGCGCCTTCGCGCCCAAGCTGTATCGCGACATGGGCTGCCAGGTGGAAGAACTGTTCTGCGAGGTCGACGGCAACTTCCCCAACCACCACCCCGATCCTTCGCAGCCGAAGAACCTGCAGGATCTGATCGCCGCGCTGAAAACCAGCGACGCCGAAATCGGGCTGGCCTTCGACGGCGACGGCGACCGTCTGGGCGTGGTCACCAAGGACGGCAGCATCATCTTTCCCGACCGCCAGCTGATGCTGTTCGCCGACGACGTGCTCAGCCGAAACCCGGGCGCCGAGATCATTTTCGACGTCAAGTCGACGCGCAACCTGTTCAAGTGGATCCGTGACCGCGGGGGCCGTCCGCTGCTGTGGAAAACCGGCCACAGCTTCATCAAGGCCAAGATGAAGGAGACGGGCGCACTGCTGGCGGGCGAAATGTCCGGCCACGTGTTCTTCAAGGAACGCTGGTTCGGCTTCGACGACGGCCTGTACGCAGGTGCGCGGCTGCTCGAATACCTGAGCAAACAAGCGGACATCAACGCCACCCTGCACAGCCTGCCCGACTCGGTGAACACCCCCGAGCTCAACATCAAGATGGCCGAAGGCGAGCACTACACGCTGATGGATACGCTGCAGAAAACCGCGCACTTCCCCGGCGCCCAGGAAGTCATCACCCTCGACGGCTTGCGCGTCGAATACGCCGACGGCTTCGGACTTGCCCGTCCGTCCAACACCACGCCGGTGATCGTCCTGCGCTTCGAAGCCGACACCACAGAGGCGCTGGAACGGATCCAGGCCGATTTCCGCCGCGTAATCCACCAGGCCGCACCTGGCCTCGCACTGCCGTTTTGAGCGGACCGGCAGCCGCGCCACGCAGCCTGCACGTCATCGGCGGCAAAGGTCTGGGGGGCGCGGAGCGCTTCTTTGTCCGGCTGGTGAATGCACTGGCGCGCCATGGCCAGCCGGTGGCCGCCATCACCGTGGCGGACGGCGAGATTGCCCGCGCCCTAGACCCGGATGTGCGCCAGTATCACGCGCCGATGCTGGGCGTGTGGGATCTCTACTCACGCTGGAAAATCAATCGTGCGATTGCCGACTTCCAGCCCGACGTGGTGCAGACCTACATGGGGCGCGCAACGCGCATCGTGCACCTGCCCCGCCAGCGCCCGCCCGTGCATCTGGCGCGCCTGGGCGGCTATTACAAGCTCAAGGGCTACCGTCACGCGCACGCCTGGGTAGGCAATACGGGCGGCATCCGTGACTATCTGACGGCGCACGGTCTGCCCGCCGACCGGGTGCATCATATCGGCAACTTCGTGGACACGCCGCAGCGCCTCGAACCCGCGGCGCTCGACGCGTTGCGGGCGCAACTTGGGTTGAAGGGCTGTCGCATCGTTTTAGGCCTGGGGCGCCTGCATCCCAACAAGGGTTGGGGCGATCTGCTGCGTGCCTTTGCGCAGCTGCCCGCATCGATCCAGGATGCGCCGCTCCATCTGCTGATGGTGGGTGATGGTCCGCTGCGCAAGGAACTGGAAGCCTTGGCCAGCCAGCTCGGCATCGCGTCGCGCGTGCACTGGGCCGGCTGGAAAACCGATCCCGCGCCGTATTACCAACTGGCCGACGTCTTCGTCTGCGCATCGGTGCACGAGCCGCTCGGCAACGTCATTCTTGAGGCGTGGGCGAACCGCGCGTTACTGGTGTCCACCCGTGCGCAGGGGCCGCTGGAATTGATGACGGATGACGTCAATGGCTTGCTGGCGCCGCTGGCGGACCCGAGGGGGCTGGCCGAGGTGCTGCACGCCGCGCTCAGCCTGGATAGCGCGCACACATCGCGTCTGATCGAGGCTGGCCATGCTGAAGTGGACCGGCATTATTCCGAAGCTGCGATCATGTCTGCCTACACGGCCCTCTATGCCGGGCTGCGTGATCTGTCAGTCCACCGGTAACGGCGCCGGCCGATGCAGCAGGTAGCCCTGCACGAAATCCACACCCATGTTTTTCAGGCAATGCAGCTCTTCCTCGGTTTCGACCTGCTCGGCGATGGTCTGCTTGCCCAGCTCATGCCCCAGCGTGTGCATGGCCTTGACGATAGCGAGCTTTTCACGGTCGTGGTTCATCCCTCGAACGAAATCGCCGTCGATCTTGAGATAGTCCACCGGCAGGCGTTTCAGGTAACCGAATGAAGACTGTCCTTTTCCGAAGTCGTCCAGTGCGAAATGAATACCGCGCGACTGCAGTGTGAGGATCAAGCGCTCACAGGCATCAAGACTGTCGATGGCTGCGGTTTCGGTGACCTCGAAGCTGATCCGCGCGGGGTCGAAGTGGTACCGACTGATTTCATCGAGTATGAACTCGGCTGTTCCCGGATCGCTGAGACTGCGGCCAGACAGATTGATCGCATAGCTGGCCTCGTCCTCGGGATGGGTGTCGAGATAGGCGAAAAAGTTTCGAATCACCCAGCGATCGAAGCTGGGCGCCAGCCCATAACGCTCGGCAGCCGGCAGGAACTCGCCGGGCGATATGATCGCGCCATCCTCGTCTCGCAGGCGCAGCAGGATTTCGTAATGCTGCGTTGTGATATCGGGAGACAGGGCCACTTTTTGCTGGCGATACAGGACAAAGCGGTGCGCTTCGAACGCTTTGGTGATGGCGCCCACCCACTGCATCTCGTTAGTGATTTTCTGCAGTGCGGGATGGGTTTTTTCATAGACCTGGATGGTGCTGCCGCCTAGCGACTTGGCGTGGTAACACGCCGTGTCGGCCTGCGCCAGAATCTCGCCGATGTCGGTCATGCCGCTGTGCAGCTCGGTTACCCCGAAACTCACTTCCAGCCGGAACACCTTGTCGTCCCACTCGAAACGGAAACGGCCGATTTCGTCGCGCAGACCCTGGATGTGATCGAGCGCCTGCGGCAGCGTGGCATCGACGAACAACAGACCGAACTCATCCCCGCCCAGTCGCGCAAGGTAATGGTTTTCGCCCTCTACGCGGCGCGCCATGATGGCAGTCAGCCGCTGCAACAAGGCGTCCCCCGCCCGGTGTCCGCAGGTGTCGTTGACCAGCTTGAAGCGATCAAGGTCGATATAGCAGAAGATAAAGCGCCGCGCCTCATGCTGCACGTGGTGCAACGCCGCGCTGAGTTTGTTTTCCATTGCGCGGCGGTTCCACAGGCCGGTGAGATGGTCGCGTTCGGCCTGCCAGGCCAGCCGTTGCATCAGACTGCGCCGCTCGCTTTCATCCTGAAATACCAGCACGCCGCCCAGCACCTTGCCATCGCGGGAACGAATCGGCGCGGCGGTGTCGCTGATCGCAATCGTCACGCCATCCGGACGGCGTATGACCGCATGGTTGTCCATCTCAACGACCTTGTTATGCCGTAGTGCCAGCTCCAGAGGGCCGGTGACAGCTGCACCGCTCTGCTCATCGAACAGCGGCAACACGGAGGACACTTGGCGGCCCCGCGCATCGTCACTGCTGAAACCGGTGAGTTCTTCCGCCCTGGGGTTGAGAAACTCGATCAGGCCGTCCGCATCGGTGACCACCACGGCATCGCCGATGGATTCGATCGTCACCCGCAGGCGTTCCTTTTCGACCAGCAACTCGTCATGTCCGCGTTCCAGCGCTCCCACCAGGCGGCTGACATGATCGGCCATGTGGTTGAACGCCAGCTTGGTTTCGCGCACTTCAGGTGGCGAACCATAAGCCAGGCTGGCGCGTGCGCTGAAATCGCCGCCCTCGATCGACCGCGCAGCTGTTCGCAGGGCATACAGGCCGCGTAAATTGACCCGTAGCAACCAGCGCAGCACAAGAATGACGCCCATCAGGCTTCCGATCGCCAGCAAGGTGAACCGTATCGCCAGCACCCATAGTCCCTGCAGGGTCGGGCCGGCGTCCAGCGCGACCGCCAGCGTGCCATAGGAGGCGCCCCCCAGTACCAGTTCGGACTGCGCGTGGGGCGGGCTGATATCCACGATTGCGGCGAACCAGGCCGGATAGGGCTGCAGGGCCGGCGGCGTGCGTGCATCGAACGCGACCTGCGGAGACTCGAAGCGTGCACTCAGGATTTTGGCGTCGCGCGCGCGCGCCTCGATTGCCTGCTCGATGGCAGGATAATCGCGCAGCAGCACATGGTCCTGAATCGCCGCCATCATCGCGCTCAACTCACGCTCGGCGCTGGCGTCGAGATGTAGCTGCGCACGCTCCGTGAGTGGCAGGCCCAGCACGGCCAGCGTAGCCAGATACATCATCAGCACCAGCACGAACACCGCACCCAGAATACGGACTTGCAGACTGTAACGCGTGCTGCGTACCGCCTGCGGATCACTCATTCACGGGCACCCGGGTCTGCTTGAAAAAATGCCGGTAGTTGCTGTAATCCTGGTCGTCCGCAGCGACGAAACCGCGCGCCCTCGGCAGTTCGAGCGATTGGGCCGCCAACTGCAGCACGCGTAGCCCCTCCGGGTCGTGCGTCATGCTGACAAAGGCCTGGCGAACCTTCTCGCCGTCCGCCGCGCTGACCCTGGGCGACGCCATCACGGCAAGGTCGAAATAGGGTTCCGACTCGGCCAGCACGCGATACTTCAACTCTCGACGCTTGGCGAAATCGGCCATCACTTGGTGGTTCACCCCGGCCGCTGCCACCTGGCCCGACATGAGCTGTCCCATCGCCGCCTCCTGGTTACCGGAAAACAGCGGCGAGACCTTGACGCCGACACGCAACAGCGCATCCATCGGTACGTAGTACCCGGTAAAGCCATACGGATTGGCGAAAGCCACGGGCTTGCCCGACAGTTCCTGCAGCGTCCGGATCGGCGAACGGTCGAGTACAACCACCTGCCCGCGGATGCCCTGCGATTCCTGTCTGGCCAGCACGCGCCAGCCCAACTGATCACGCTTCGGCGTGAACAGGTGGTTGGTGTAGGCGAAATCCAGCTTGCCGGCCACCACGCGATCGGTGGTTTCGTTGGCCGTGCGTCCGATATGCAGTTCCAGCGGCACTCCGGAACGCGCCGACACATAGTTCAGAATGGGATTCCAGTAAGCGGCGGTCGCCTGCAGACTGCGGTGGTTGAGTACGCCAAAGGCGTAGGGAACGGTCGGCGCAGCCTGAACCGCCGTGCCTAGCATCAAAGCCAGGCACATCCATATTTTTATCATCTTGTCTCCGTGTACTTGTTATAGGAAGGCAACCTTTGTCGGGTTGCGAGTGTAGCGTGCTGCCGCACCATCCCCCTGACGAACGCGGCCATTTAGCGGCCGTACCGATATGACGGACAAAAACGCATCAATATTGAATTCGCGTGTCATTGGCCGGAACACGCCCTAGAATCACCACACCCTCTCATCGCTGCCGGAGCGCCATCATCGACTGTCTGCTATTCCAGGATTCCAAAGTCCAAGCGATTGCATTTGACGACATCAGCGACCATGTCGGCCAGCCGGATCGCTTCATCTGGATCGAACTCAAGTCGCCCGACAGCCAGCTCATCACCCGCCTGGGCGATGAACTGGGGCTGCATGCGCTAGCGCTGGAGGATGCGATCTCCACCCATCAGCGCCCCAAACTCGAGGAATATGAAGGGCACGTCTTCATTGCTACGCGCACCGCGCAGCTTTGGGAATCCAGGCTGGAGTTCGGCGAGACCCACCTGTTTGTCGGAAGCAACTTCGTCGTTGCGATTCGCCACGACAGCGGCAGCGCCTACACGCGCGTGGTCGACCGCCTGCAACGCCGCCCCAGCGGCATCCCGGCGGCCACGCCCTATGCGCTGTATCTGGTGCTCGACCTCATCGTCGACCAGTTCAGGCCGGTGATTGAAGGTATGCAGGAGCGGTTCCAGTCACTCGAAAGCCGGCTGATGAGCGGTTCGAAACCAGGACGCGACATGCTGGAACGACTCTACGAGATGAAACGCGACCTGACCGCATTGCGCGATTCCGCCGAGCCGATGCAGGAAATCACGCAGAACCTGATTCGCCTGCACCCGGAGCTGTCCACCCGGGAACTCAAGGCGTATTACCGCGACATTCACGACCATGCGGTGCGCGTGTCGGCCGCCATCGATCGCCTGCGTGCCTCGACCTCGGACGCGATGCAGTTCCACCTCGCCACGCTGTCGGTAAAGCAGAACGAATCGGTGCAGAAACTGGCTGGCTGGGGCGCTCTGCTGGCGCTGCCCACGGTCATATTCAGCCTGTACGGCATGAACTTCGACTTCATGCCGGAACTGAAATGGCCGTGGGCTTACCCGGCGCTACTGCTGGCGACCGGCGTGGCGGTGGGGGTGCTGTACCGGCGGCTCAAGCGGCGCGGCTGGATCTAGGGTCCGACAATCAATTCCGCTCGGCGTGCGCATAGCGGATGCGCGTGCCGGCTGTCTCGCCACGCTCGAGCCACACCACATGCAGCGATCCCGCGGCATCGAACGTCGCCACCGGGTCGGATTGCCCGCCCGGCCCGGCAGCCCCCGGCACCGCCACGTCGTCGCCGAAGGCTTCGCCCTCCCATTCGGACAGCCACACGTCCGGCGTGCCGTCGCGAGCGTCGTCCCACAATGCCACCAGCCTGCCCCTGGCGTCGCCGACGACCAGTGCATGCCATTGCGCCATGTTGTCGCCGAAGTTGTCCTGCACCCGGATGTTCTTGCCGAAACGGCGGTTTCCCGTATCAATTGCGGCAAAGACGTCGTAGCCGGACAGGAAATCGCGCTTGTCCAGCCACACCGCCACCACGCCCTGCTCCCCCCGGGCAGTGAGCGTGGGGCGCATCGCGCCGGTGCCGGCGCCCAGCCCCCCGGGCGCGCTGCCGCTCTCGATATCGGTCAGGCGGACGGGCGGGGAAAAACTGCGGCCATCACGGCTGTGGCTCACCATCGGCACGGTATGGCGGCTGCGACGGTCTTCCCACGCCACCGTCACGCTGCCGTCTCCCGCCACTGCCAGCGCCGGCCATCCCTGCTCGTCGGCCGGCATCGCCGCTTCGACCGGTTGCGCCGTCTTCACGCCGAGCGCATCCGCATTCACCGTCAGCCGGGCGACGACGATGCGGCGGAAACGCCCCGCCTGTTCGGCCCAGGCCGCATAGAGGGCGTCCCCGCGAATGGCCAGCGTCACCTGCGCCGCCTCGGCCTGGGTCAGCTGCAGCACCGTGCCGCCGGGCAGCACGCGTGCATGCACGGTGCCCGCCTCTTCCCACGCCGTCACAAAGCGGCCGGCGCCCAGGGCCAGCACCACCGGTTCGAAGCAGTCGGCCTGGCTCAGCCGGATTTCCGGCTTAAACGCGGCCGCAGTCGCCGGCTTCATCGCCAGGTAGCACTGCGGGCTGCCGCTGCGGTTGTCTTCCCACACCACGCCCACGGTATCGCCCGACACCGCGACGCCCTGGCGATTGGCCGACTCCAGATGCGGAAAAATCGCAGCGCCCTGAACCGAATTGACGGTCAGCGGCGCGCTCCACTCCCACGCAGCCTGCGCCGGCCACGCCAGCACCGCCAGCAGCAGCGCGGCCGCCCTCACGACTTGCCGCCCAGGAATTCGAGCAGGGTTTTCTGCTTGTAATGTCCGCCGCGCACGTAGCGGTCGTAATCGCGGAAATCCTGCACCGTCTTGAAGCCCGGGATCTGCACGATCTTGTCGCCCTGCGGCGTCAGATACACGAACAAGGGCGTGGCAAAGGCCTGCAGCCGCACCCCCAGTTCGGCCTCGGTGATGCGCTCGCCGGAGGGCAGCGTCAGCCGCTTGCCCGATTCGGCGTCGACGTACACCAGCTCGTAGTTTTCCGTGTACAGCTTTTTTAGCGCCGCGTCGGAAAAGGTCTTCTTGTTGGTGTGGTCGCACCACGCACAGCCATAGCGCCCGAAGTACATGAAGATCGGCTTGCCGCTCGCGCGCGCCGCCTTGAGACCGGCGTCGTAGCCGACGAAGGGATAGCCCGGTGGCGGGTCGGCCAGCGCCGCGCCTACCCATAAACAGCTTGCTGCCAGCAGCATCTTGATCAGGTTCATCCGGCGCTCCTTCAATCACGTTGTCCCCATTCTGCTAAATTCGGACATTCGCGCAACCCTCTTTTATACCCACATGACCCACGACCCCGTCCGCATCGGCCTGGTTTCCATCAGCGACCGCGCCAGCAGCGGCATCTACGAAGACCAGGGACTGCCCGCGCTGGCGGCCTGGTTTGGCGAGGTGCTGGCCAACCCTGCGGAATTCGTCACCCGTCTGATCCCCGACGAGCAGGCACTGATTGAGGCGACGCTGATCGAACTGGCCGACGCCGAGCAGTGCTCGCTCATCCTCACCACCGGCGGCACCGGCCCGGCACCGCGCGACGTCACCCCCGAAGCCACGCTGGCGGTGGCGCACAAGGTGCTGCCCGGCTTCGGCGAGGCGATGCGCGCAGTGTCGCTGAAGTACGTGCCGACCGCGATCCTGTCGCGCCAGGTCGGTGTGACGCGCGGCGCCAGCCTGATCCTCAACCTGCCGGGACAGCCCAAGGCGATCAAGGAAACGCTCGACGGAATTTTCGCCGCGGTGCCGTATTGCATCGACCTCATCGGCGGCCCCTACCTCGCAGCGCGCCCGGACACGATCGCCGTGTTCCGCCCAAAATCAGCGTCAAGGCCGGCGACATGACAGCGATCTTCGATGCACTGGCGCGCGCCCTGCGTGACCTATTCAGCCTGCGCGTGCTATGGGTGGTGGTGTGGCCGATGCTGACCGCCCTGCTGCTGTGGCTGGTGCTGGGGGTGACGTTCTGGAGCACCTTCTCCGGCTGGATTGCGCAAGGCCTCGACGCCATCGGCATCCAGTCCTGGCTGGCAGAACTCGAACCGGTGTGGATCGCCAATGGCATCCAGGCGCTGCTGCACCTCATGCTGTTCGTGCCAGTGGTGATGCTGACCGCACTCGTCATCACCGCGCTGTTCGGCATGCCCGCGCTGATCCGCGTGGTGGCCGAGCGCGACTATCCCCAACTCAGGCGGGAAAACGGCGGTGGCCTCGTCGGCAGCGTAGGGAACGCCGCCATCGCGATCGCGATTTTCGTCGTGCTGTGGATCGTGACCCTGCCGCTGTGGCTGATCGGCGTCGGCGTGATCGTGCCCTTCGTCGCCGCCGCGTATCTGAACCAGCGCCTGTTCCGCTACGACGCCATTGCCGAGCATGCCAGCGCCGGCGAAATGGCCGCGCTGTTCAAAAGCGAGCGCAGCGGCTGGTGGGGACTGGGCCTGCTGACAGGCCTCGTGCAGTTCGTCCCGCTGCTCAACCTGCTGGGGCCAGTGCTGGCTGCTCTGGCCTTCATCCACTTCGGCCTCGCGCGTCTCGCGCGGCAACGCTCGGCCTAGTTGCCTGAGCCAAAACGCCGTCTGAAGCCTTCGTCGAAATTGATCTCGTGGGCAGTCATCGCCCCGATCACGCACTGCTCCAGACTGGGCGGCATCACTAGCCGTCCGGCGGCATTCACCAGCCGCCCGGCCATGATTTCAGCCTGCTGTCGCGGTATCAGTTGCGGCAGGTCGGGTTCGGCATAGCCCTGTGGAAAGATCGGTTTGCCTTCGGCATCGTATTTGTCCGTCGCGCCCAGCGTATGCAACAGCTCGTGGGCGATGACGATATTGTTCTGGCGCGCCTGCCGGGGATCGGCAAAAGCGTGCACCACGCCGATCAGGCCTTTCTGCAGCCCCAGCGAATGCTCCAGTGCCACGCCGTCCTGCGGCGCGTGATACAGGACAAAAAGCTTGATCGTGCCCAGCTGCGGCAACCATGTGTCCGATTGCTGGTACACCCACCAGCGCAGCTGCAGGCTCCAGAACATGGTTTTCAGCACGCTGCCGTCGCGCGGCGGCGCCGGCGGTACCTGTTTCACTTCCGGCAGCAGGTTGACCTGCATGACCGGCGACTGCTTCGCCCCGTACCGCGCAGTCTCGCGTTCGAGAAAGGCATTGATATCCTCGAAATCGCTCGCCTGCAGCGCACGGATCGTCTCGCCCGCCTGGGATGAGCGGTCACCGTTGATCGGAATCACCGCCACATCCAGCGGCGCCCGCCAGGCGCGCACCATGGTCTGCTCCAGCCAGGTCAGGCCAGCCACCGCCGCCAGCACGCCCAGCAGGAGCAGAATACGAAGTCGGCGAAATGTCATGATGGCGCGGGCAGAGTCATTGGCCCACCCTTAACGGCATCGCATTGGCCCGCTTGAATCCGCATCACGGGGTGGTCGCTGCCGGAGCAGTCTCAACGGTTGGCACGGGCTCGGCTGCCGGCTTTTTTCCCGCCCCCAGACTCAGCTTGCTGCCCACCATCTGGTCCTTGGCAGTCTGTTGGATGGGAGCTGATACAGCGACGCGGCTGGCGTCGAGGCCCCGCTTGAGCAGTTCATCGCGCATGGTCTGGCCGCGCGCCTGCGCGAGCTCGACGAGGGCGGCATCGTCGATTTTCGTCTGCCGGGTCAGCCGCTCCAGCAACTCGGCGTGTAACACAGAGGCAGGGCCCTCGTCGCGCGCCTTGAAGCGACGGGTGAGACGCTCGACCATTTGGCTTTCCAGCACGCGCGCGGCGGCGTTCCTGTCCTTGTCCTGGAAACTGGCGCGCAGCTTCTTGTAATCCTCCTTGCCGACGCGTTCGGCGTAGCGGTCTTCGAGCCAAGTCTGGATTTTGAAGTTGTTGACGTCCACCGGGCCTGGCGCTTCGCCGGGGGCGAGCTTGATGCCTGCAACACTGGCGGCTTCGCGGCGCAGGGCCCTCTCCTGCAGGCCGCGCCGGTCGGCCTCGGGGGCGTAGCCCGGTTCCAGGGTCAGGTCCAGCGCGGGCCGCTTGGCCAGGGCGTCGGCGAGGGTCTTGAGCTTCTCCTGTTCGGGAGGTAGCAGCGCGCTGCTGCCCGGATCGAAATCGACGGATTCGAGCTTTTCCGAACTTACGCCGAGCAGTTTGCCCAGCGCGCGGAAGGGCGCGGTCACCAGCTTGGTCAGCACGTTGACGATGGCTTTCCAGATGATCTTGCCGTAACTGAATTGCGGGTCGTCGAGGCTGCCGGACACGGGCAAGTCGAGGTCGATGATGCCGTTGCTGTCTTCCAGCAGGGCGATGGCGAGGTCGAGCGGCAGCTTCATCGCATCCGGGCTGTCGACGCGCTCGCCAAGCTTCAGCTTGTTGACGATGAACTTGTTTTCGCCCGCCAGTTGGCGATTCTTGATCTTGTATTCGAGGTCGACCGAGAGTTTGCCGGAATCGATCTTGCGCCCGGCGAACTTGCCCGAATACGGCGTCATGCTGGTCATTTCCAGGTTTCGGAACGTCAGCTTCAGATCGGTGAACTCGGTTGCGCGGAACGGCTGGATCGCCCCGCGCACGCGTGCCGAACCGAACTCGTCGACCTTGCCGTCGAGCTCCACCTGCGCCGTCGTCGCCGGATCGGTCGACAGGCCGGTGACCACGCCGCCGAGGCCGTGCATGCGGGTACCGAACTGCGGCGTCAGCGAGAGATCGGCGAATTCCGCATTGCCGTCGACGAGGCGCAGGCGCTCGATGGCAAGCGGAAAGGCGACGGGCTGATCGGCCGGTTTAACCGGGGGCTTGGCCGCGTCCCTGGCGTCCTGCGCGCCCGACGGCCGGGTGCGCAGGACGCGCTGCAGGTTGACCGACTTGTCCTCGAAAATGATGACCTTGCCGAAGGGATTCAGCGCCACCAGTTCATTCATGCGCAGGCGATCGGGGCCGAGCCTGAGCGACAGGCTGTTTGACGACAGCTTCTTCCAGCCGAGAAAGGCCTCCTCGGTATCTTCTTCGGTGATGGCCAGATCATCGACCGCGAAGCCGCCGTTGAAATCCAGCTTCACCCCTGACTTCGTCTGCTCGAACCTCAGCTTGCCGCGCGTCGACGCCGTGCCCGAGTGCAGGTTGAGC
Source organism: Thiobacillus sp. (assembly GCA_019459325.1). Taxonomy (GTDB): domain Bacteria; phylum Pseudomonadota; class Gammaproteobacteria; order Burkholderiales; family Thiobacillaceae; genus Thiobacillus. The sequence continues at coordinate 126,045 of JAIBFA010000014.1, forward strand.
CGGGCAAACTGGTTGACGTAGGGCGCGAAGGGTTTCAGCGACAGCCCTGCCAGCCTGAGGTCCAGCTTGCCCGATGCCTGGCCCGGGATGACCGTGCCGCTGGCATCGAGCTGCCCGCCCTGCTTGAGTGCAAAGCCAGCTTCCAGCGGCACGGCCTTGTTGAGGTCCAGACTCAGGTCTTTCAGCGTGACGAAGCCCTTGGCGACATGGACCCTGACCGGCCTGGGAGGCGACTGGTCGACGATGTCGACTTCGAGGCCGTTGAGGCTGAGGCGCGCCAACTGCACGTCCACTGGTGTAGCCGTTGCACTGTCCGACTTGACTGGGGCAGCCGCGGAAGCGCCCGGGGCTTTTCGCAGGACATCGGCCCAGTTGAGGTTTTTTTTCTTGTCCAGCGTGACGGTGGTTTTGGCGCCGTTCAGTTCGAGCGCCTCGATATCGAGCCGGTTTTCCGCCAGTTTCATCCACGCGTTGACCAAGGCCGCGTGCTGCAACTCCGCCACCGGCTGCGATCCCGACAGCACCCGGATCGGGCCCAGCGCTGCGTTCACCGGACCGACGTCGATAGCGGTCGCGGCGCCCACTTCGCCTGTCAGCGCCGCGGTCAGGCCGAAGCCCTCTGCGGTGAGGCCAAGCGGCGTGGCATAGCCCTGATCGGTGAAACGCGCCGCCCAGTCGGCCAGTTTGATTTCGCGCACGCCGATTCTCCACGGGGCAACGGGCGCGGCGCTGCCGGGTGCCGCCGGTTTGGGCACCGCCGCGTTCTCAGCCGCCGCGCCCTCCTGTGTCGAAAACAATGCTTGCCAGTCCAGCATGCCCTTGATGTCGCGCGTCGCGGCGAACTTGCCGCCGACGAGGCTCACGCCCGCCACCCCGACCTCGCGTTTGGCCAGATCCAGGTTTGCATCGCTGATGCGCGCCTCGGTAAGCTCCATCACCGGAGCCCCGCCGCCGCGCGGCGCCAGCACCAGGTCCTGCACGATCAGGTTGGCACCATTGACCTGCAGCCAGGGCACATCCTCGCCGGTCTTATCCTGCACCATGGCGAAGCGGTAGCGCAGCCCTGCAGCGAGAGTGCCGGACGGCAGCTCGAAATTGCGCGGGCTCTTGATCACCCGCAGCAGATTGCCCAGCTTCACGCCCTGCAACGCGACTTCGCCGCTCGACGCGACGGGATTCAAGCCGACGTCGCCCTTCCATTTGAGGGTGCCGCCCTGCTCCGGCAGCTTGGCCGCAATCAGATAATCGCCTCGATCCTCCGGCAGAGTCGAGAGTCCGTCGAGCTCGATGCCGAGCGGTTCCAGCACGGCGGTGAACGGCTTGCCCGCGCGATTGGCGTCGACATAGTTGATGTGTCCGTTGTCGATTTTGATATGGTCGATCAGCACGCGCGCGATCGTGTCGGAAGGGGGCTCCTTGTCTTCATTGAGCTTGGCGATCAATTCAGCCCAGTTGATCTTGCCACCGCGCCGCACCTCGAGGGTGGCGTGCGGCTGATCGAGCTGGACATCCTGAATGCGCCAGGCCCAACGGAACAGCCCGAGGGTGTCGAGGTTGACGTAGAGCCGCTCGAAACTCGCCAGCGGCGCGCCGCTTTTCTCGGCCAGCTTGAGGCCGTCCACCGTGGCTTCCAGGGTGAGCGGATTGAACTTGACCTGTTCGGCGCTCAGCTGGCTGGCCAACTTGTTCTCGCCTACCCAGGGCAGCAGCTTCTGCGCCAGCGGATCGACTAGAAAAAAGCCGAACACCAAATACAGGCCGAACAGGCCGGCAACGATCAGAAACGGCAGGCTCAGCGCAATTTTGGCGATACGTCCCCACATGCGGCTCTCCCAGTTCCGGACCTTTTTTATCCGCGAAGAAGTGCGAACGTGTACTTGAGTTTTCTTCGCGTTCCTACGCGGCCTTCGCGGATCAATCCGTTTTTTGCATCGCCTCGCGGATCACCCGGAATATCTCGCGGAAAGCTTTCGGCGGCTTGTTGCGCGCCGCTTCGTCGCGTGCATTGCGGATCAGTTGGCGCAGATGCGTGGCTTCGGTGTCGGGGTACTGGTTGAGGAACAGCGTCAGCGCCTCGTTGTCGGCGATGAGCTTCTCGCGCCATTTCTCGGCCTGGTGCAGTTTGGCATTTTCCGCGGCGGATACGCCATTGAAGGCGTCGATCTGCGCCTGAATCGGCGCCGGATCGACACTGCGCATCAGTTTGCCGATGAACTGCTTTTGGCGCCGAAGCGCCCCGTTCTGGGTGATCTTGCGGCAGGCGGCCACCGCCGCGCGCAGTTCTTCCGGCAGCTCGATGCGCTTGAACTGCGCGTCGGGCAACTCGACCAGGATTTCACCCAGCGCTTGCAGGGCTTCAACTTCACGTTTCTTATGGCTCTTGCTGGGGCCGTCATAGACGTCATCGGGGTCAAATTCCAACTCGGCATCGGGGTCGATCAGGCGCACGGTGAGACTTTCGGTTGCTGTTATTATCGTCATTGTAGTTTCTGCCGCTTAAACGTGCCGAATCAAAACTCAATGCGCCCCCCTTTCCTTTCGTAAGCCGATATGTCCCGCTCCCAATTCAGCTATACCCGCGACCAGCTCATGGCCCTCTCCCGGATCGTCATCGAGCATGCTGCCAAACAGGGCGCCACGGCGGCCGACACCGAGATTTCCGAAGGCGTCGGACAGAACGTCAGCGTGCGCCAGGGCGAAATCGAGACCATCGAATACAACAAGGACAAGGGCGCCGGCGTCACGGTCTACATCGGCCAGCGGCGCGGCCATGCCTCGACCTCGGATCTGTCGGAAGCGGCGCTGAAAAGCGCGGTGGAGAAGGCGCTGACCATCGCGCGCTACACCGCCGAGGACGAGGCGGCCGGTCTGCCCGACGCCGACCGTCTGGCGAAGGATGTGCCCGACCTCGACCTCTACCATCCATGGTCGCTTTCGGTGGAAGAAGCCGCCGAGCGTGCCCAGGCCTGCGAAGCGGCGGCGCTGGCGGTGGACAAGCGGCTGACCAATTCCGAGGGCGCCGGCGTCAGCCTCCATACCTCGCAGTTCATCTACGCCAACAGCCTCGGCTTCTGCAACGGCTATGCGGGTTCGCGCCACGGCATGTCGGTCGCTGTGATCGGCGAGGACAAGGGCGGCATGCAGCGCGACTACTGGTACACCAGCGCGCGCAACGCAAACGATCTGGACTCCGCCGAAAGCGTCGGCCGCATCGCCGGCACCCGCACGGTGCGCCGGTTGAACGGCCGCAAGCTCGACACCCGCACCTGCCCGGTTTTGTTCGAGGCGCCGATCGCCACCGGTCTGATCGGCAACTTCGTCGCCGCAGTCTCCGGCGGCAGCCTGTACCGCAAGTCGTCCTTCCTGCTCGACAGCCTGGGCCAGCAGGTGTTCGCCCCGCTGGTGACCATCCGCGAGCAGCCCTTGATTCCCGGTGGCCTCGGCAGCGCGCCGTTCGACAGCGAGGGCGTCGCCTGTCTCGACCGCGACATCGTCAAGGACGGCGTACTGCAGGGCTATTTCCTCTCGACCTACTCCGCGAAGAAACTCGGCATGACGACGACCGGCAACGCCGGCGGCAGCCACAACCTGATCGTCACCCCCGGCGAACACGACCTAGACGGCCTGCTGAAGCACATGGGCACGGGCTTGCTGGTCACCGAACTGCTCGGCCACGGCGCCAACATGGTCACCGGCGACTACTCGCGCGGCGCCGCCGGCTTCTGGGTGGAAAACGGCGAGATCCAGTACCCGGTCGAGGAAATCACCATCGCCGGCAACCTGGCCCAGATGTTCAAGGGCATCGTCGCCATCGGCCGCGATATCGAACGGCGCAGCTCCAAGCAGGTCGGCTCCATCCTGATCGACCACATGACGGTAGCGGGCAACTGATATGCAGCTTGCAAGCCGCTTTTTCATCGCGGTTTGCGTTGCCGTTCTGCTCGCCGCGTGCGACCGCGCACCCACACTGCCGAAGCTCAGTTCGCACGACGTCATCGTCGCCTTCGGCGACAGCCTCACCCACGGCACCGGCGCGAGCAGCGATACCGCCTATCCCGCCGTGCTGGCGTCGCTCACCGGGCGCACCGTGATCAACGCCGGCGTGCCCGGCGACACCACGAGTTCGGGCCTGCAGCGACTGCCCGCGGTGCTGGCCGAACATCAGCCGCGCCTGGTGTTGCTGTGCCTGGGCGGCAACGACATGCTGGGGAAACAATCCGAAGCCGCCACCGAAAACAACCTGCGCCTGCTGGTGCAGACCATTCGTGCCAGCGGCGCCGAGGTCATGCTGATCGCCGTGCCCGAACCCAAGCTGTTCGGCGGCGCGCCGGATTTCTATTCCCGCGTCGCCGAGGAGATGCGGCTACCGCTGGAAGACGACGTCTTCAACGAGGTGCTGAAGGACAACCGCCTCAAGGCCGACCCCATCCACGCCAACGCCGCCGGCTACCGCGTGGTCGCCGAACGTCTAGCCGAATTCCTGCAGGAAGCCGGCGCACTGTGAAATTCCTGCTCGCACTGGCCCGTCTGATCGACGCGCTGACCGAGCGTGTTGGCCGTGTCGTCATCTGGCTGGTGCTCGCCGCCACCCTGATTTCGGCGGGCAACGCGCTCACCCGCTATCTGCTCGGCGAAAGCTCCAACGCCTGGCTCGAAATTCAGTGGTATCTGTTCGGCGCGATGTTCCTGCTGGCGGCGGGTTACACGCTCAAGCACAACGGCCATGTGCGTATCGACATTTTTTACAACCGTCTCGGCCCCCGCGGACAGGCGTGGATCGACCTCGCCGGGGGCCTGCTGTTCCTGCTGCCGATGGCCGTGCTGCTGGCCTGGCTCGCGTGGCCGATGTTTCATGAAGCCTGGGTCACGCAGGAGCATTCGCCCGACGCCGGCGGCCTGCTGCGCTGGCCGGTCAAGCTGCTGCTGCCGCTGGGCTTCGGGCTGCTTGCGCTGCAGGGCGTGGCCGAAGTGATCAAGCGGATCGGCGTGCTCGGCGGGCATCTCACGCTGCCGAGTGAAGCGCCCGAAGAGGAAGTCTGATGGACGCAGGGGTTTTGGGAAACCTGGCACCGCTGATGTTCCTCGGCCTGGTGGCCTTCCTGCTGCTGGGCTATCCGGTCGCGTTCGCGCTCGCCGCCAACGGCCTGCTGTTCGCCGGGATCGGCATCGCGTCCGGACTGTTCGACGTGTCGCTGCTGCACGCGCTGCCTGAGCGTGTCTACGGCATCGTCGCCAATCCGACCCTGCTGGCCATCCCCTTCTTCGCCTTCATGGGGCTGATCCTCGAGCGCTCCGGCATGGCCGAGGACCTGCTCGACACCATCGGCCAGCTGTTCGGCTCCTTGCGCGGCGGTCTCGCCTACGCGGTGATCCTGGTCGGCGGTCGCGCCGATCAGGTAGTTGCCGAGGTCGGGAATATGCGAGGCGACCAGG
>JAIBFA010000044.1 GCA_019459325.1 Thiobacillus sp.
CTTCATGCTCATGCCGCGCACCGTGAGCAGGTAGTCCGCGCGCGGCGAAAACATCGCGGGGTCGAACTGGACGTGCCGCTCGATGTTTTCCTGCGCCAGGATCGGGCTGCCTGCCGCCACCTGGCCCACGAGCGGCACCCCCGCGCCGCCCTTGAGCCGGATGCCGCGCGACATCCCCGGCACCAGATCCAGCATCCCCTTCTTGGCCAGCACCTTGAGATGCTGCTCGGCCGCGTTGGGCGAACTGAAGCCGAAGTGCTGCGCGATCTCCGCCCGCGTGGGCGGCAGGCCGGTAGTCTCGATCCACTCCCGGATCAGGTTGAAGATTTCTTCCTGGCGACGCGTCAGGTCTCGCATGGGCTTCCCTCGAATACTGTATGCATGTACAGTATAAATACTGAATTCAAAAAACGCCAATGCGCGGTGTGTCAGCGTCACCGCACAGATCCCGCCTGTTTTTCGCGGGTGCAATGCATTCAAGTTTTATCCAATCGTGCCGATATTTCGCCATGTTTGACGAACCCTGCACACCTCTTTCTACGATTGGATCATTCGATGTCTAAGTACTCGCTCAACTCCGCCGCCGACGCTTGCAAACCCAGCCTGCCGCGCCGCCGTATGCTGATCTCGTCCGGCATAATCGCAGCCGGGCTGCTGTTCGGAGGGGGCAGTGCCTTCGCCGCCCGTCGTCAGGCGACAACGATTGCCTCCCTGACCGACCGTGAAATTGCCGACTTGCTCTTCATGCGCGAGGAGGAAAAGCTCGCACGCGATGTCTACCTGGCGATGTATCAGATCTGGCGCCTTCCTGTTTTCTCGACGATCGCCAGTTCCGAGCAGAAGCACATGGACGCCATGCTCAGCATGGTGAAAATTTACGGCCTCACCGACCCGGTGGCCAGCAATGGCGTCGGGAAGTTCACCGATCCTCGGTTGCAAACGCTGCATGACCAGTTGGTGGCGCGCGGCAAGACATCGGCGCTGGAAGCCTTGCGCGTGGGCGGGTTCATCGAGGAGGTCGACATGCAGGACATTCAGCGCGCCATGGACGCGACCGCTGCCAGCAACCTGGATCAGGTCTATGCCAATCTGCTGAGCGGTTCGCGCAGTCACCTGCAAGCATTCGCCAGCCAGATCAAATCGCGGACCGGCCAGCCTTACGTCGCCCAGGTGCTGACCCAGGATGAAGTGCTCCGGATCATTGGATATTGATCTCTGGCCGGTGCCTTACCCGACCCTGACCCCGCCTTCTCCCTGACCTGCAACCACTCGTGGGACACGCTAGCCCAGAGTGGGCATCGCCAGCGTATTTCCCATGCGCTCGGCCGGTGCGGGCCAGCGGCTGGTGACGACCTTGGTGCGGGTGTAGAAAGCCACGCCTTCCATGCCGTGCATGTGAAGGTCGCCGAACAGCGAGGCCTTCCAGCCACCGAAGGAGAAGAAGGCCATCGGCACCGGGATCGGCACGTTGATGCCGACCATGCCGACCTCGATTTCGTTTTCGAAGCGGCGCGCCCAGTGGCCCGACCCGGTGAAGATCGCGGTGCCGTTGCCGTAGGGGTTGGCGTTGATCAGTTTGACTGCCGCTTCATAGCTTTCCGCCCGCAGCACGATCAGCACCGGGCCGAAGATTTCCTCGCGATAGATATCCATCTCCGGCGTCACGCGGTCGAACAGGGTGGGGCCGACGAAAAAGCCGTGCTCGCCCCCGGCCACCTGAATGCCGCGGCCGTCGAGCACCAACTCGGCGCCCTGGGCCACGCCGCTGTCGATAAGCGAAACGATACGGTCGCGATGCGCCGTTGAAATCACCGGGCCCATGCCGACGTCTGCCGCATCGCCGCGACCGACCCTGATCTGCGCTGCCTTGTCCCTCAGCAGCGGCAGCAGGGCGTCGCCCGCCTCACCCACCGCCACCACGGTGGAGATCGCCATGCAGCGCTCGCCGGCGGAACCATACGCGGCGCCGACCAGGGCGTCGGCGGTGAAGTCCATATCGGCGTCCGGCATCACCACGGCGTGGTTCTTGGCCCCGCCCAGGGCCTGCACGCGCTTGCCGTTTCGCGCGGCGGTTTCGTAGATGTGTCGGGCCACCGGGGTGGAACCGACGAAGGAGACAGCGCCGACATCGGGATGATCGAGCAGCGCATCCACCGCTTCCCTGTCGCCGGGCACGACGTTGAACACGCCGTCGGGCAGCCCCGCCTCCCTGAACAGCTCGGCCATGCGCAGGCTGCACGAGGGCACCTTTTCCGAGGGTTTGAGCACGAAGGTGTTGCCGCAGGCGATGGCGACCGGGAACATCCACAGGGGCACCATGGCCGGGAAGTTGAACGGCGTAATGCCGGCGCACACCCCCACCGGCTGCAGCAGCGAATGGCAATCGACGCCGCGGCCGACATCCCCGGCCTGCTCGCCCTTGAGTAAATGCGGCACGCCGCTGGCGAACTCGATGACCTCGATGCCGCGCTGCACCGAGCCGGCGGCGTCAAGCAGGGTCTTGCCGTGTTCTTCCGAGGCCAGCTGCGCCAGTTCGTCGCGATGCTGTTCCATCAGTTCACGGAAGCGGGTGAGGATGCGGGCACGGCGCAAGGGCGTGGTCTCGCGCCAGGCCGGGAACGCGGCCCGGGCCGCCGCCACCGCGGCATCGATGTCGTGTGTGCCCGCCAGCGGCACCCGCCGGATCACCTCGCCGGTGGCCGGGTTGAACACTTCGCCCATGCGGCTGCCTTGCGACGGGACGTGCTGGCCATTGATCCAGAGGTGCAGTAAGTCGGCTGTCATTGTTCCTCTCCTTTTGGGGATGGCGCTGAACCGCGCGGCCAGCGTGATCGAAGGATTTCAGTTTAGCGCCCGCTCGCCTCGCTTACACCCCGTTGCTGCCGCCGTGCCTTCTCGCACTGGACTCGGCTTGCAGATCGCCTAGCATTCAAGGAGACGTACTTGGACCTGGAACCCGGACCTGCGGCCAGAAAGCGCCATGATCCCCATCCACGAACTGCTCAACCGGATACGCTGGGACGCGGCCTTCGCGCAGGGCCGCTTCGTGATCGGCTATTACGATCGCGTGGACGACACGATGATCCAGGTGCCCGTCAGCCGGGTTCAGCTCACGCCCGGCGACCATTTCGCCTTTCAGGTCACCGGTGCCGACGGCTACACGCATGAGGTGCCCTTCCATCGGGTGAAGGAGGTCCACAAGAACGGCGAACTGATCTGGCACCGGGAACATTAGGCCGGGGACCGCCCGGCAGGGCGATGTGTGGAAGGGAATGCAGACATCGAAGCGCGCGCACCCGGCGCTGGGATTGGGTGCCGTACAATCCGGCCATAGCTTGCAGAATTCGAATTACCGCCATGTCATCACCCTTCATGTTCGATCACGAGGATCGGCTCGGCCCGCTCGACAGCAGCGTCAGCCTCGACGACAAAGTGCGAACGATCCACGCCGCGCTTCGCGAGCGCTTTCCGTTCATCCAGCGCATTGCGGCAGCGGTCTTCGACCCGGAAACGGAGACGCTCAAGACCTTCCTCTTCACCGGTGAGGAGGACAGTCCGCTCACGCATTACTCGGCGAAGCTGGACGACGCGCCGTCGCTGCGTGAAATTGTCGAGAAGGGACGGCCGCGCGTCGTCAACGACCTGGCCATTTTTTCCGGCGGACGGCACGAGCATACCCGGCGCGTCGGCGCAGAGGGTTACCGTGCCAGCTACACCATGCCGATGTATCACCAGGGTCGGTTGTTCGGCTTCATCTTCTTCAATTCCTACGATACGGAATGTTTCAACGAGGAAACACTGCGCCAGATCGACCCCTTCGGGCATCTGATCGCGCTCACCATCATCAACGACCTCACCTCCCTGCATACCCTGCTTGCCACGGTGAAGGCGGCACGGGTCATGGCTCACGCCCGCGATGGCGAGACCGGCTCCCATCTCGACCGCATGTCGCGCTTCGCACGCGTCATCGCGGAGGCCGTTACGGATCTGTACGACGAGCTGACCGACGAATACATCGAGAAGATTTTCATTTTTTCCCCGCTGCACGACATCGGCAAGATCGCCATTCCCGATCGCGTGCTGTTGAAGCCCGGCAAGCTCGACCCTGACGAAGAGGCGCTGATGCGGACCCACCCGATCCGGGGGCGCGAATTGATCGACCAGATGCTCACGCAATTCCATATGGGCCCCATGCAAGGCAGCGACATCCTGCGCAACATCGCCCTGTTTCACCACGAGGCCATCGATGGGACCGGTTATCCGCACGGGCGCGCAGGCATGGACATCCCGATCGAAGCACGCATTGTCGCGGTGGCCGACATCTTCGATGCGCTCACCAGCCGACGGCCCTACAAGCCGGCCTGGACCAATGACGACGCCTTTGCCCTGCTGCGTCAGCTCGCGGGCAAGAAGCTCGATGAAAACTGCGTGAATGCGCTGATCGACAACCGCGAGACCATCGAGGCAATCCAGCAGCAGTTCCAGGAAAACATCATGGGCTGAACCGGTTTCCCGCCGCATCGGCAGGGCCGGGTTGCCATTCCAGAACCCGGGTCGCCCGTTGCGGCAGCGGTTGTCCGGGGGGAATCTGCCAGGCAGGGCCCTGCATCTCTGCTATGTTCAAAAAAAGGGAGGGTCATGCCATTCCACAACCGTAACGAAGCCGCCGACCGCCTGGCCGTTGCTCTGCAGGCCTACAAGGGACGCAATCCGCTGATCCTCGCGATCCCGCGCGGCGCAGTGCCGATGGGGCAGCGGCTGGCCAGGGCGCTGGACGGCGAACTCGACGTGGTGCTGGTGCGCAAGCTGCGCGCGCCGTTCAATCCGGAATTCGCCCTCGGCTCGATCGACGAATCGGGCTGGAGCTATATCGCGGATTACGCCGAATCGGCCGGCGGCACGCCCGCCTATCTGGCGGAGGAAAAGCAGGCTCAGCTCGACACCATCAAAAAACGGCGCGCACAGTACACCCCGCTGCGGCCGCCGATCGACCCGGCCGGACGCATCGTGATCGTGGTCGACGACGGGCTGGCGACCGGGGCGACGATGATTTCCGCGCTGCACGCGCTGCGCGACAAGAAGCCGGCGCGCCTGATCTGCGCCGTGCCGGTGGCGCCGCCGGACACGCTGGAAAAGATTCGCGGATATGCCGACGAGGTGGTCTGTCTGGAAGCGCCGGAGTTCTTCCGCGCGGTGGGGCAGTTCTATGCGGATTTTCCGCAGGTCGACGACGACGAGGTCGTCGCCATTCTCAGGCAGGCCGGACAGGCTTCGGCCTGAGCGTCAGCGCGGCTTCACCCGCACGCCATCCTTGATCGTTTCATCCGGGTGCGCCACCACCCGGTCGCCGGCCTTGAGCCCTGACACCACCTGCGTCGCGAGGCCGGCGCGCTGGCCGATTTCGACCGGCGCCTGGCGCGCGCGGCGGCCGTCCAGCACGAACGCCGCCCAGCCTTCGCCCTGCCGGAACAGCGCGCTGGTCGGCAACTGCAGCACGTCCGCCCCTTCCCACAGCACGAAGCGCGCCTCCACCCGGTAGCCGTCGCCGAGCCGGGCCCATGCCTCGCGCGGCGAGCTGAAGTCGACAATGACGCGCACCCGCTGCTCCTCGACGCCGAGCGCGGAAATCTTGGTGAAGCCGCTCGGCTCGACCACCCGCACCGTGCCCTCGACCGATTGCTCGCCGCCCCAGCGGTCGAGAATCACCTTGGAACCGGGCGCGATCTTCACCGCGTGGGTCGACAGCACCTCGACCTCGACTTCCAGGCTGGCGGGGTCGCCGATTTCGAGCAGCGGCTGGCCGGCCGCCACCGCGCCCTCGCTTTCGTTCAGCAGCTTCAGCACGTGCGCGGCGACCGGCGCGCGCACCTGCACCAGTTCGGCCGCGCCGCCCGACTGCAAACCGGCCGTGCTGGCGACGGCGGCGCGCGCCGTCTCCAGGTCGAAGCGCGCCACCCTGACCGCGTACTGCGCGGCGGCCTCGGCGGCACGGGCGCGGGTTTCTGCCGTGCGCGCGCTGTCGAGCGCCTGCGCAGAAATGAAATTCGATTGCCGCAGGGAGTCGGCACGGCCGCGTTCCTGCTGTGCCAGGGTCGCGGCGGCAGCGGCGGAACGGGCGTTCGCCTGCGCCGCGGCGAGCGCGGCCTGGGCGGCGCTGACCTGCGCCTGCGCCTGCGCGCGGGTGCGTGGATCGAGCGCCACCGAGCGCGCGGGCTCGATCACCGCCAGCACCTGCCTGGCGGCGACGGCATCGCCGGCCTGGTGGTCGATGCGGCGAACGTAGCCTGCCACCGGCGCCGACACGGTGTAGCGCTCGCGCACCCGCGTCTTGCCCTCCTCCTCCACCGTGACCGCGAGCGGGGCGCGCCTCACCTCGGCCAGATCGACCGGCACGGCACGCGGCATGAAGCCATAGGCCAGGCCCGCCGCCACCAGCACCCCGATCGCCAGCATTCCGATTTTTGCGCGCAGCTGCATGGTTTTTCGTTGCCTTATTCGCGTGTTTTCAATACCGCCACCAGATCGAGCCGGCCGAGGCGATGCCACAGCAGCAGGCCGGACAAGAGGGCGGAGACGATGACGACGCTGGCGCCCATGGCGTAGTTTTGCGGCGTCAGGATCAGCGGCAGCCGGTACAGCTCGCTCTGGAACGCCACCACCAGGATGCCGACCAGGCCGACGCCGACCACGAAGCCGACCGGGATCGCCGCCAGGGTCAGCAGCGCCAGTTCTCCCAGCAGGATATAGGCGATCTCGCCGCGGGTGAAGCCCAGCACGCGCAGGCTGGCGAGTTCGCGACCGCGCTCGGAAAGGCTGATGCGCGCGCTGTTGTAGACCACGCCGAAGCCGATGGCGCCGGCGAGCACGGTCGCCACCAGGTTGTAGAACAGGATGAACTCGCCGATGGTGGCGTAGAAGCTCTGGATCGCCGCCTTGTTGGCGACCAGGCCGAGCACGCGCGGTCGCTCGTGCAGCCTGGCATAGAGTTCGGTCTCCTTCCCCGGCTGCACGGCCAGATAGGCACCCGACACCGTGCCGCCCTCGCGCATCAGCGCGTTCAACGAATCCTGCTGCATGTAGGCCGACACGCCGAGATACTGCTTGGTGATGCCGAGCACCGGCACCTGCCGCACCGGCCGGCTGCCTTCGAGCACTTCCACCGTCAGCAGATCGCCCGGCTTCACATGCAGGATCTCGGTAGCCAGATGGTCGGTGAGGACCACGCCGCCCGGTGGCACCCCCACCGGCTGCAGGCTGCTGTCGAGCGAGCGGTGCAGCTGGCCCTCGGGCTGGATGCCGAAGATCGCGCCGCGGTGGTGGTATTGCCCGAAGCGCAGGATGGCCGGCACATTGCGAAAGCCCTCCACGTAATCGACGCCCGGCAGCGCGGCGAGCTCGTGCAGCGCGCGGCTGGAGGTCGGCTCGATGAAAGCGAGCGAAAGATCCTCGCGCGAAGCCTGGCGGAACTGCACGTCGACCATGAAGTCGATCGCCCCCTTCTGGTAGTTGCCCACCATCATCAGCCCGCAGGCACAGGCGATGCCGAGCACGGTCAAGAGCGACTTCAGCGGGCGCCGCTCGATGTGGCGCAGGATCATGCGCGTCGGTGCGGCGAACCAGCGCTGCAGGCCGATGCGCTCGAACAGGGTGACACGGTAGACCGCCGGCATTTCCTGGCGCATGCCCTCCGCCGGCGGCAATCGAACCGCGCGCACCACCGACAGCAGCGTGCCGCTCACCGCTGCGATCGCCGACACCACGAAAGCGATCAACGCCACGCCGGGACGCAGCTGGTAATCGAGATAGGGAAAGCGGAAAGTCGTTTCGGTGTAGACATGCGACAGCCCCTGACCGAACCAGGTGCCGAGCGCCACCCCGGCCACCACGCCGAGCACGGTCATCAGCAGCACCAGCTTGACGTAGTGCGCGCCGATCGCCGCATAGCTGTAGCCGAAGGCCTTGAGAATGGCGATCTGCTCGCGCTGCAGCGCGATCAGGCGGCTCAGCACCACGTTGAGCAGAAAGGCGGCGACGCCCAGGAAGATGGCCGGAAACACCGTGGCCATGGTCTGCAGCTGCTTCAGTTCCTCGGACAGGAAGCGGTTGGAGAACTGGTCCGGACGGCCGTAGGCGCCGGTGCCGCCGTAGGTCGCCAGCACGGCGTCGACGCGGTCGATCACATCCTGCTCGCGGGCGTCGCGCGCCAGCGTGAGGCTGACATGGTTGAACGCGCCGTCCATGTCGTAGGCGGCGGCGAGCGCGCTGCGCCCCATCCACAGCACGCCGTAGCGCTTGAAATCCGGGAACATGGCGCCGGGCGCGATCTGATAGACGTACTCCGGCGATACCGCGACGCCGACCACGGTGAGCTGCTTGCGCTTGCCGTTGATGATGGCGGCCAGGTGGTCGCCCGGCTGAAAGCCGTGGGCGTCGGCGAAGGTGTCGGACAACACCACCTCATCCGTGCTCCACGGCTGCACCGTGCGCCCGCGCTTGAGATGCAGCCGGTTGAGCTGCGCTTCGCCCACATCCGGCAGCGACAGCAGCTGACCGGTGATGGGATCGGAAAAACCTTCCACCTCAAGCTTCACCCCCGCCTTCACCCGCGTCTCCAGCCGCTCCACTCCGGGAATCGCGGCGAGCCGCTCGGCCACCGGCTCGGGCGCACGCTTGAGGCTCGCGAACACCTCGGCGAAGCGGTATTCGCCGTAGAAGCGGTCGCGCGTGGTGACCAGGGAATCGTAGGTGGAGAGCGACATCACCATGGTGGCGACGCCGCCCATGATGACCGCGGCGATCGCCAGCACCTGGCCGCGCAGGTGCCACAAGTGGCGAAAGAGTTTGCGGTCGAGGGACTTCACCGTGTCACCAGCTCAACTCGCTCGCCCGCTTCTTCACGGCGTTGGCATGGATCTCGGCGATCTGGCCGTCCGACAACCGGATCACGCGGTCGGCCATGTCGGCGATGCCGGCGTTGTGGGTGATCAGCACGGTCAGCGTGCCGAGTTCGCGATTGATCTTTTCCAGCACTTCCAGCACCACCACGCCGGTGGCCGAGTCGAGCGCACCGGTGGGCTCATCGCACAGCAGCACGGCCGGATTCTTGGCGACCGCGCGGGCAATCGCCACGCGCTGCTGCTCGCCGCCGGAAAGCTGCGCCGGAAAGTGGTCGAGCCGATTGCCCAGCCCCACCAGGGCCAGCGCATCCTCGGGTCGCATCGGCGAAGTCGAAATCTCGGTCACCGCGGCGACGTTCTCGCGTGCGGTGAGGCTGGGAATCAGGTTGTAGAACTGGAACACGAAGCCGACGTGCTCGCGGCGGAAACGGGTGAGATCGGCTTCGGACGCGCCGGTCAGGATATGGTCAAGATAACGCACCTCGCCGCCGGTCGGGGCGTCGAGCCCGCCCAGGATGTTCAGCAAGGTGGACTTGCCGCTGCCTGACGGACCCAGCAGCACCACCAGTTCGCCGCGATAGAGGGTGAGGTCGATGCCGCGCAGGGCGTGCACCTCGACCTCGCCCATGCGGTAGATCTTGGTGAGGCCGTGGGCGACGAAAATGGCGTTGGCTTGGGCGTGATCCGTAGGCATGCGATTCATCATGCCATGGGCGCTAGCGGGCAGCCAGCCCGCCTAGGTCTTGGGTGCAGGCAGATGCTCCGCAAACCACCCTGCAGCCCGGCTCGCCACCGCCTCCAGCGTGCCGGGCTCCTCGAACAGGTGGGTGGCGCCGGGAACGATCACCATTTCCTTCTCGCAGTGCAGCTGGTCAAAGGCCAGCTGATTGAGGTCGATCACGCCGTCGTCGTAGCCGCCCACCAGCAGCAGCGTCGGCGCGCTCACCTTCAGCAGCGCCTGCTCGCTGGCGAGGTCGGGGCGGCCGCCTCGCGACACGACAGCGCGGGCCTTGTCGCCCAACACCGCGGCCGCATCGAGCGCAGCCGCGGCGCCGGTGCTGGCCCCAAAGAAGCCCAGCGGCAGATTGCGGGTGGCCTCTTGCGCGCTGACCCAGCGCGCCGCATCCAGCAGACGCTGCGTCAGCAGCCCGATGTCGAAGCGGCGGGAATAATCGCGGTCTTCTTCGGGCGTCAACAGATCCATCAACAGGGTCCCTACGCCTTCTGCGCGCAGCACACCGGCCACGTAATTGTTGCGCGGCGAATGGCGCGACGAACCGCTGCCGTGTGCGAACAGCACCAGGCCGACGGCGCCATCGGGAATCTCCAGCATGCCCTCGACGGTGATGCTGCCGGCGGGAATGTGGACCAGCGTGGAGGTACTCATGCCCGATCGCCCCGGTGCAGGGCAACCGGGATGCGGCGGTTGCCGAAGGGGTGGCTGAAGGCGCCGAAACGGCCGGCGATGGCGGTGCCGCAATGCGGACAGTGGCCATCGGGCGTGACGCCGTAGTGGTCGATGCGATACCAGTCGCGCACGATCAGCGCCTCATGGCAGCTCGGGCAAGACGTGGTGCCGCCTGCGGTGTCGTGCACGTTGCCGGTGTAGACGTAGTGCAGGCCGGCCTTCAGCGCGATCTCCCGTGCGCGGGTGAGCGTGGAGGCCGGTGTCGGCGGCACGTCCTGCATTTTCCAGTCGGGGTGGAAGGCGGAGAAGTGCAGCGGCACGTCGGGGCCGAGCTCGCGCATGATCCACTCGCTCATCCCCGTGAGTTCGGCGTCGGAATCGTTGTGGCCGGGAATCAGGAGCGTGGTGATCTCGAACCAGACGTCGGTCTCGTGCTTCAGGTACACCAGCGTGTCGAGCACCGGCTGCAGGTGCGCGCCGGTCAGCTTGACGTAGAAATCATCGGTGAAGCCCTTGAGGTCGACGTTGGCAGCGTCCATCCTGGCGAAGAATTCGCGGCGCGGTTCCTCGGTGATATAGCCGGCGGTGACCGCAACGGTCTTGAGGCCGCGCGCATGGCAGGCGTCGGCCACGTCCAACGCATATTCGGCGAAGATCACCGGGTCGTTGTAGGTGAAGGCCACGCTCTTGCAGCCCGCCTGCTCGGCGGCAGCGGCGATTTCGTCCGGCATGGCCTGGTCAACCATGGTGTCGGTCTCGCGCGACTTGGAAATGTCCCAGTTCTGGCAGAACTTGCAGGCGAGGTTGCAGCCGGCGGTGCCGAAGGAAAACACCGAGCTGCCCGGGTAGAAGTGGTTCAGCGGCTTTTTCTCGATGGGATCGACACAGAAGCCGGACGAGCGGCCGTAGGTGGTCAGCACCATCTTGCCGCCCTCCATTTTGCGCACGAAACACAGGCCGCGCTGGCCCTCGTGCAGCTTGCAGTAGCGCGGGCACAGGTCGCACTCGATGCGGCCGTCGGGCAACACGCGCCACCAGCGTGCCGGGTAATGCGATTCAGGAATGCTCATGTGCCCGCTCCTTTTCTTTCCATTTGCTGACCGTGTAGCGCGACAGGCGCACCTGCTCGGACCAGAAATCCATCGACAATCCCGCTTTGCGCTTCAGGTGCGCCAGAAATTCGGCCGGTTCGGGTAGCTGCTCCCACACCTGCGGTAGGAAGGTGCTGCGGTAATGGCCGTACTCGAATACCACGCCGTCGATGTTCGGCCGCAGCGTGGCCAGCGCTGCAGCCTCGCCCTTCACCTCGATCGGCTCGGTTGGCGACAGCAGCGACACCTCGACCCGGATCTCCTCGAATTCTTCGCGGGTCAGCGGCATGAAGCGCGGATCGCGAAACGCCGCCGCCACCGCGTTCTCGCGCACGTCGATTTCCAGCGAGCGGTGCGCTTCCAGGGTGCCGATGCAGCCGCGCAACTCGCCCTGCCGGGTCAGGGTGACGAAGCTCGCGCCCGGCTCCTGCAGCCAGGCGGCCTGAACGGGCTTTGCCGCCGCCTGCCCCAGCCGGGAGGCGATTTCGTTGCGCGCCAGCTTCAGCAGGGTCGAACCTTTTTCCGCGTCCGGCTGGTCCGGACCGGCTTCGGCCTGGAAAGCGAAGGCGGCATAGCCGACGACCCGATCAGGATCGCCGGCGGTGTCGCTGGAATTGCGCACGTCCAGCACCACCGGGTGCAGGCCGTGCCTGCGCGCCGCCAGCAGCAGGCCGTTGACCGGCGTGGCACCGCAGGCCTGTTCGTGATTGAGATGCGAATTCAGCGCCAGGATGGCGTCCACCGTCTCGCCGTCCACCTTGCGGGCGAGCGCGTCGGGCAGGAAATGCGACAGGTCGGAACTGATCACGATCAGCGTCTCGTCGCCGCCCCACACGGTTTCCAGCACCTCCGCCACTTCGGCCGCGGTGGCTTCGCCCACCGCCAGCGGAAGCAGCTGGAAATCGCCCAGCACCTGCTGCAGGAAAGGCAATTGCACCTCGAGCGAATGTTCCATCTGGTGCACCGCCGCGCTGCGGGTCACCTGCGGCAGCCCGGCGATCGCTTGCATGCCCGCCTGATCCAGCGGCACTTCGCCGAGCGGGGTGGCAAAGCGCTCCGCCTCGGGCAGCGCCAGGCCACGGACATAGACGCGATGGGCGGGGCCCAGCAGCACCACCCGACGAATGCGGCCGCGCAGCTCGCCCAGCCGGGCATAGGCACTGGCGGCGACGGCGCCCGAATAGATATAGCCGGCGTGCGGCACGATCAGCGCCTTCGGTGCGGGCGACGCAGCGTCACGCTTCACGCTCGCGAGCAGATCGGCGATGTCGCGCTTGAGCTGGACCGGATTATCCGGATAGAACATTCCGGCGACGGCGGCGGGGCGGATGACGGGCATAGGGCATTTCCTCATATATCAGTCTAGTAAATGAGGGGGAATTGCCCGGGTTTCAAGTCAGGCCCGTGGGGCAGGGGGTTTGCGCCGATAATAGTGCGTTCAAGATGGCCTGGATCGTCACCGTTTCAGGGTTCAATCACCAGGAGGAACATGCGTTCATTCAATGCTGCCGACGAAGGCGCACTGCTGCTGTCGATTTTGCAGGAATCCACATCCGAGGTGCTGGTTTTCGACGCGGACAGCCTGCGGATCGTCCAGGCCAACCCCGCCGCAGCGCGCAATCTGCAATATCGGCTCAAGGCCTTGCAGAAGCTGACGCCGCTGGATCTGCTGGCGCCCCATGACGGCCGCTCGTTCAACACTCTGCTTGCCCTGCTGAAAGACGGCAAAAAACGCCGTACCGCCCTCAATGTGCACTACCGCCGCCTCGACGGCACCCGCTATCCGGTCGAAGCCCGGCTGTTCTACTCGAACGATCGCGAGCAGCCGGTGTTCATCTGCATCGCCAACGACGTCAGCCTGCGCGAAGCCACGCGGCAGGCGCTGGAACATTCGGCGTCCGATCTGCGCGCGATCGTGGCGCACATCCCCGGCATGGCCTTCCAGGTCATGCAAAAGCACGGCGCCCCGCCCACGCTGCGCTATGTCAGCGAGCAATCCGCCCAGCTGCTCGGCATCAAGGCGACCGCCTTGCGCACCAACCCGGAACGCTTCTTCAAGCTGATCCTGAAAGAAGACCGGGACGACTATCTGGCCCGGCTCGCCGAAGCCAGCGGCGTCCACCTGGGTTTCAACTGGGAAGGCCGCCTCTGGATGAAAGACTGGAAAGACGTGAAATGGGTCACCATTCGGGTCAGCCAGCGCACTTCTGCGGACGGCACCCTGTGGGACGGCATCATGCTGAACGTGACGCACAGCAAGCTGGCCGAGGCGGAAATCTGGCGTTCGCGGGCACAGCTGAGCGCCCTGGCCGCGCACGTCGAAGCCGCCAAGGAACAGGAGCGTCTCAACCTTGCCCGCGAGGTGCATGACGATCTGGGCGGCAATCTCACGGCGATCAAGATCGGCCTGTCGTGGCTGATGAAGCACCTTCCGCCGGAACAGACAAAGCTGATCGAACGCACCGCCTACCTCGACAGCGTGGTCGACCAGACCTTCGAGGCGGCGCACCGCATTGCCTCCAACCTGCGGCCAGCCGAGCTGGATTTCGGCATCGTCGCGGCGATCCGCTGGCAGTTGCAGCGATTCGGCCGCAACACCGATATCGCCACCCGATTCAGCGCGCCCGACGAGCCTGTCCCGCTCGATCCCGACGCCGCGATCGCCGTCTTCCGCATCGTGCAGGAAGCGCTGACCAATGTCGCCAAGCACGCCCGCGCCACCCGGGTCAAACTCAAGCTGGTGCGGGAGGCCGACAGTCTGCTGGTCACCCTCACCGACAATGGCCGGGGGATCCAGCCCGGACGCAGCGACAAGGGCAGGCATGCCTTCGGCCTCCTCGGCATGAGCGAACGCGCCACCGCGCTGGGCGGCGAACTCGCCGTCCAGCCCGCCAAACGCCAGGGCACCCAGGTCAGCCTGCGCATTCCTTTGTCCGCCCCCGCGCCTGTGGCGGCGAAATGACGGCATAATCGGCCCCAATACCAGGCAGAGAATTCCCGTGGCAGCAGTAAAACCCTATCGCATCCTCATCGTCGACGACCACGCCATCGTGCGCGAAGGACTCAAGCAGATCCTGGCCGAGGTCGACGACATCGAAGTCGCCGGCGAAGCCGACTGCTCCAGCCGTGCCCTGCAGATGGCCCGGCGCGAACCCTGGGATATGGTGCTGATGGACATCACCATGCCCGACCGCAGCGGCCTGGAAACGCTGGAATTGATGAAAAAGGAGCACCCCGGCATCAAGGTGCTCATGCTGTCCATGCATCGCGAAACCCAGTATGCCGTTCGCGCGCTGAAATCCGGCGCGGCCGGCTACCTCAACAAGCAGAGTGCACCGGACCAGCTGGTCGACGCCATCCGCCTGGTCGCCTCCGGCAAGAAATACATCAGTGCCGAAGTCGCCCAGGAACTCGCCAGCCAGGTCAGCGGCGAACGCACAGGCTTGCCGCACGAAGGCCTGTCCAACCGCGAATACCAGACCCTGTGCATGATCGCCTCCGGCCTGCCCGTCTCCGCCATCGCCGACCAGCTGGCCCTGTCGGTCAAGACCATCAGCATGTACCGCGCCCGCCTGCTGAAGAAGATGCAGCTCAAGAACAACGCCGAACTGACGCACTACGCCATCAAGCAGGGGCTTCTCGACTGAGCATTGCAGGTCAAAAGCGGCACGTTTCAAGGTTTTGCTGGCAACGTGTAACGTGAAGCGCGCACCTGACTTCGGAAATACCGGGGTTTTCCTGCCCTAATCCGCCCTTCAGCGTCCCCCCTCGCGCCCTACCATGCACTGAATAGAGAAGGCCCGACCGGGGCCGAGGCGCGCACATGGCTGAACCCACCGTCAAAATCAATCTGGACAACCCGACCGAAGTCGCGCGCGAAACCCTGCGCCGGCTGGCCATGCGCCGGATTGCGCCGACCCCGGACAACTACCAGACCCTGTACGAGGAAATCGTCGGCAAGCCCGCCCCCGGCGCGAGCGCGGCCACCGCAGCCAGCGTGCTGGCCGAGCTGGCCACGGACCTGCAGACGCATTACCCCGCCCTGTCGAACCAGGCGGCCAACCTCAACAAGGCCATCGGCAAAAGCGACTGGCGGCAGTGCAGCTTTCTGCTTTCCGAAATCGCCGTTCAACTCAAACAGCCCCCCAGTGACGGCAAGGACCGGTCGCAGGCGGACAAGGGCAAGCTGGCACGGCCGATCGACAGCGGCGCAGCGGCACTCGAGGACAATCTGGCGCTGCTGCGCGACCTGCTGGCCAAAACCCTGGAATTCGGCATGGTGTCGCAGCTGTCGCACGCCCCGCGCCTGGCGGAAAAGGCCCAGCAGCTCGCCGTCGCCGTGCGCGATGCCAAGAGCGACGCCACCCTGCGCGCCGCCGCAAGCGGCCTGAAATCGCTGTGGGTCAGCATCGAACTGCAGGCCTCCGATGCCCAGCAGCAGCAGGAAATGCTCAAGCGCATCCTGCTGCTGCTGGTGGAAAACATCGGCGAACTGCTCGACGACGACACCTGGCTGCGCGGCCAGCTCGATCTGGTGCAGGAAGTCGTTACCGGCCCGCTGAAAATCCAGTCGCTGCAGGAAGCGGAAAAGCGGCTCAAGGAAGTCATCTACAAGCAAGGCATGGTCAAGCACGGCCTGCGCGAAGCCACCGCCACGCTGAAGGCCACCATGACCACCTTCGTCAGCCGCATGAGCGACGCCGTGGCGGCCAACGACGAGTACCAGGGAAAAATCGCCTCCCATATCGAACGCATCAGCAGCACCGAAGACGTGCTGGAGCTGAACCGCATCCTCGAGAGCCTGCTGGAGGAAACCCGCAGCGCGCAGGCCGACAGCCGGCGCGCGCACGACCAACTGGTCGAGGAGCGCGATACCGCGCTGCAGGCCGAAGGCCGCATCAAGGAGCTCGAAACCGAGCTCGCCCAGATGAGCGCCCTGGTGCGCGAGGACCCGATGACCCGCAGCCTCAACCGGCGCGGCATGGACGACGAGTTTGCGCGCGAATCTTCGCGCGCGGACCGTTACGACACGCCTTTCAGCATCGCCGTGCTCGACGTCGACAACTTCAAGGCGCTGAACGACAAGCGCGGCCACCAGACCGGCGACGAAGCGCTGATCCATCTGGTCAAGGTGGCCAAGGAAGAACTGCGCCTCACCGACCACATCGCGCGCATGGGCGGCGAGGAATTCCTGATCATCCTGCCCAACACGCCGCTCGACGAGGCCGCCAAAATCATCACCCGCCTGCAGCGCAGCCTCACCAAGAAATACTTCCTCGACAACAACGAAAAGGTATTGATCACCTTCAGCGCCGGCGTGGCTCAGCGCACAGCGGGCGAATCGCAGGAAGCCACCATCGGCCGCGCCGACAGCGCCATGTACGAAGCCAAACACAGCGGCAAGAACCGCGTGTGCCTGGCGCCGGAAGCGCCGGTGCAAGCCGCGGAATGAAGATCATGCAGATTTTTGAAGCAGGAGCCTTAACTTTCTCCAACCCCCGACGATTCCTCACACAACGGCGGTTCATGTAGCCCAGCGGGCAGACCAAAGTTGACGGCCACAAGGCCGGAACAATCGACCCACTTAAGGAGAAAATCATGGCAGCAGTAATCAACACCAACATGGCTTCGCTGAATGCGCAGCGCAACCTGGGTACCTCGCAGTCCGCGCTGAACACCTCGATCCAGCGTCTGTCTTCCGGCCTGCGCATCAACAGCGCCAAGGACGACGCGGCCGGTCTGGCGATTTCCGAGCGCTTCACTTCGCAAATCCGCGGCCTGAACCAAGCTTCCCGCAACGCGAACGACGGCATCTCGCTGGCGCAAACCGCTGAAGGCGCGCTGGGCCAGGTCGGCGACGCGCTGCAGCGCATCCGCGAACTGTCCGTGCAATCGGCCAACGCGACCAACAGCTCGTCGGACCGTGCCGCCTTGCAGCAGGAAGTCAGCCAGCTGGTCAGCGAGATCAGCCGCATCGGCGACACCACCAGCTTCAACGGACTGAAAATCCTCGACGGCTCCTACACCAACCAGCAGTATCAGGTTGGCGCCAATGCCGGCGAAGTGATCAACGTCTCGGTGGCCGACTCGCGCTCATCCCAACTCGGCGCAACTACTGCGAGCAGCAGCGCAGGGAATACTGTGACGAACTTCGCACAGGCCTTGGACATCAATGGCACCGCGATCGACACCGCCGCCGCAGCGAACGCCACTGACGTGATCAATGCCATCAATGCGAAATCGTCCAGCACCGGTGTGACCGCTGCCCGCGCAACGTCGAACACGCTGACGACAACGACTGACTTCGTTACCGTCGCTGTAGGCGACGCCGCACAATTGACGATCAACGGCACCACGGTTGACTTCGCTGCCGGCACCACTCGCGACCAGGCGATCGCCTTGATCAACGCAAAAGCCACCCAGACTGGTGTGACGGTCGCCGCAGACGGCACAGCCGACTTCAAGTTCTCGTCCGCGAACGGCGCAGATTTCACCATCGAGGATACGGGTACGGACGCCTTCGGTGCGGGTATCGCGACCACCGCCACGACATACTCCGCTGGCATCACGCTGTCTGCAGCACTGGGCACGACGATCAGTGCTACGGGCCAGTTGGCGACAGACTTGAATCTCGCTGGCGTTACGCAAGTCGATTACAAAGTCGCGACGATGGATATCTCGACTGTCGACGGCGCGAACAAGGCTCTGGCGGCTGCGGATGCCGCGCTGACCCAGATCAGCAGCACCCGTGCGCAACTGGGCGCGGTTCAGAACCGTTTCTCTGCTGTCGTCGCCAACCTGGGCGCCGCTTCGGAAAACTTCTCCGCAGCCCGCAGCCGCATCATGGATGCCGACTTCGCGTCCGAGACCGCTTCGCTGACGCGCGGCCAGATTCTGCAGCAGGCCGGTACCGCGATGCTGGCGCAGGCCAACTCGCTGCCGAACAACGTGCTGTCGCTGCTGCGCGGTTAAGTTGGAAATAGCATCAAAACGGGCGCGCTTGGGTTTAATTTAACCCGGCGCCCGGACGAAGCGGCGGATCAAGGATTTCCCTTGTTCCGCCTTCGTCGCACCTAGATTAGGGGAAACATCATGTCTATTGGAAAAGTCGATTCAGTTGACCTTGCCCCGATGCGGCAAGCTCCTGCACCCGCACCCATTTCGACCGCACAGCGCACCGCACAGGACAACCCTGTTTTTCCGCCTGTGCAACCCGTCACCCAGGAGGCCGTCGCCGCCGCCGTACAGTCGGCCAATGCGTACGTGCAATCCGTTTCAAGCAGTCTGCACTTTTCGCTCGACCAGGATTCCGGACGCACCGTCGTCAAGATGGTCGACACTCAAACCGAAGAAGTGCTGCGCCAGTTTCCCAGCGAGGAAATGCTGGCCATCTCCAAATCCATCGACCGCATGCAGGGTCTGCTGATCAACCGCCAGGCCTGAGGAGTCGACCATGCTTTCATCGCCCGGTATCGGATCAGGTCTCGACGTCAACGGCATCGTCAGCCAGCTGATGGCGGCCGAGCGCCAGCCGCTCGTCGCACTGACCAAGCAGGAGGCGGTGTACACCCAGAAACTGTCCGCCTTCGGCCAGGTGCGCGGCGCGCTCGCCAGCTTCCAGAGCGCCCTGCAGGATCTCAGCAGCGGCAGCAAATTCCAGGCGCTCAGCGCCACTGCATCCGATGCGACTGTGCTCAGCGCCAGCGCCAGCGGCACAGCCACCCCCGGCAGCTACCAGATCGAGGTGAGCCAACTGGCGCAGCAGCAGAAGCTGGCCTCCAGCGGATACGCCACGACCGACGCAGTCGTCGGCTCGGGCACGCTGAGCATCCAGTTCGGCAGCTACGACAGCGGCTCGAACACGTTTACCGCCAATGCCGACAAGGCAACCAAAAGCATCAGCATCGATCCGGCCAACAACACGCTGGCGGGCATCCGCGATGCGATCAACGCCGCCAAGGCAGGCGTCACCGCCACCATCGTCAACGACGGCAGCATCGCCGGCAACCGGCTGGTGCTCACCTCGGCCGACAGCGGTGCCGCCAACAGCCTGAAGATCAGCGTCACCGACGACGACGGCAACGGCCTCGACGGCGGCGGCCT
Source organism: Thiobacillus sp. (assembly GCA_019459325.1). Taxonomy (GTDB): domain Bacteria; phylum Pseudomonadota; class Gammaproteobacteria; order Burkholderiales; family Thiobacillaceae; genus Thiobacillus. The sequence continues at coordinate 19,500 of JAIBFA010000044.1, forward strand.
GTCCGCCCTCGCCTACGACCCGACGGCGTCCGCAGGCAGCGGCAAGAACCTTGGCCAGAAAGCCGAGGCGCTCGACGCCCTGCTGAAGATTGATGGCATCGCCGTCAAGCAATCCACCAACACGGTGAAGAATGCCATCGACGGTGTCACCCTGAATCTCGCGCAGACCAATGTCGGCAAAGCGCTGACGCTGACGGTTGGCCGCGACACCAAAACCATCACCGATGCCGTGCAGGCGTTTGTCACCGCCTATAACAATACGAACGGAACCATCAAAAAGCTTACTGCCTTCAATGGGCCTGGCGCGCAGAACGGCATCCTGCTGGGCGATTCCACAGCGCGCGCAATCCAGACGCAGATGCGCGGCTTGCTGAATACCTCGGTCGAAAGCGGCGGCGCGCTCACCACCCTGTCACAGATCGGCGTCAGCTTTGGCAAAGACGGCACGCTGTCGCTTGACAGCGCCAAGCTCAATACGGCCATCGACACCAATTTCGACGGCATTGCAGCGTTGTTTGCCAAAGCGGGCAAAACCACCGACAGCCTGGTCAGCTATAGCGCCAGCACCAGCAAGACCCAGCCCGGCAGCTATGTCGTCGGTGTCAGCCAACTGGCGACCCGCGGTGCCACCCAGGGCAGCCAGATAGCCAACCTGACCGTCGCTGCAGGCGTCAACGATCAGCTCGATCTGACGGTCGACGGCCAGGTCGTCAGCGTGACGCTCGCCGCCGCCACCTACGCCAGCACCGATGCACTGGCCGCCGAAATCCAGAGCAAGATCAACGGCGCAACGGGTTCCAGCAGCAGCGTCCAGGTCACGCAGAGCGGCGGGGTACTGAGCATCGCTTCGGCACGCTACGGCAGCGCCTCGCAGGCCTCCGTCACAGGCGGCAGCGGTATGGCGAGCCTGCTTGGCGGATCCCCTGTCATCAGCAGTGGTGTCGACGTCGCCGGCACGATCAACGGCGTCGCTGCAACCGGCAGCGGGCAAACGCTGACGGGCGCCGCTGGCAATGCCAGCGAGGGCCTGGGACTGCTTATTGCCGGCGGCGCGCTCGGTGCGCGCGGCAACGTCACCTTCAGCCATGGCTATGCCTTTCAGATCAGCCAGTATCTCGACACCGTGCTCGGCAACGACGGCAGTCTGAACGCACGCACCAACGGCATCGACAGCAGCATCAAGAGTCTGGACCAGCGCCAGGCGCAGCTCGAAGCACGGCTGACCCAGATCGAGAAACGCTACCGCGCGCAGTTCACCGCGCTCGACACCATGATCAGCAGCATGAACAGCACCAGCAGTTTTCTGACCCAGCAGCTGGCCAGCCTGCCCGGCAGCAGCCAGAACTAAATAAATCGGGAGAAAGACGTGTACACGAATTCGAGAAGCGCCGCCAACGCCTATGCCAACGTCGGCCTGGAAACCGGCGTGGTGGCCGCCAGCCCGCACCAGCTCATCATCATGCTGTACGAAGGCGCCGAGCTCGCGGTGCGGATGGCGATCAAGCACATGAACGAAGGCGACGTGACGAAGAAATCCGCCGCCATCACCAAGGCCAGCACCATCATTCTGGATGGCCTGCGCGCGGCACTCGACCCCCAGCAAGGCGGCGACATCGCGCTGCAGCTGGATGCCTTGTACGACTACATGAACAGTCGCCTGATGCTTGCGCATATCAACAACAAGACCGCGCCGCTGGAAGAAGTGCAGGGCTTGCTGCGCGAACTGCACGGCGCCTGGCTGCAGATCGGCACCCCGGCCCGCACCACCGCGCCCCAGCCCAGCCACCATTCCATTGCCGCCTGATTCGGAGAACGCCATGACCAGCAACGAAATGCTCACCACCTACGAATCGCTCTCCGAACTGACCGGTACCATGCTGGTCGCTGCACGCCAGGGCGAATGGGATGACCTCGCTGCGCTGGAGCAGCGCTGCCAGAACTACGTCGGCAGCCTGATGCAGGCGGCGCCGATCCCGCTGAACGAAACCGAGCAGCGCGCCAAGGTTGCGATCATCCGCACCATCCTGAAAAACGACGCCCAGATCCGCGCGCTGACCGAGCCGCGCCTGCACGAGCTGCAGCAGCGCCTGAGCAGCACGCGTGCCGGCCAGCGCACCGTCGAAGCTTACGGCGCGCAGCGGGCCTGACGCCTGCCCCCATGTTCCCCGTTCAGTATCTGGCCCGCATTCTGGATGTCCCGCCCACGCCGGACACATCGGGCCGGTCTGTGTCCGGGTTGGTGCCCGTCCAGCCGGTACTGAACGCCACCGAACGCGACCAGGCCGCGCCGCGCGCCGCGTTCGAGCACCTGACGATCGGCCAGACGCTGTCCGGCCAGGTGAAGAGCCTGACCAAGGGCCTTTCGCTGGTCGAAATTGAGGGGCAGACCGTTGCGATGCGGCTGCCCCAGCCGACGGCACCCGGCGACACCCTGCGCCTGCGCTTTGCCGGCCACATGCCGCAACCGGTATTTCTGCTGGAAACCCCTGAAACCGCCGCCAGCGATGCGCCTCGGCTGAGCCAGACCGCCCGCATGCTGAGCGATCTGATGGAGCAGCTGCCTGGACGCAACGCCCTGCCTACCGTCACCCCGCCCGGCCCCCTGCTCGACCAGCCGACGGCGAACCCGGCTGTGGTCGCCTTCGCGCTGCGCAGCGCGCTGGTCCGCAGCGGGCTGTTTTACGAGTCGCATCTGGCCAATTGGGCAGTGGGCCAGGACAGTCTGGACGGGCTGATGCAGGAGCCGCAAAACCGGCTGGCTTCGGCCGAGGCCAGCCGCGCTGCAGCCAATCCGGCCAGCGCGCTGGCCCTGCTCGATGCTGCGGAAACGGCCGGTCCGAAACCGCTCAATCCAATGCATGCCTTGCTATCGCAGCAGTTGCAGGTGCTGGAGTCGCCGCAGTTCGTCTGGCGTGGCGAGGTGTGGCCGGGACAGCCCCTGGAGTGGTTGTTGCGTCAGGAAAACGGGCCGGTGCAGGATCATTCGACCGCAGCGACGAGCGACGAAGCCAGCGCAGGCTGGGAATCCCGGCTCAAGCTCACGCTACCGCACCTCGGCACCGTGACCGTGCATATCAAGCTCGATGCGCAGCAGGCGTTCAGCATCAGGATGGTGCCGGAACAGCCGGGGCTTGAACCGCTGCTGCAGCAAAATCAGGGCCGGCTGATCGCGCAACTGACAGCGGCCGGCTGCACCCTCAAGACCCTCACGGTGGCACACGATGGCGATGCCTGACAAGCAGCGTGCCGCCGCCGCGATCGCCTACCGCGAAGGCGATGGTGCACCGCGCGTGGTCGCCAAGGGGCGCGGCATCCTGGCCGACACCATCATCGAGCGGGCGCGCGCATCCGGCGTGTACGTCCACGAATCGCGTGAACTGCTGGCGCTGTTGATGCAGATCGACCTCGACAGCCACATCCCGCCCCAGTTGTACATTGTCGTGGCCGAACTGCTGGCCTGGCTCTATCATTTGGAAGAGGCCGAAAAGCCAGCCCTTCCGAACCCTAATACCTGATTCCCATGCATTCCTCTCCGCAACACGCCCCCAGTCCTGCCGACCATGACGACGCGCTGGCCCGTTACACCCTGCATTCGCGGGCGGATATCCTGTTCCAGTTGCGCGCAATCCAGAAACGCAAGCTGTTGGTCAACCTCGATCTGCGGGGCAGCCGCCAGATCATCGTCACGTCGGTGCTGGCAGTGAACGAGGCCAAGAACACGCTGATTCTCGACAGCTCCCGCGGCGACGCGCTCAACCAGGAGCTGATGTCCGGCAAGGGTGCAGACTTTGTCGCTCAGCTTGATGGCGTCTCCATTTCGTTTGCTACCGGCCCGGTGACCTTGTGCGAGTACGAGAAACTACCGGCGCTGCGCATTTCATTGCCCAAGTCGCTGGTCCGCCTGCAACGCCGCGAGCACTTCAGGGTGCCGATGCCCATCGCCAATCCGGTCAAGTGCATCGTCCCCTCGGGATCGAAGGACGACCCGGATCCGATCACCGCTCACATCGTGGATATCGGCTGCGGCGGGGTGGCCCTTGCAGAAACCGGCGGACGTCTCGGCACCGAAACCGGCCGGATCCTGCATGACTGCAAGCTGCTGCTGCCCGAGACGGACGCGATCATCACCACACTGGAAGTACGCAGCTCGGCGCAGATACGCCTGCATAACGGCGCTTTTCAGACCCGACTCGGCTGCAAGTTTATCGATTTGCCCAACGACATGGCCGCCCGATTACAGCGCTTTGTCATGGATATCGAGCGCGCACGGCGAAACAGCCTCTAGCCCGTCCATTCCACCCCCTATGCATTCACGGAGACCCCCCATGCAAACCATCCAGCAGGAAATCGACGAAAGAACCAACCTTACCAGCTCCAACAAACTGGAGCTGCTGCTGTTTCGCCTGGGCGAGGACGCCAACCTCGAACGCAACGAGCTGTTCGGCATCAATGTATTCAAGATACGGGAAATCATTCCGATGCCGACGATCACGGTCGTGGCCGGATCGCCGTCCCACATGATGGGCGTGGTCGATCTGCGCGGCCAGATCATTCCCGTCATCGACTTGCCGGCCGTCACGGGATGCACCCCGAAAACCGGACTCAACATCCTGCTGATCACCGAATATGCCCGCAGCACTCAGGCCTTTGCGGTCGAGTCGGTGGAGGACATCGTGCGCCTGGACTGGCGCCAGGTGCTGTCCGCCGAGGGCAATGCCGCAGGCGGGATGGTGACCAGCCTCGCCCGTCTGGATGGCGAGAACAGCGACCGTCTGGCGCAGGTGCTGGATGTGGAGACCATCCTGCGCCAGGTCATGCCGTCGACCGAACCGACCATCGACTCCGTCAGCATCGGCCCTACGGTGGAAATCAAGCCCGGCACCATCATCCTGGCGGCGGACGATTCGGTGATCGCGCGCACCATGATCGAACAAGGGCTGGAGGCGATGGGCCTGCCCTACATCATGTGCAAGACCGGCAAGGAAGCCTGGGACCAGTTGCAGGCCATCTCAGCCAAGGCGGAGGAAGAGGGAAAAACCGTACACGACAAGATCGCCCTGGTGCTGACCGATCTGGAAATGCCCGAGATGGACGGCTTCACCCTGACCCGCAATATCAAGCAGGACCCGCGCTTCGGTTCCATCCCGGTGGTGATTCACTCCTCGCTGACCGGTAGCGCCAACGAGGCACACGTCAGAAAAGTGGGGGCGGATGCCTATGTGGCGAAGTTTGTCGCGGAGGATCTGGCCATGGCCCTGCGGCAGGCGCTGAGCACAGTGCATTGAGATTCAAGGTACAAGAGACAAGATGCAAGTTGTTCGTTGTCAGGCATGAAACCCCATGCCCTGCTTGAATCTTGTAACTTGTAACTTGTAACTTGTAACTTGCAGCTTGAAGCCCCCGCTGTGCGGGAGCGCTCTTGTTTTAAACGCCCATATTCATGATTTCCTGATAGGCGGACACCAGCTTGTTGCGCACCTGGATGGTCTGCTGGAAGGCGATGCTGGATTTTTGCAGTGAAATCATCGCGTCGGACAGACTCACTGTGGTGTCGCCCATCTCGAAACGCTGGGCGAGCTGCTGCGACTGCAGCTGAACCTGGTTGACCTGGTCGAGCGAGGACTTCAGGGCCGACGCAAAATCAACCGCGCCTGCAGCCTGTTTGGTCTGCAGAGGGCTTTCACTGGCCGGCGTCGCGCGTGCCTGCGCAGCCTTCAGCTGCGCCACCATCGCTTCGATCCGGCTTGTGTCGATTGCTCCAATGCTCATCGCGTCCTCCTTCGCTCATTTGGCCGCCTGCCAGGCGGTTTTCCACGTGCTCACCTTAATCACCCCGGCTGCAAGCCATAAGGTCGATAAGCGCGGAAAACCGGCTTCTATTCCCCCGATTGAAAACCGTGGCAGTGCCGATAATTCGGTCACATAGCGACATTCCCATGGGGCAACACGACGTGAACACGGCAAACGGAGACAAGGCGGCCCATGACGCCAACACGATGGGGGCAGAATTATGGCGGTAGAGGGTGAAATGGTGGTTCCGGCCAACGTCATGGACTTTACCCGGACGGCGGGCGGACGAAAAATCATGATGATGCTGGGCGTGGCCGCAGTCGTTGCGGTCATGGTCGCGGTCTGGATGTGGGGACAGCAACCCGATTATCGCGTGCTGTTCTCGAATTTCAGCGATCGCGACGGCGGCGCGATCGTCGCCGAGCTGGAAAAAATGAACATCCCCTACAAATACGCCGAGGGCGGCGGCGCCGTGCTGGTGCCCGCCGACCGGGTGCACGATGCGCGCCTGAAGCTGGCCTCGCAGGGCCTGCCCAAGGGCGGCAATGTCGGTTTCGAGTTGATGGAAAACCAGAAGCTGGGGTCCTCGCAGTTCGTCGAGCGGATCAACTTCCAGCGCGCCATGGAAGGCGAACTCGCGCGCTCGATCGAATCGGTCTCGGCGGTGCAGGCGGCGCGCGTGCACCTCGCCATGCCCAAGGATTCGGTATTCGTGTCCGAGCAGAAAGCTCCCACGGCCTCGGTGCTGCTCAACCTGCATCCCGGCCGTGCGCTGGATCAGCAGCAGGTCAGCGCCATCGTTCACCTGGTCGCCAGCAGCGTGCCCGAACTGCCGATCAAGAACGTGACGGTGGTCGACCAGAACGGCAACCTGCTCTCCGAAACGGGCAAACCGGCCAGCATCAACGGCATGGATCCCAGCCAGATCAAGTATGTGCAGGAACTGCAGCAGAACGTGGTCAAGCGGATCGAATCGATCATCACCCCGATCGTCGGCCCCAACAACGTGCGCGCCGAGGCCACGGCCGACGTCGACTTTTCGCGCAGCGAACAGGCGGTCGAGTCCTACAAGCCGAACCAGACGCCCGATGCCATGGTCATCCGCAGCCAGCAGACCAGCGAATCGCTGAACGGCACGGGCAATCCGGGCGGCGTTCCGGGCGCACTCACCAACCAGCCGCCGGCACCGGCGACCGCGCCGATCAACGCCCCGGCCCAGAACGCCGCCGCACTCGCTGCCGCGGCGCCAGGCACCAACACGCGCAAGGATGCGACCGTCAACTTCGAAGTCGACAAGACCATCCAGTACGTCCAGCAGGGCAGCGGTGGCCTGAAGCGTCTGTCGGTCGCGGTGGTCGTCAATTACAAGCAAACCACCGACAAGGACGGCAAGGTGGCGATGAAGCCGCTGACGGAAGCAGAGAAGGCGCAGATCACCAATCTAATCAAGGAAGCCATGGGCTTCAACGCAGAACGCGGCGACTCCGTCAATGTGGTGAACACGCCCTTCGCCCGTACGGAACAGGAGACGCTTCCCGATCTGCCCTTCTGGAAGCAGCCCGAGTATGTCGAATACATCGACATCGCCAAGACGGCAGGCAAGTATCTGCTGATGGCCCTGGCCCTGCTCATCCTGTATTTGCGCGTGCTCAAGCCCCTGCTGAAGAAACTCTCCGAAGCGTCCAAGTTGCCTCCGCCCAGCCACAGTCCGCAACTCGAGCATGTCGGAATGGCGTCGCTTCCCGGCCAGCGCAATTACGAGGAAAACCTGACTCGGGCACAAAAGATGGCCAGCGAAGATCCGCGCGTGGTCGCCAATATCGTGAAAACCTGGGTGGCCAGCAATGAGTGACAACAACGGCGTGACCAAGGGTGCGATCCTGATGCTCGCGCTGGGCGAGCACGGTGCATCGGAAGTGATGAAATATCTGGGCCCGCGCGAGGTGCAGAAGCTGGGCGAAGCGATGACCAGCATGAAATCCATCCCCCAGGAGGAGGTGGAGAACGTGCTGGAGGACTTCAACACCGTGGCGGACCTGAATTCATCGCTGGGTGTGGATTCCAACGACTACATCCGCTCGGTGCTCACCAAGGCGCTGGGTGACGACAAGGCCTCATCGCTGCTGAACCGGATTCTCGGCGGCGGCGGCGACGCCAGCGGCATCGAAAGCCTGAAATGGATGGATTCCGAATCGGTGGCCGACCTCATCCACAACGAACATCCGCAAACCATCGCAACCATCCTGGTGCACCTGGAACGCGACCAGGCCTGCGAGGTGCTCAACTGCTTCACCGAACGCCTGCGCAACGACGTACTGCTGCGCATCGCCACGCTCTCCGGCGTGCAGCCGACGGCGCTGCGCGAACTCAACGACGTGCTGACCAAGCTGCTGTCCGGCAGCGACGTCCTGAAGAAACAGCCGATGGGCGGCACCCGCGCCGCGGCCGACATCCTCAACTTCATGAGCGGCGACAACGAGTCCTCCGCCATGGAGTACCTGAAAAGCTACGACCTCGAGATGGCGCAGAAGATCATGGACGAGATGTTCGTCTTCGAGAACATCATGGACATCGAGGACCGCGGCATCCAGCTGCTGCTGCGCGAGGTGCAGTCCGATTCGCTCATCGTCGCGCTCAAGGGCGCATCGGAAGACATGCGCGAGAAAATCTTCAAGAACATGTCCCAGCGTGCCGCTGAAATGATGCGGGAAGACCTCGAATCCAAGGGCCCGGTGCGGCTGTCCGAGGTCGAGGCGCAACAGAAGGAAATTCTGATGATCGTCCGCCGCCTGGCCGATGAAGGCCAGATATCGCTGGGTGCGAAAGGGGAAGAACAGTATGTCTAGCGTCATGTCCAGCGTGGACCAGTCAGCTTTCCAGCCTTGGGAAATGACCAGCTTCGACACTCAGCTTCATCCGGCAAAACAGGCCGGCCACGACGCCGTCGTCCTGCCGACGATCGAGCAGATCACCGCCATCCAGGAGCAGGCCAGGCAGGAGGGGTATCACGCCGGCCGTGCCGAGGGGCTTGCTGCAGGACGCGAGGAAGCCGCCCGCGAAGCCGCCCGCCTGCGCGGTCTGGCCGACACGTTCTCGGCGGAAATCGGCAAGGCCGATGAAACCATCTCGCAGCAAGTCCTTGACCTGTCGATCGACCTTGCCCGTGCGCTGCTGAAATCGGCGCTGGCGATACGCCCGGAACTGGTCATCCCCATCGTCAAGGAAGCGGTTCGCTATCTGCCGGCACTGCATCAACCAGCCCTGCTGTTCCTGAATCCGGACGACGCCGTGCTGGTCAAGAACAGGATCGGCGACGAGCTCATAAAAATGGGCTGGCAACTGGCCGACGACGTGCAGCTCGAGCCCGGCAGCTGCCGCGTGGAAACCGCCAGCAATCAGATCGATGCCTCCCTGCCCACCCGCTGGCAGCGCCTTACCGCCGCGCTGAGCAAGGATTCCGACTGGCTGGCCGCCTGAAGTGTCGAACATGCATACACAGCCCCATAGCACTCGCTGGAAAGCCTATCTGCAGGATTGCAGAGAACTGCTTGCGATCGCGGAGCCGATGCTGGTATCGGGCCGTGTGACCCGCGTGGCCGGGCTGGTGATGGAAGCGGTGGGGTTGAAACTGCCGGTCGGCAGCGCCTGCACCGTTCCGCTGCCCAACGGGTCGCATCTGGACGCCGAAGTGGTGGGCTTCGACGGCAACCGGATTTTCCTGATGCCGCAAAGCGACGTCGAAGGCATCGTGCCCGGCTCCCGTGTATTCCCGGTCGAGGTGATTCCCACCCTGCCCGGCCTGGGCCAGGTGAACCATCCGCGCCGCCGGCCGAGCGACCGCACCCGCCACCTGCCGGTTGGCGACGCCCTGCTGGGCCGTGTGCTCGACAGCGGCGGACGCCCGCTCGACGGCCTCGGCCCGGTGCAGACCACCGCCACCGCCCCCCTCAACAACCGCGCCGCCAACCCGCTGTCGCGCGCGCCGATCACCGACATCCTCGACGTCGGCGTGCGCGCGATCAACAGCATGCTGACGGTGGGGCGCGGCCAGCGCATGGGCCTGTTCGCCGGCTCCGGCGTCGGCAAGAGCGTGCTGCTGGGGATGATGGCGCGCTATACCAGCGCGGACGTGATCGTGGTCGGCCTGATCGGCGAACGCGGCCGCGAGGTCAAGGAATTCATCGAGCAGATCCTGGGCGAGGAAGGCCTGGCGCGCGCCGTCGTGGTGGCGGCGCCGGCCGACACCCCGCCGCTGATGCGGATGCAGGGCGCGGCCTATGCCACCTCGATCGCCGAGCATTTCCGTGACCAGGGCAAGAACGTGCTGCTGATCATGGACTCGCTCACCCGCTACGCCATGGCGCAGCGCGAAATCGCGCTGGCGATCGGCGAGCCCCCGGCCACCAAGGGCTATCCGCCGTCGGTATTCGCCAAGCTGCCTGCGCTGGTCGAGCGCACCGGCAACGGCAAGCCGGGCGGCGGCTCGATCACCGCCTTCTATACCGTGCTGACCGAGGGCGACGACCAGCAGGATCCGATTGCCGATGCCGCGCGCGCCATTCTCGACGGCCACATCGTGCTGGATCGTGCGCTGGCCGAGAGCGGTCACTATCCCGCCATCAACATCGAACAGTCGATCAGCCGCGTGATGCACAGCATCACCACGCCGGAACACCAGCATCTGGCACGGCGCCTGAAAAAACTCTATTCACGCTACGAGCGCAGCCGCGACCTCATCAACGTCGGCGCCTACGCTGCCGGCACCGACCCGCTGCTGGACGAAGCCATCCGATTGCAGACGGCCTTCGAGGCCTTTCTGCAGCAGAACATTTCCGAGCGTTCGGACGCCCACGACAGCCTGGCTGAACTCGAAGCCCTGTTCCAATAACCCTCACCGGACAACAGACTCACGCAATGGCGACCCCTTCCGCACTCCATACCCTGATCGATCTGGCGAACAAGGAAACCGACGAGGCTGCGAAACAGCTGGGGGCGGCGTTGCACGCCGGCGATGAGGCTGAGCAGAAACTCGGCTTGCTGATGCAGTACCGCGATGACTATGCCGCGCGCTGCCAGTCCGATCTGACCGCCGGAATCAGCACGACGCACTTCAACAACTTCCAGGTATTCATGCAAAAGCTCGAACAAGCCATCGCCGGCCAGCAAAAAGTCGTCAGCGACGCCAGGCAGCGGATTGCCCAGGCGCGCACCGCCTGGCAGGCCTGCGAGCAGAAGAAAATGTCCTTCGTCACGCTGGCAGACCGTGCAAACAAGGAAAGCACCCGCCGCGAGCTGTGGCTGGACCAGAAGCAGAACGACGAACACGCTGCCCGGCGTGCGCTGCATAAAAGCAACCCTTCCTGAGACAGGACGACACCATGAACGCGACGCCCATGAACATCAATACGGCCAATGCCGCACCGGTGCAATCCAACGCCGCCAAGCAACAGGATTCCGCCACACAGGACACGCCGTTCAGCCAGGTCCTGTCCAGCGAGATGGCACAGAACCGGCGCAACAGCAGCGCGACCAAGGAAAGCACGGGCGCCGATGCCGGTGCGGACGCCGCGTCGCCGGCCGGCCGCCCGGCAAAAGCCGATGCGGGTTCGACCGCCACAGCCGCCGAAACCAAGGCCGAAACGGAAGAATCCCCGACTGATCCGCTGGCCCTCCCCCTGCCGGACGGCGCCACGATCGTGCCGGAGGCCCTGCTTGCGCTGGGAATCAGCCCGGATCAGCTGAAGCGGGTGTCAGCCGGGATCGACGGGGGGGTCGAAGACGATCCGTCCGCACTGGCCGCACACACGCTGCCTTTCGAGAATGCACGCAAAGGGAAAGCTCCGCTCGCCGAGCAGGCCGAGTTGCTCGCCGACAAGGCGCGCGCGACCCAGAAGACCGATCCTGCCCTGTCGTCGGGCAAATCCGATTTCCTGGCGGACAAGGCTGCAGCCACGGCCTTTACCGGCCAGTTGGCGGCAGCCCGGCAGACCGAAGCCTTGAAGACCCGGGAATTCGTGTCGGAACTCATGAGCAACCCGGCCATGCGTCCCACCGCGCAGGCGCCGCTTGAAACCCTGTCCGGGCCGAATGAGCTTGCGTCCCCCCGCTTGACCCCCACGGTCGGCACGACCGCCTGGACCCAGGCCCTGGGTGAAAAAATCGTGTGGATGACGGCAGGCGCCCAGCAATCGGCCACGCTCACGCTCAACCCGCCCAACATGGGACCGCTGCAGATTGTGCTGAACGTGTCGAACGATCAGGCCACGGCCAGCTTCTTCTCGGCCCAGCCCGAAGTTCGCCAGGCGTTGGAAGCCGCGTTCCCCAAGCTGAGGGAAATGATGAACGAGGCGGGCATCCAGCTCGGGCAGGCGACGGTGAGCGCCGATACGCCGCAGCAGAACGACGCGTCGGATCGCCAGGCGCAGCGGGCCGCAGCGCCGTTCCCCGGCGCTGACGAAGCCATGGCAGCCGGTCTGCAGACTGTCCATGCCCCCGTCCAGCAATCCGGGCGCGGCCTGATCGACACCTTCGCCTGAGGCGGTCTGACCGCCTGCTTTGAAAGAGATGCGTCCCTTTTCCCCCTCTATTTGCGGCATCGAAGACACGCGTTTCTTCCAATAATGACAAGCATCCGCACCCCACTTTCCATGTAGAGGAACCGTATCGATGGCCAAACCTGCCGAACCTGTCGTAGTTGACGAGGCTGCGGAAGTCGCTCCCGCCGGGAAGTCGAAGAAGAAGCTCTTCGTCATCCTCGGCGCGCTCGGGATTCTGCTGGGCGGCGGCGGTGCGGCCGCCTGGTATTTCACTCAGGGCAGCGAGTCCCACAAGGAAGCGGAAGTCGAACCGGTGGTCGTGCCGGTTTTCCTGCCGCTCGAAACCTTCACCGTCAATCTTCAGGACGGCGAGCAGTATCTGCAGACCGACATCACGCTTCAGGTGGCCGACCAGGCTCAGGTGGACGCCATCAAGCTGCATATGCCGCGCGTCCGCAGCCGCCTGCTGACGCTGCTCTCCAGCAAGCATGCCGAGGAGCTGGCCACGGCGGCGGACAAGAAAAAACTCGCGCAGGAAATTCAGGCGCAGATCAATCTGCCGTTTGGCGCCAAAGGCAAACCCCAGCAGGTTGACGACGTCCTGTTCACCACATTCGTGATTCAGTAAACACGCCATGGCCGACAATTTTCTCTCGCAGGATGAAGTCGACGCGCTGCTGAAGGGCGTGACCGGCGAAGCCGACGAGGCGCCGGCCGAAGCGAGCGACCCCACGGAAGTACGGTCCTACAACCTGGCCACGCAGGAACGTATCGTGCGCGGCCGCATGCCGACGCTCGAGATCATCAACGAGCGTTTTGCGCGCCTGCTGCGGATCGGCCTCTACAACTTCCTGCGGCGCGGCGTGGAAATCTCGGTCGGGCCGGTGCGGGTATCGAAATACAGCGAGTTCATCCGCAACCTGGTGGTGCCCACCAACCTGAACCTGGTGCAGTTCAAGCCGCTGCGCGGAACGGCACTGATGATCTTCAACCCCGACCTGGTCTTCCTCATGGTCGACAACCTGTTCGGCGGCGATGGTCGTTTCCATACGCGCGTCGAAGGGCGGGATTTCACGCAGACCGAACACCGCATCATCCAGCGCATTCTCAACATCGTCTTCGAAGCCTACTCGAAGTCATGGGAACCGGTTTATCCGATCGAATTCGAATTCATCCGCTCGGAAATGAACACCCAGTTCGCCAATATCGCCACGCCCAACGAAGTGGTCGTCGCGGTCACCTTTGCCATCGAGCTCGGCCAGATCAGCGGCGAAATGCATCTCTGCATGCCTTATTCGATGATCGAGCCCATCAAGGATCTGCTGACCAGCAGCCTGCAGGCGGAAAACCTGGAAGTCGACAAGCGCTGGATCCGCATGATGCGCCAGCAGATCCAGCTGGCGGAAGTCGAGATCGTCGCCGATCTGGGCACGGCCGCGATCAGCCTGCGCGACATCGTCGACATGAAGGTGGGCGACATCATTCCGCTCGACATCCCGAAAACCATCGAGGCCAAGGTGGACGGCGTGCCGGTGATGGAATGCGCCTACGGAAAATTCAACGGTCAATACACCCTGCGCGTCGAGAAACTGCTGTCAAACAGCTCGAGCGACGCGCAAACAGGAGAGCAACATGTCTGAAGACATCACCCAAACCATCGCCGAAGACGATTGGGCGGCCGCTATGGCCGAACAGGCGACCCCTGCCGTCCAGGCAAGTCCGGCCCAATTCCAGGAACTGTCCGGAACCGCGGCATCCGGCGGTCTGGCCAAGGACATCGATTTCATTCTCGACATCCCGGTGCTGATGACCGTGGAACTGGGTCGCACCAAGATTTCGATCAAGAACCTGCTGCAACTGGCACAGGGATCGGTGGTCGAGCTCGACGGCCTGGCCGGCGAACCGATGGACGTGCTGGTCAACGGCTGCCTCATCGCGCAAGGCGAAGTGGTGGTGGTGAACGACAAATTCGGCGTGCGCCTGACCGACATCATCACGCCGGCCGAGCGGATCCGGAAACTCAACAAATGAAGCGGATCGTAGCAGCGGTGCTGCTAAGCCTGCCCCTGCTTGCGCACGCGACCGGCACGCCGGACGCCACGCCCGCCCCTGCCGTCTCCGCAGCCGGCAGCCTGCTGCAGGTATTCATCGGCCTGGTGGCCGTTCTGCTGCTGATCGCTGCCACGGCCTGGGTCGCCAAGCGCTTCGGCGTCACGCACGGCGGCTCGACCAGCCTGCTGCACGTGGTCAGCAGCGCATCCGTCGGCACACGCGAACGCGTCGTGGTGGTGGAAGTGGGGGAATCCTGGCTGGTGGTGGGCGTCGCCCCCGGCAGCGTCAATGCGCTGATGACCCTGCCGCGTGGCGAAATCAAGTCGCCGGCCGCGCACGGTCTCAATGCCAGCTTTGCCGCGCGCCTGCACCAGATGATCGAGAAACGTCGTGACAAATAAGCAGCTGCCACGCGCGATCCAAGCCCTCTTCATACTGCTCGCACTGCTGCTGCCGTCGCTGGCGCTGGCTCAGGGTGCGGGTCTGCCCGCCTTCACCAGCACGCCGGCAGCCGGCGGCGGCCAGTCTTACACGCTAAGCCTGCAAACCCTGCTGCTGCTGACCTCGCTGTCCTTCCTGCCGGCGGCACTGCTGATGATGACCAGCTTCACCCGCATCATCATCGTGCTGTCGCTGCTGCGGATGGCGCTCGGCACCCAGTCGACGCCGCCCAACCAGGTGCTGATCGGCCTGTCGCTGTTTCTTACGCTGTTCGTGATGGGGCCGACTTTCGACAAGATCTACGTCGAGGCCTATCAGCCGCTGTCGGAAAACCGCATCCAGATGCAGGAGGCGCTGGACAAGGGCGCGGTGCCCCTGCGTGCCTTCATGCTGAAGCAGACGCGCGAGAGCGATCTTGCCCTGTTCGTGAAAATGTCAGGCTCGGCCCCGTTGAAAACGGCTGCGGATATCCCCATGCGCGTGCTGATCCCCGCCTACATCACCAGCGAACTGAAGACCGCCTTCCAGATCGGCTTTGCCGTATTCATCCCGTTTCTCATCATCGACATGGTCGTCGCCAGCATCCTGATGGCGATGGGCATGATGATGGTGTCGCCCGCCATCGTCGCCTTGCCCTTCAAGATCATCCTGTTCGTGCTGGTCGACGGCTGGAATCTGCTGCTGGGTTCGCTGGCGCAAAGCTTTTACTGACCGAGGTCCGCCATGACGCCCGAAAGTGTAATGACCATAGGCCGCACCGCACTGGAAATGACCATCCTTGTCTCGGCCCCGGTGCTGCTGGTCACCTTGATCGTGGGCCTGACCGTGAGCGTGTTTCAGGCCGCCACCCAGATCAACGACCCCAGCCTCTCCTTCATTCCCAAGGTCCTGGCGGTGCTCATCACGTTCGCCCTCGCCGGACCGTGGATGCTGACCGTGATGACCGACTACATGCGGCGGGTGCTGACCGGCCTGCCCGGCATCATAGGATAGTCCCGACGGACGTCCCTGCCCGATGATCAGCCTCACCGATGCCCAGCTCAATGCCTGGCTGATCAGTTTCATCTGGCCGCTCACCCGCATTCTCGGCCTGATCATGGTGGCCCCGGTGTTCGGTCACCGTGCCGTGCCTGCGCGCGTCAAGATCGGACTCGGCATTTTCATCGCCCTGATCGTCTCCCCCACCCTTCCGCCGATGCCGGATGTGGGGCTGGGATCGTGGCATGGCCTCTTCATCCTGGTGCAGCAGCTGCTCATCGGCATGGCGATCGGCTTCATCATGCGCGTTGTTTTTGCTGCGGTCGAAGCCGCGGGCGAAATCGTCGGCCTGCAGATGGGTCTGGGGTTTGCGTCCTTCTTCGACCCGCAAAGTGCCGGCCAGACGCTGGTGCTCTCGCGGTTCTTCAACATGCTGGCAATCCTGGTGTTTCTCGCAGTGAATGCGCACCTGCTGCTGCTCGGTGTGCTGGTGGAGAGTTTTCAGAGCCTGCCCATCAGCCAGCAACCGCTTGCCGCGGCGGGGTTCTACAACGTGGCCGCCTTCGGCTCCACCGTGTTTGCCGTCGGCCTGCAACTGGCGCTGCCGCTGATCACCATTCTGCTGTTGACCAACCTGGCGCTCGGCATCCTCACGCGCTCGGCGCCCCAGCTCAACATCTTTGCGATCGGCTTCCCCATCACCCTGGGCGTGGGTCTGATCGTGCTGGATCTGACGCTGCCCTACTTCGTGCCCCAGCTTGAGCTGATGCTGCAGAACGGGTTCGATGCCACGACGACGGTGATCCGGACCTTGCGACCCTAGAAAGACGCAAGGTGCAAGATTCAAGACGCAAGGAAAACCCTGTACCTTGAATCTTGCACCTTGAAGGTGTTTAGAAGCCGAGGCTGTCGAGCAGGTCGTCGACCTGGCTCTGGTCGGACACCACGTCGTTCTTCTTCTCCGGATTGATCTGCGGGCCGTTGAGCAGTCCGCTGCCGGAATCCCGCTTCACCTCGGCCGGCGCATAGTCGATCAGCAGCTGAACCAGTTGCTGCTCCAGATTATGCGCAAGATCGGTCACCTTGCGGATCACCTGGCCGGTGAGATCCTGAAAATCCTGCGCCATCATGATGTCGAGCAGCTGCTGCTTGGTTGCGCTGGTGTCGTTGCGCATGTCGGCCAGGCACTGCATGGTCATCGTCGCCATGTCACGGTAGTTGGCTTCCGAAAAAGGGGCTTTGAAGACGGCCTGCCAGCCGTTCAGGATTTCGTCGGCGCCCGCATCGATGCGTTCCTGCATGGGAATCGCGGCATCGGTGGCGTTGAGCACGCGCTGCGCTGCCTGTTCGGTCATGCGCGCCACATAGTTCAGACGCTCCCTCACATCGGGAATATCCGCGGTTGCCTTTTCCAACACCTTGTCGAAACCCAGTTCGCGCAGGCTGTCGTGCAGCGTCCGGGTGATCTGCCCAACCCGCGCCAGCATCTCGTCCGACTCACACGCCTCCAGGTTCGCAGCGTGATGCGCGGCGGCGGCCACAGCGGAGCCGGCGAATTGTGTATCCACGTCAGGCTCCTGCTTTTTCGAGTTTTTCGAATATCTTCGAGAGCTTCTCGTCGAGGGTGGCAGCGGTGAAAGGCTTGACCACGTAGCCGTTGGCGCCGGCCTGGGCCGCGGCGATGATGTTTTCCTTCTTGGCTTCTGCCGTGACCATCAACACCGGCAGCTTGGACAACGCGGCATCGGCACGAATGTTCTGCAGCATGGTCAGGCCATCCATATTGGGCATATTCCAGTCGGACACGACGAAGTCGAAGTTGCCCGCGCGCAGCTTGGCGAGGCCATCGGCACCGTCTTCCGCTTCCTCGACGTTGGAATAACCCAGTTCCTTGAGCAGATTGCGCACGATGCGACGCATCGTTGAAAAGTCGTCAACAACCAGAAATTTTGTGTTCGGATCGGCCATGCAGGACTCCAGAGGTGCGGTTCATTGTTACTCGGTTAATCGGCATTCCGGCGTCAAACTTAAGGCGTGGAGGCGGATGAAAAGTAGGCCAAACGGCCGATCAGACCCGCATTGCGCGGTTACCATGGGCTGCAAAGAATTGCATCACTCGTCCCGGCAATTCATGCAGGGGGCCGACATCATGGGTTGCGCCGATGGCGATGGCTTCCTTGGGCATGCCGAAGACCACGCATGAGGCTTCGTCCTGTGCCAGGTTGTAGGCGCCGGCTTTTTTCATTTCCAGCATCCCGGCTGCGCCGTCCTTGCCCATGCCGGTGAGGATGACGCCGACCGCATTCTTGCCGGCCGCGACCGCGGCCGAGTTGAACAGGACGTCGACGGAGGGCCGGTGGCGATTGACCGGTGGCCCCTGATCGAGCTTGGTCATGTAGTTGGCTCCGCTGCGCACCAGCAGCAGGTGGGAATGTCCCGGTGCCAGATAGGCATGGCCGGGCAACACGCGCTCCCCGCCTTCGGATTCCTTGACGGAAATCTTGCACAGCTTGTCGAGCCGGTTGGCGAACGAGCGCGTGAAGCCTTCCGGCATGTGCTGGGTGATCAGGATGCCGGGGCAATCGGACGGCAGCTGGATCAGGAAATCCTTGATCGCTTCGGTGCCCCCGGTGGACGCGCCGATGATGATCAGCTTTTCACTGCTGGTGAGCGGATTGCGCAGGGGCGCCAGCTCGAGCCCGGCCGCCTGTCCGGCTGCGCTGGCCGGATGCGGGCGCACCTTGATGCTGGCCCGCGAAGCAATGCGAATTTTCTCCGCAATCAAGTCCGTGTATTCGAGCATGCCGCTCTGGATCGAGATCTTGGGCTTGGTGACGAAATCGACCGCGCCCAGTTCCAGTGCGCGCATGGTGATTTCCGATCCCCGCTCGGTCAGCGACGACACCATCACCACCGGCATCGGGCGCAGCCGCATCAGCTTCTCGAGAAACTCGAGACCATCCATTTTCGGCATTTCCACATCCAGCGTAAGCACGTCCGGATTGGTTTGTTTGATCAGGTCTCGTGCCGCCAACGGGTCCGGCGCCACGCCGACCACTTCCATGTCCGGCTGGCTATTGATGATCTCCTTCATCACGCCGCGGATCAGCGCAGAATCGTCCACAATCAGAACCTTGATTTTCATCATGCTTGCTTTCTACGGTCAGAACAGGTCGACATCGCCGACGACCGGATTGGCCTTGAGACGGCTTGCGTAGTCCTGCTCCCGCTTCACCAGTGTGTAGTTATTGAGCTGCTTGAGCTTCTTCACCAGCACCTTGCCGGTGGCCGGGAAAAAATACACCTTGCGCGGATGTACATCGTTCAGGTCCTCGGCCACGATGCGGATGTTTTCGGCCCGCAGAAAATCGCGCACGAACTGGGCATTGCGTTCGCCCACGTTCATGGTGGTAAAGCCGCGCAGCACATTACCGCCGCCAAATACCTTGGCCTCCAGGTTGTCGCGCCGGGCACCCGCCTTGAGCAACTGGTTGATCAGCACTTCCATGGCATAGGCCCCGTAGCGCATCGAGGCCGAGGCCGGACTGCCGGCATCGCCGCCGCCATCCGGCAGCATGAAATGGTTCATTCCGCCGATGCCCGACACGCGGTCGCGTATGCACGCTGCCACGCAGGAGCCCAGCACCGTGACGATGAGCATCGGTTTGTTCGTGAAGTAGTATTCGCCAGGCAATATCTTGGCGGTTTCGCAGTCGAATGTCCGGTCGAAATAAAGATTGGTCGCGAGCTGTTCTTCAATGGCGGGATTCATGCATGCTTCCTTGCCTCGCGATGACGGGCGTCCAGCTCGTAAACCGTCTTGCCGCGCAGCCGGAATGCATCGGTCGCGTACATGAAATTCTCGGAATGCCCGGCAAACAGCAGCCCATCCGGCTTCATCAGCGGCACGAAGCGCGTGAGTATCTTGCTCTGCGTGGGCTTGTCGAAATAGATCATCACATTGCGGCAGAAGATGACATCGAATGGCCCGCTGATCGGCCAGCTGCCGGCCAGCAGATTGAGTGGCTTGAATGTTACCAGTTGCCGCAACTCGGGTCGCACCCTCACCAGCCCGGAACGCTCGCCGCGGCCCCGCTGAAAGAAGCGCTTGACGCGATCAGGCGCCATCTTGTCGATCCGCTCGAGCGGATATACCCCGTTTGCCGCCGTTTCGAGCACGTTGGTGTCGATATCCGTTGCAATGATGCTGACCGGCGGCGTGAGCGTGCCGAAGGCCTCGCATACCGTCATCGCAATGGAATATGGTTCCTCGCCGGTCGAACTCGCCGAACACCAGATCGACAGCGGCGCCTTCATGGTCAGCATGTGTTCGGCCAGAAGCGGAAAATGATGCGCCTCGCGAAAAAACGAGGTCAGGTTGGTGGTCAGGGCGTTAGTGAACGCCTCCCACTCATCGCCGTCCCGCCCGTTTTCCAGCCCGTCGAGATATTCCTCGAAGGAACTCAGGCCCTTTGCCCGCAGGCGGCGCGCCAGGCGGCTGTAGACCATCTCCTGCTTGCTTTCGCTGAGCGAGATTCCGGCCTGTTTATAAATCAGGGTGCGCACGCGGGCAAAATCGTGCGGCGTGAATTCAAAGATCTTGGCAGTGTCAGCTTGCGTCTTGGGTGCAGGTTTCATATCAAAAATTTCAATTAGGTTTCAACACCAGGACGCACGAACCCGCCATTCAGGACAGTGAGAGGCAGCCGCCTGCACGAGCGGCACAACGCCTCTTCAGGCGACGCGGGCAAGCGCTACCTTCGTGCTCCTGGCCGGTGCCGGCAAGGACGGCTTCGCGCGAACGCCATGACCCGCGGACGGCATCGTCTGCCCTCCCTGAACCAGTTTGAAGGTGCCCACCAGCTCCGTCAGCCTCAGCGCCTGTTCCTGCAGGGTCTCGGCCGCCGCGGCGGCCTGTTCCACCAGCGCGGCATTCTGCTGGGTGATCTCGTCCATCTGGCCGACGGCCTGGTTGACCTGTTCGATGCCGGCGCTCTGCTCCTGGCTGGCGGTGGCGGTGCCGCCGATAATGTCCGCCACCAGC
>JAIBFA010000045.1 GCA_019459325.1 Thiobacillus sp.
GCTGGTGGCGGACATTATCGGCGGCACCGCCACCGCCAGCCAGGAGCAGAGCGCCGGCATCGAACAGGTCAACCAGGCCGTCGGCCAGATGGACGAGATCACCCAGCAGAATGCCGCGCTGGTGGAACAGGCCGCCGCGGCAGCCGAGAGCCTGCAGGAACAGGCGATGAAGCTGACGGAGCTGGTAGACACCTTCAAGCTGACGCAGGCGGGACGGGCAGCAGCCCCCGCTCGCCGCGAGCCGGTCGGTTTCAGGCAGCCCCGGACGAAGACCCGCGTGGCGTCTTCTGACGCCCACACGCGACCGCAGAGGCGCGCGCTTGCAGGGGGCAGACAGTAATTGACGTAAAGACACTCAAGGCTTGGCCTTAGGCACCGATAAAGCTGAAAGTCAAGCCGGATTCCATGTTGTTGCAGACAGCGGTTAATCACAGGCTTATTACAACAGGTTGTAACTACCCCAGGGAGTAACAAGCTATGCGTTCCAACATGCCGGTAACCAATGTCGAGTACGTCCTCAAGGACACCGAAACGGTGGTCTCGAAGACGGACTTGCATGGCAACATCACCTACGTCAACCAGGACTTCGTCAACATCAGCGGCTTCAGCGAAGCCGAGCTGCTGGGGGCGCCGCAGAATATCGTGCGCCACCCCGACATGCCGGTAGAAGCCTTTGCAGATTTATGGCGCACGCTCAAGAGCGGCAAGGCGTGGACCGGGCTGGTGAAAAACCGCTGCAAGAATGGCGACCACTACTGGGTCGAGGCCAATGCCGCGCCCATCGTCGAGAACGGGAAAGTCGTCGGCTATGCGTCTATTCGCACGCGGCCCAGCCGGGACCAGGTCCAGGCCGCAGACAGCGCCTATCGGGCCATCAAGGCGGGCGCCACGACACTCGAAATTCAGGAAGGCTACGCAATCAGGCCTTCCTACCTGCAGCGTTTAGGCATCCTGAAGACCTATTCCCTGAAGGCGGTGCTCGCGGCGGCGTGCATTTCGATGGCCATGCTGTTCGTGGGGATGGGGATTCTGGCCTGGTTTGCCACAACCGACGCCAACCAGCAGTACACGGGCTGGCTGATGTCGATCGCTGCATTGGGGGTGCCGCTGGCCGCAGCGTTCGCTGTATTGTCCTACCGCAGTGTCGTGATGCCGCTGGACCGCGCCCGGCAGGATATCGAGCGCATGAGCGCGGGCGACCTGACCGGGCGGATCGTGGCCAAGGGCGCCGATGAACTGACCCGGCTGATGCAGTCGTTGCGCGTTTTGCAGATCAACACCAAGTTGCTGGTCGGCCAGATCAAGCAAAGCACCGAGCTGGTGAACCAGGGGGCGCGCGAGATTGCCACGGGCAATGCGGACCTGTCGGCGCGCACCGAATCGCAGGCCTCCAGCCTGGAAGAAACGGCCAGTTCGATGGAAGAGCTGACCAGCACC
>JAIBFA010000062.1 GCA_019459325.1 Thiobacillus sp.
GTGCGCGGCTCTGCGCCTGGGTCACCTGGGCTTGTGCCGCGTGGGGGGCCTGGCGCGCCGGGGCGGCCGAAGTGCTCGCCGCTTCGGCACGCTGGCGCAGGTCCACCGGATCGATTTCGGCCAGCAGCTGGCCGGCCTTGACCGGCTCGCCCTGGTCGACCCACACCCGCAACACCCGGCCGGCCTGGATCGGCCCCACCGAGTAATCGTGCTGCGCCTCCACCGTGCCGATGCCGTACACGGCGGGGCTGAGATCGGCGCGCGCGGCGGTGGCGGTTTCCACCCCCACCGGCGCCAGCGGCCCGCTTGTGGCGAGTAGCCAGACAAAGGCGGCGATGAAGGCCATCGCACCGGCGATCAGAAGCAGGGCGTGTTTGGTGAGTTTCAGACCCGCGAGCTTCATGTCGAATTAGTGTTCTCCGTTGAGCTCAGGTGTCTGGATCTGGTACATCGTGTGGCAGCTCACGCACTTTTGCAGCGTTGCTGACAGCTGACCGAGGCTGTAGCTGACGTCCTTCAGGCTCTCGGCGTCCAGCGCGATCTGGTCGAAATCGCCATGCACCGAAGCACCCAGCTGGCGGAATTCCAGCGGCAGCTTGGCGCGCAGTGCGGGCGGCACCTCGTGCGCCATTTTACGGCCCATGTCGCGCGCGGCTGCGGCGGCGGCCGGCATGTCCTGTTGTCCCATCGCGGCGGTCATTTTTTGGACGCCATCAAGAAACCGGCGCATCTCGTCCAGAATCATGGCGCGCTCGTCCGGGTTCAGCGTCAGAATCGCACGCCCGTCGTGGGCGGGCGCTGCAGGGTGCGCGTGCGGATCCTGTGCGTAGGCGGATCCGAGTTGCAGGCTCAACAGGACGGCAAGGGGCAGGGTGGGGTTCATGGTGTGTCTCCTTCGGATGGACATGGGTGGATGGCCTGCAGAAAAACCGGAAAGGTGCGCGCAGCCTGCTCGGCTAGCGTGCGCTGGCCGCGCAGGATGGAGGTTTGCAGTACCAGCCCCTGGATCATGCCGATGTAGAGCGTGGCGGCGGCGTGGGCGTCGAGGTCGGCTCGTGCCAGCCCCTGCGTTTGCGCGTCAGTCAGCAGGCCGGCGATCTTCGCTTCGTAGGCCAGCATGATTTCGGTCACCACCTGGCGCAGCGCGCTGCTGCGGCCATGCAGGTGCTCGGACATCAGCACACGCGGAATCGCCGGATGGTCGGTGATGAAGTCGATGTGGGCGAAAAACATGCGCTGCAGCGCATCGAGCGGGTCGTTTCCTTCGGCCGCCGCCCGGCCCAGCCGGGACATCAGGCGCTCGCGCACCCACTGCATCACCGCGAGCCAGATCGAGTCCTTGCTGGGAAAGTGGCGGAACACCGCGCCCTGGGTCACCCCCATTTCACGTGCCATGTCCTGCGTGGTGACGTCGTCGACGCCCTGCCTGGCTGCGAGTTCCAGCGTCACGCGGACGATTTCCTCGCGCCGCTCGTCTGCTCCTAGCCGCTTGCGCAGGGGTTGATCGGACGGGACCTCTTTGGACATGATTCGACTCTGCCTAGATAGTAATTGATCACTATCTTGATCGAACACCGGGACGGCGTCAAGCAGCCCCTGCTGCAAGCGTTCAGACCCCCGGATCGGAGAGGCAGACCAGCATCGCATCCGCCAGTCCGCGCATGTCGTCCGCACTCGTCACATAAGGCGGCATGACATACACGGTGGCGCCGATCGGACGCATGAACACGCCCTGCGCCAACGCGGCCCGGTGGAAGCGGGCGGAAAACCCGGGGGCGGCGTCCGGCACATCGAACGCCCAGATCATCCCCAGGTGGCGGAAGTGGCGCACCCGTGTGTGAGCAGCCACTTCCGCCAAGATGCTCGTAAACTCAGAGGACTTGATCCGATTGGCGGCAATCACCTGGTCGTGCTCGAAAATATCCAGCACGGCCAGCGCCGCGCGGCAGGCGAGCGGATTGCCGGTGTAGGAATGCGAATGCAAGAAGCCGCGGGCGGTCTCGTCGCCGTAGAACGCGGCGTATATATCGTCTGTGGTCAGCACCGCCGACAGCGGCAGGTAGCCGCCGGTGATGCCCTTGGACAGGCAGATGAAGTCGGGCCGGACTCCATGAATGCCCGATCCCGCAAGCGGCAGCGCCTGCTCGCACGCAAACATCGACCCGGTGCGGCCGAAACCCACGGCGATCTCGTCCGCGATCAGGTGCACCTTGTATTGGGTGCACAGTTCGCGCACACGGCTCAGGTAGGACGGGTGATACATCGCCATGCCCGCGGCACCTTGCACCAGCGGTTCGACGATGAAGGCGGCTGTTTCATCAGCATGCGCGGCAAGATGCGTTTCGAGCGCAGCGGCGCAGCGCAGCGCGTAGGCCTCGGACGACTCGCCAGGTTCAGCAAGGCGCGCATCCGGAGTGGACACTTGCACCGTGTGGCGCAGCAGGGGCGCATAAGTCGATTTGAAAAGCGGAATATCGGTCACCGACAGCGCGCCGACCGTTTCGCCATGGTAGCCATTCTTCAGGCTGACGAAACCGTTTTTCCCGGGCTGGCCCGAGTTGCGCCAGTAGTGAGCGCTCATCTTCAGCGCAATTTCGGTGGCCGAGGCGCCGTCCGAACCGTAAAACGCGTGGCCCAGCCCGGTCAGCTTGGCCAGCCGCTCCGACAACGCGACGACCGGTTCGTGCGTGGCCCCGGCCAGCATCACGTGCTCGATTTTGCCGAGCTGGTCGGTGATGGCCGCGTTGATGCGTGGGTTGCAGTGGCCGAACAGGTTGACCCACCAGCTGGAAATCGCATCCAGATAGCGCCGGCCAACTACATCGATCAGCCACGGCCCCTCGCCCCGGGCAATCGCCAGCGGCGGCGCGGCTTCCAGCTGTTTCATCTGGGTGCAGGGGTGCCAGACGGCGGCGCGGGTACGATTTAAAAGATCATCCATGGGCTTGAAATTGTCACAGTGCGCCCCTACTATTAGCACTCTATGGCGGCGAGTGCTAACAACATGTTCGCCGCTTCCTTATTTTCGGGCAGCCGCGGCTGCCGGGTATAAACGTACCGCAATTGAGACTTTGCAATGAAAATACGTCCACTGCACCACCGAGGGATTGTCAAGCGCATGGAAGAAGAGCGCAAGACCGCTTCCGGAATCGTCATCCCCGACACCGCCGCCGAAAAACCCGATCAGGGCGAAATCATCGCCGTGGGCACCGGCAAGAAAGACGACCAGGGCAAGCTGATTCCGCTGGACGTGAAAGTCGGCGACCGCGTGCTGTTCGGCAAATATGCCGGCCAGACCGTCAAGGTCGAGGGCGAAGAGCTGCTGGTGATGCGCGAAGAAGACATCATGGGCGTGGTCGAGCAGTAAGCATCCGCCACACGCAATCCAACCGAATTCAAATTAGGAGTTAAGCAATGGCTGCAAAAGACGTACGTTTTGGTGATTCCGCACGTCACCGCATGGTGGCAGGTGTCAACATTCTGGCTGACGCCGTCAAGGTGACCCTGGGCCCGAAAGGCCGCAACGTGGTGCTCGACCGTTCCTTCGGCGCTCCCACCGTGACCAAGGACGGCGTGTCGGTCGCCAAGGAAATCGAGCTGAAGGACAAGCTCGAGAACATGGGCGCACAGATGGTCAAGGAAGTCGCTTCCCGCACCTCCGATGTCGCCGGTGACGGCACCACCACCGCCACCGTGCTGGCCCAGTCCATCGTCAACGAAGGCATGAAGTACGTGGCCGCCGGCATGAACCCGATGGACCTCAAGCGCGGCATCGACAAGGCCGTGATCGCCATCACCGCCGAGCTAAAGAAGATCTCCGTGCCCTGCGCCAGCAGCAAGGAAATCGCCCAGGTCGGCTCCATCTCCGCCAACTCCGACGCCTCGATCGGCGACATCATCGCCGCCGCCATGGACAAGGTCGGCAAGGAAGGCGTGATCACGGTTGAAGACAGCTCGGGTCTGGAAAACGAGCTCGACGTCGTCGAAGGCATGCAGTTCGACCGCGGCTACCTGTCACCCTACTTCATCAACAACCCCGACAAGCAGATGGCGATCATGGAAGATCCCTTCATCCTGCTGTTCGACAAGAAGATCTCCAACATCCGTGACCTGCTGCCCGTGCTGGAGCAGGTGGCCAAGGCCGGCAAGCCGCTGATGATCGTCGCCGAAGACGTCGACGGCGAAGCGCTCGCCACCCTGGTGGTGAACAACATCCGCGGCATCCTCAAGACCTGTGCCGTCAAGGCCCCGGGCTTCGGCGACCGTCGCAAGGCGATGCTGGAAGACATGGCCATCCTCACCGGCGGCACCGTGATCGCCGAAGAAGTAGGAAACGGTCAGCGGGGCGCTGGCGATGGTATGGGAAGGTAGCTGGTACGACACAACTTTATTCGTCACGCCGATAATG
>JAIBFA010000072.1 GCA_019459325.1 Thiobacillus sp.
GTCGACGACCTGGCCGACGACCTGGCCACCCTTGACGGCAACGTCGGCAGTGGAGACGACAAGCTGGTTGGCCTGACGCGCGTTCTCGGCGTTCTGCTTGACGGTACTGGTCAGCTCTTCCATCGAGCTGGCGGTTTCCTCAAGACTCGATGCCTGCGATTCGGTGCGCGAGGACAGGTCGGCGTTGCCCGATGCAATCTCGCGCGTGGCAACCGCGATGGTCTCGGTCGAATGCCGGATATCACCCACCGTCGTGGTCAGGTTTTGACGCATTGCGTTGATGGCATACAGCAGGCTCGACGTATCGCCTTTTTCAAGCGCAACCGACCGGGAAAAATCCCCCTCGGAAATCGCGCGGGCAACGTCCACCGCATAGGCGGGCTCGCCGCCCAGCTGTTTCATGATGTGGCGAACCAGCCAGAAAACGATGGCGCTTGCCGCCACCAACGCCACCACCACCAGTACCAGCGCCAGCATCAGCATGCGCTGGCTGAACGCGGCCATTTCGGCTTTTGTTTGCTCAACCGCGGCTTGCTTGGCTGCGGTGAAGTCCATCAGGCGGGTCCGGATATTGCGCCACACTGGCGTCTCTTCCTGGCTGATCGCCGCGATGGCGGCAGCCTGATCGGCGCTCGCCAGCGAAACGATTTTCGCCTGAATGGGTGCTTGCTGCTCGCGGAGGGCCGCCACTTCTTGCAGAATTTTCAGGTCGGCGGGGGCCGTTGCAGCCAGGGCCAAGGCTGCTTCACTGTTCTTCTGGAACTCGGCGGCCGAGGCCTCCAGATTCTTGTAAGCCGCTTGATTGGACGAATCCATGACGATGTTGCGCAAGGCCTGGCCCATTTGCAGTCCGTGGGCATACAGGTTGGTTGCCGCCTGGGCGAGCGCCAGATCCTGCTCGAGGAAATGTTCGAACCGGTTCTTGTTGCTCTGCATGCCGGTCAGCGCCACGCCGATCGCCACGCTGAAGAGCAGGAATACCATCCCCATGCTCAAAATTATTTTTGACTTTAGCTTCATGTCTGCAAAACCTTCTTAATGTACGTTTCAACTACTGTTACGGCTGAGGACTTGGCCGCTTCATTCCGCTGCACTGGCTGAAACAATTCAGCCAGGCTGGATTCAAACGCTTGCCTCAGAACTCTTCCCACTCATCGCTGTGGCTGCCGCCTGCGGCAGCCAGTTTCTTGGTTCGTGCAGCTGGAGCCGGGGCCGCTTTGGGCTTGGCCGGCAGGGCCGCGACCCTGTCTCTCAACACCGGACGTTCGGCGCGCGCAC
>JAIBFA010000074.1 GCA_019459325.1 Thiobacillus sp.
GTCGACGACCTGGCCGACGACCTGGCCACCCTTGACGGCAACGTCGGCAGTGGAGACGACAAGCTGGTTGGCCTGACGCGCGTTCTCGGCGTTCTGCTTGACGGTACTGGTCAGCTCTTCCATCGAGCTGGCGGTTTCCTCGAGACTCGAGGCCTGTTCTTCGGTGCGACTCGACAGATCGAGGTTGCCCGCGGCGATCTGAGTCGATGCGGTGGCCACGGTTTCGGTACCGGTGCGCACCTGGGAAACGACCTTGACCAGGTTCTCGTTCATGTCCCTCAATGCCTGCATCAGCTGACCGATCTCATTCGTCGACTGGACCTCGATCCGCTGCGTCAGATCGCCTTCGGCGACCGCACGCGCAAGCTTCACCGCCGAGTCGAGCGGCCGGGTGATCGAGCGAATCAGCATGAAGCCGACCCACGCGAGCAGCGCCAGCCCGGCGATGGTGCCGGCAATGGCCAAATAGCGGGTGCTCATGGTGCGGTCATGGGCCCGCGTGAATTCCTGGCTGGCCACCTCCAGTTGCAGATTGGCGAGCGTATCGATGCCTTCGCCGACCGGCAGATAGAGGGGGCGGACCTTGTCTGTGACGATCAGTTTCGCCGCTTCGATATCGTTTGCGCGCAAAGCTGCAACGGCAGGTTTCAGGCCCTCGACGACAAATTTCTTGCGGTCGGCTGCAAATTTCTCGGCCAGGACCTTCTCCTCAGCCGTGTGGGTTGTCGCCATGTAGGCATCCCAAATTCGCGTGATTTCGGCCACGTTCTTTTCGATCCTGGCCGTCGATTCAGCAATGACGTCCGGCGTGGGCGTAACCAGGGAAACCGCGATGGCCAGGCGATTTTGCAGCAACAGGGACTCGATCTTCCCCACCTGCCCGAGCGGGATAGTGCGGTCCTCATAAACGGTTTTCAGCCCCGCTTCGGTTTGAGCCATTCCGCCCAGTCCCATGAATCCCCCGACAATCAGCATCATGGCCATGAAGACCAGCATGAAGGTCAGGCGCATCTTGATCGTCAAATTTTTAAACATGTTCTTTCTCTGAGCATCTCATTGGGCATGAATTGATCGATTTGTGTGTTCAAGCCGCCATTTTTTCAATCAGGCCCATTTCGGCACTGGACATGAGCTTGTCGATATCCACGAGGATCAACATGCGCTCGCCGAGCGTGCCGAGGCCGATGAGATAGTCGGTATCGAAAGTGGTCCCGATTTCAGGAGCGGGTTTGATCTGCTCCGGCGTGAGCGTCATCACGTCGGATACGCTGTCGACCACCATCCCTACCACCCGGCCCGCGATGCTGAGAATGATCACCACGGTGAACTGATCGTAGGTGGGCGTGCCCAGGTTGAACTTGATGCGCATGTCGACGACCGGCACGATGGTGCCGCGCAGGTTCACCACGCCCTTGATGAAATCGGGGGCGTTGGCGATGCGGGTGACCGGCTCGTAGCCGCGAATTTCCTGCACTCGCAGGATGTCGATGCCGTATTCTTCGCGCCCCAGGGTGAAGGCCAGAAACTCATTTCCGGCACTTTCCCCGGCCTCTTGCACGCTGGTTTGGGTTTGTGTGGTGTAGGACATGGCTTGAATCCTTAAATCTGGTCTCAGGAATAAATAGGGTCGGCGTAGAGCTGATGGCTGGAACGCAGCAGGGCGGACACGTCGAGAATCAGCGACACGCCGCCGTCACCCAGGATGGTGGCGCCGGAAATGCCCGCCACCTTGCGGAAATTCGACTCCAGGTTCTTGACGACGACCTGCTGCTGGCCGACCAGGCTGTCGACCAGCAGGGCGGCTTTTTTCCCGTCGGATTCGAGGATGACGATGATCCCCTGTGACGGATCGGTGAAATTCGGTTCGATGGCAAAAATCTGATACAGCGGAATCAGAGGCAGATACTCCTCGCGCACCTTGACCACCTTGCCCTCG
The DNA here is from genome assembly GCA_019459325.1 of Thiobacillus sp. Classification (GTDB taxonomy): domain Bacteria; phylum Pseudomonadota; class Gammaproteobacteria; order Burkholderiales; family Thiobacillaceae; genus Thiobacillus. Next base: position 1,937 of record JAIBFA010000074.1, read on the forward strand.
CCCGCGATCTCCTTGACGTCGATGGCCACCGGCTGCAGCGACTCGATGACATAGCCGAGCGGCAGGATGTAGACCTCTTCGCCCACCTTGACCGACATGCCATCGAGAATGGCGAGCGTCAGCGGCAGCGAAATGGCGATGGTGGTGCCTGCGCCGGGTACGGAACGGATTTCAACGGTGCCGCCCATCGCCGTGATGTTGCGCTTGACGACATCCATGCCCACGCCGCGGCCGGATACGTCGGTCACCACTTCGGCCGTGGAGAAGCCAGGGGCGAAAATGAGCTGCCACACGTCCAGATCGGGCATCGTGTCCGAGACGGGCAAACCCTGTTGCTTGGCCTTGGCAAGAATCCGGTCGCGACTCAGGCCACCGCCGTCGTCGCTCACCTCGATCACGATGTTGCCGCCCTGGTGCGCGGCCGACAGGGTGAGCTTTCCGCTTTCGTTCTTGCCGCTGGCGCGGCGCTTCTCGGGCATTTCGATGCCATGATCGACGCTGTTGCGGACCAGATGGGTCAAGGGGTCGACGATGCGTTCGATCAGCCCCTTGTCGAGTTCGGTGGCGGCGCCGCGGGTGACAAACTCGACCTTCTTGCCGAGCTTGCCGGCGAGGTCGCGCACCATGCGCGGAAAGCGCGAGAACACATAATCCATCGGCATCATGCGGATCGACATCACCGCTTCCTGCAGATCGCGTGTATTGCGCGCCAGCTGGCTGGCGCTATTGAGCAGCCGCTCGTGGTGAAGGGGGTCGAGCGCGCCGATGCGCTGTTCGATCATGGCCTGGGTGATGACCAGTTCGCCGACCAGGTTGATCAGCTGGTCGACTTTTTCCACCCCCACACGAATCGAGGACGACTCCTGATTGGACCCTTCCTTGTCCGTTGCCCGACGGCCGAGATTCTTGGCCTCGGCAGCGGGCGCACTGGCCGCAGTTGCGGGCTGCCCGGGCTTGGGCGACTCGACCGTTGCTGCGGCCGGCTGGCTGGCGGCATCCACTTTCTCCGGCTCGAATATCCCGTAGCCGGAATCTCCTTGCGCGGCTGTCTGCGAGGCCCCCGCATGCGTGATCCTGAGGTCATCCGGATCGAGTACGAACGAACAGATCGCAACGATATTGTCCTGGGTCTCGGGGGTGGCCAGCGTGAAAACCACGCGCTTGTCGTCCAGGATCTCCTGGCTGATCGTCCCCAGCAAGCCCAGTTCTGCCGCCAGCGCGTCGACATCGCGCTGCGGCACCTCGGGCAACTCGATGCGAAAACTAAAGTTGCCGTCCGCATCCGCAACCGGAGCCGCAGCAGACTGGACGGGCTCGGGCGGCATGGCGGGCGCCGCTGCAGCGGCCGGCGCGTCCGCAACGATCCCCTGCGACAGCGCCTTCAGCCGCTGGCACACGTTGTCGACTGCATCCTGATCGACGCTCGAACCATGATGATGGCCATCCATTTGCATGGTCAGCACGTCCTTGGACACGAGGAAGGCATCCACATGTTCGGGCGTCAATGCCATCTCGCCCTTGCGGATGCGGTCCAGCAGCGACTCCAGCATGTGGGTCACTTCGGTGATGTCGTTGAACGCGAAGGTGGCGGCGCCACCCTTGATGGAATGCGCCGCGCGGAAGATCGCATTGAGATCCTCGCTATCCGGTGCGGACACATCGAGAGCCAGCAACAGCTTCTCCATTTCGGCGAGCAGTTCATCCGCTTCGTCGAAAAACACCTGGTAGAACTGGCTCATATCAATTGTCATTTTTAACTCCGTCGTTTACATTCTGCATGTTCGATTGCGGCTGTCTCAGCCGATCAGTTTCTTGATGACTTCGGTCAGCCGCGCCGGATCGAAGGGCTTCACCAGCCAGCCACTGGCGCCTGCCGCCTTGCCCAGGGCCTTCATGTCGTCACCGGACTCGGTCGTCAACATGAGAATCGGCACGTTCTGGTAATTCTTCATAGCGCGCAGCGCCTTGATCAGGCTCAGGCCATCCATGCCCGGCATGTTCTGGTCGGTCAGCACCAGATCGACTTTCTGCTGCTTCGCCTTGTTCAGACCATCCTCCCCGTCCACGGCCTCGATCACTCCGTAACCCGCGGCCTTCAGACTGAAGGACAGCATCTGGCGCAGCGAGCCCGAGTCATCCACTGCAAGTATCGTTTTACTCATCGCTGCTCTCACTTTTCATTTTCGTACTGGTGTCCGCGCGTTCGTTTTCTCAAAACAACTCGATGTCGCCGCTATTCATGTGACGCTGATTCACCGTGCTACGCACGCCGCCTGCAAGTTCAGTGCAATGCGCGCCCACCCGGTCGCTGATGTGGTTCAGCATCGCCAGCAGGGCTTCATTGCCGCTTTCCGGCAAAACCGTTCCGTTCGTGTCGAGTGCGCCAAACACGTTGCGCAGTCCGGCAAGGTGCTGAATCATTCGTCCGATCAGCTGGCTGGTCATGTCCTGAAACTGCAGCCCGGTCACCGCGGCGTCGACATGCAGGTTGATCTCGCCACGCAGGGTTTCGAAGCGCGCCGCATATTCGGTTGCGGGCATGCTGTCGGCCAGCAGGTTGTTCAAGGCTTCCTGCTGCCGGTCGACCGCATGGTGAATCGCCATGAAACTCGTGCACAGCTTCTTGATCGCTTCGTTGAGCAGCACATCCATCTGCACCAGATCCCGCTCCACCTCGGCCAGGTGCTGATCGCCGTGAACCGACACGCCGGACAATAGCCGCACGACTTGTACGTTCATCAATTCGCCGGGTGGCGCTTCATGGGGAATCATGGCGGGCTCAGATGTAATTGAAGAGCGAGAGCCCCGAGGCTTTCACGAACGACTGCTGCGCGGCTTCCAGGGTGATCTGTTGCTGCGAGAGCTGCGTGAGCGCCTTGGTGTAATCCAGATCCTGCAGGTCGGAGAGAATCTGGCTGTACTGCAGATTGCGATCCTCGCCCGCATAGTCGAGCGCATCGAGCTCCTGCAGGCGCGAGCCGACCGACGCGCGTACCGTGAGCACGCTGTCCAGGGCCAGGTCCATATTGTCGTTGGCAGTTGCCAGGGCGGTGCTTAGCCCGACCGTCCCCGGCGTTTCCAGTTGCGTGATGAGGTCGGTCAGTGTCGTGAACATGTCCTGCCCGCCGCCCTGAAACACCGCCTGGCCGGAGTTGCTGACCGCAATCTGGCGCGTGGAGTCGACCTGCATCAGCCGCTGGCCCTGGTCGCCCTGGTACTGTGCGCCGGTGGCTGTCTGGACAAAAGGAGTCGTCGTGGTCTGAAAACCCGAAAACAGATAGTTGCCCTGGGCATCGCGGGTATTGGCCAGTCCCAGAAGCTGGTCGAAGCGGCCACGCAGCTCGGTCGCCATGAAGCCGCGTTCCGTGTCGCTCAATGCGGCATTGCCCGCAGCAACGACGGTCGTCTTCACGTCCTGCAGCAGCGCGGTCACGCTCGACAGCGTGCCTTCCACTGCGCCGAGCGAGTCTTTTGCGTAGCCGCGGTTGCTGCCGTATTGCGTGTTGAGCGATTGCGACTGGGTGACTTCGAGCGCGCGCGCGGCCCCGACCGGATCATCCGACGGCGTAAGGACGCGGCGTCCGGTGGCGATCTGCTGCTGCGTCTTGACCAGGCCGGACTGCAATTCACCGAGCCGGGCGGCGCCGGATTCAAACAGGGTATGGGTGCTGATGCGCATGATGTTCGTATTCCCTTATCAGCGGAGTGAGAGCAGCGTGTCGAACATTTCGCTGGCGATCTGCATGACCTTGGCAGCGGCCTGGTAGGCCTGCTGGTAACGCAGCAGATTGGTCGCCTCTTCGTCGAGATTGACGCCGGATTCGTTCTGCAGGCTCAAGGTCGCTTCGGTGAGCAGCTTGCCAGACGCGCTGCTGGTCACTTCGAGTTCGCGTGTCTTGTTGCCGACCTGGCTGACGATCTGCGAGTAGGCGCCCTGATAGGTGGTGGTGCCACCGTTCATGTTGTTGACGGTTTGCAATGCACCGAGCTTCAGCGCATTCCGGTTGTCGCCGACCCCGCCGGTGTTGGGGGCGACGGTGAAGCTGTCGCCGGGCGCAGGCGCGCCGCTGATCGTGGCGCTCCAGCCGTTGTACGTAATGGTTCCGCCTGGCGTATACGTGACCCCGGTCGGATTCCCCGTCCCCGTTCCTGTGACATCGAATGTCGTTGCAGAAGTGAACGTGATCGTGACGGGCTGCTGCAAATTGGCGTTCGGGGGAGGCGGTGTGTTTACGCTGCCTGCACTGATGGCCCCCGATCCGGTATTGCCTGATGTCACCGCGGTGCGGATCGGCGCAGCGGCCGCGAGCAGGGCCGGATCGGTGATCGCCGTGCCGATTCCGGACGCGCCATTGACGGTGGGACGGATCAGGAAGCTGTCGCCCGGATCGGGTGCACCCGCCAGAGTCAGGCCCACCCCGTCCACCGTCTGCGGGAAGGTGGCGAAGGTGGTGGCGGTGTTGTCGGACAGGCGGGTCAGCGTGTAATTGGTGCCGTCGTACTGCAAACGGTAATTGCTGGCGGTCAGCGCGTTGGGATCGCTGATGCTGGCCGTAAGGGTGCCTGACCCGGTGTTGTTACCGTTCGCACCCACCACCGGCGAGGCAAGCGTAAACACGTCGCCGCCCAGGTTGCCGTTGAGGTCCTGGCCCAGGCGGTGCTGCGCGTTGACAGTACTGGCCAGCCCGATGGCAACGCGGCCCAGCGCGTTTTGCGCCGGCTCCAGCGACTTGTTGCGGAATTCGATCAGGCCACCCAGCTTGCCGCCGACGATGCCCGAGTCGCCCATGATCACCAGGTTGCCGTTGCCGGCCTGGTAGGCCACCTCGATCTTTGCAGGATTGGTGGGGGACGCCACGTTGCTGAGCTTGAACGTGGCCACGCCCACCACCAGGGGCTGGCCGTTGCCGATGAACACGTTGTAGCCGTCGTCGCCCTGTTTGACGACCGTCGCCTTGACTTCCTTGTTCAGATCCAGAACCAGCTGGTCGCGCATGTCGAGCAGGTCGTTGGGGGGCTGCCCGGTCGCACGCTGGGCCCGGCCGATTGCATCGTTCAGGCCTGCAATCTGCTCGGCATAGGAGTTGATGACGTTGACGCTCGACAACACCTGGCTGTTGACGCCCTGTTCGATTTCGTCGAGCCGCCCGGCCAGGCTGTGAAAGCGCGAGACCAGGGATTCGGCAGACGACAGGGCAGCCTGACGCGAGGGAATGGACGTCGGATTCGAGGCCAGGTCGTGAATTCCGCTGAAAAAGTCCTGCAAGGCAGGCGACAGGCCGGATGCAGGATCGGCCAGCAGGTTGTCGATCTGCTTGATTTGCGTGTAATAACTGTCCAGCCCGCTTTTCGCGGTCTGGGCAGTCTGCACCTGGTTACCCAGGTAGTCGTTGTAAATGCGTTTGACCGTGGAAATCTCGGTGCCCTGCCCGAGGAAGCCGAAGCCGAAATTCTGCGGCAATGATGCGCCCTGAACCACCACCTGGCGGTTGTAGCCGGGCGTCGACGCGTTCGCGATGTTGTGCCCGGTCGTGCTGAGCCCCACCTGTGCAGCTGTGAGGGCGCTCTGACCGATACCGAGGATGTTGGAAGCCATCTATCTATCTATGCGCAGGTTGGTTTCAGGGGAGGGCGATTAATGCGCCTGATGGAGGAATCGGTAGAAGCGGCGGTTTCTTGAGTCAGGTCGTTTCTACCAGGCGAATAACGCCCATCAGCTTCTGCGCATACGCCGGATCGGTGGCATAGCCCGCCTGCTGCAGGCCCCGGGCAAAGCCGGCCGCATCCTGTCCCTGGGCGATCACGTTCTGGTAGCGCGCATTGCTGCGCAGCAGGTTGGCGTAGTCACGGAAGGAATCGGCGAAGGAGTCGTAGGCGCGGAAGGTCTCCACCTGCTTCTGCGGCTTGCCGCTGACGTATTCGGTGGTGACGATGTCGACCGTTTTGCCTTTCCAGCCGGCGCCGGCCTTGATGCCGAACAGGTTATGGCTGTTCTGGCCGTCGGCGCCGCGGATTTCAGCCTTGCCCCAGCCGGTCTCGAGCGCGGCCTGCCCCAGCATGAAGCGGGCGGGAATCCCGGTCGCGGCGCTCGCCGCCTGGGCGTGCGGCAGCAGGCGCTGCACGAAGGATCCAACGTGCGCAGGTGCCTCGCCGCTGCGAACGGGGACAGCCGGCGTCGCCTGAGCTGGAGCATACGACTCGACTCGCGCTTTAGCCCGTAGTGGATCGGAGCCCCCTTGTGGGACAGGCAACTCCATCCCGCGAAGCGGAGCTTCAGCACGTAGCGGATCGACGCCCTCTTGCGGGGCATTCAGCGGCAAACCTTGCGCGTCACCCTCAACGACGGGCGGCACATTCATCGCCGTGGACAGTTGACGCACCATCACGTCGGCCAGGCCGATGCCGCGGCTGGCCATGCGCTGCGTCAGCTGCTGATCCAGCATCGAGGTGTACATGCGGGTCTGTTCGCTGTCGAACATGCCGTCCTGCGGCGTCGCCTCGCGCATGCTTTTCATCAGCATGTTCATGAACACCGCCTCGAACTGCTGGGCCGCCTGCTTCAGCGCCTCCGGCGAAGACTGCCTGGCGTCGAGCCTGAGCTGGTTGACGCCCTGGACGTCGAGCGCGAACTTGGACGTCAGGTCGGCGCCGCCGATACTCATTTAAATCACCTCCAGCTCGGCACGCAGCGCGCCGGATGCCTTCAGGGCCTGCAGGATCGCCAGCAAGTCCTGCGGGGTGGCGCCGATGGAATTCAGCGCCTTGACCACATCGGCGAGCGAGGCACTGCCCTTGAGCAGCATGACTTCGCCTGGCTGCTGGCGGATTTCGATCTGCGACTGCGCGGTGACCACCGTTTGCCCCTTGGAGAACGGCGCCGGCTGGCTGATGACCGGCTCGGTGTTGATCACCACCGACAGGTTGCCGTGCGACACCGCGCTGGGGTCGAGCATGACCGTCCGGTTCATCACCACCGACCCGGTGCGCGCATTGATGATGACCTTGGCCATGGCCTGTGCCGGACTGACGTCGAGGCTTTCGATCGCACCGAGGAAGGTGACGCGTTCGCTTTCGCCGACCGGTGTCTTCACCTGGATCACCCGGCCGTTCAGCGCCCGCGCGGTGTCCGTGCCGAAACGCGCGTTCACCGCGTCGACCACGCGGCTGGCGGTGGTGAAATCGCTCTGCCGCAGTTCCAGATTGATGCTGCCGGATTCGCCCAGCGCGGTGGCGATGCTGCGCTCGACCGTGGCACCGGCGGGAATGCGGCCGACGGAGAGATGATTGATCTGCGCTTTGCTGCCGTTGGCCGACGCGCCGGCGCCGCTGACCACCAGGTTGCCCTGCGCCATCGCGTAGACCTGGCCGTCGGCGCCTTTCAGCGGCGTCATCACCAGGGTACCGCCGCGCAGGCTTTTGGCATTGCCGATCGACGACACGGTGATGTCGATGCCCTGCCCGGCCTGGGAAAACGGCGGCAGGTCGGCGGTCACCATCACCGCGGCGACGTTTTTCAGCTGCATATTGGTGCCGGGCGGCAGGTTGACGCCCATCTGCGTCAGCATGTTGGTGACGCTCTGTACGGTGAACGGCGTTTGTGTGGTCTGGTCACCACTGCCGTCGAGGCCCACCACCAGACCGTAACCGACCAATTGGTTGACGCGCACCCCCTGAATGGCGGCGATGTCCTTGATGCGTTCGGCATGCGCGATGCCGCTCATTGCGAGTGCGGCCATCAGGAACAGATGCGGAATTCTCATGATGCCCACCCTTACAGCGGTAAGAAACTAAGGAAAAAGCGTCCCAGCCAGCCCATGACTTCGGCTGAGTCGAACTTGGCGCTGGTGCGATATTCGATGCGCGCGTCAGCCACCTTGGTCGACGACACGGTGTTGCCCGCCTGGATCGTGTCGGGCTGCACCACGCCCGACAGGCGGATGTATTCGATGCCCTTGTCGAGCGCGATCTGTTTTTCGCCGGCAACGATCAGGTTGCCGTTGGGCAGCACTTCGATGACGGTGACGCTGACGCTGCCGCTGAACGTGTTGCTGGAATTGAGCGCCGATTTGTCGGCATATTCATTGGAGGCTTCGGCGTTCAGGCTCAGGCCCTGCAGCGTCTTCAGCGGCAGGCCCGCCACAGCGCTGATCGACGAATCGACAGCGCTGGTTTTGGATCCATTGGACGACGCCTGCTTGCCGGCCTGGGTTTTTTCATTGATGACGATGGTCAGCACGTCGCCGACATGGCGTGCGCGGCGGTCTTCGAACAGCGGACGATAGGCGGCGGCCTGGTAGATGGCGCCATTGCTGGCCACCTGGGTGGGCTGTGCCTGCGGACGCGCGGTGGTCGGCTGCTCCACGATGGTCGACGGCGTGGTGCCGCAACCCGCCAGCCCCAGCAGCACAACCAGCAATCCGAATACGCGCGACATCTTCATGGCCAACCTCAGAGCTGGGTCAGGCGCTGCAGCATCTGGTCGGATGTCTGGATCGCCTTGCTGTTGATCTCGTACGCGCGCTGGGTCTGGATCATGTTGACCAGTTCTTCCACCACGTTGACGTTCGAGGTTTCGACATAGCCCTGATTCAGCAGGCCGGCGCCGTTGCTGCCGGGCGCGTTGGAACTCGGCGTGCCGGAGGCGGCGGTTTCGCCGTACAGGTTTTCACCCAGGCTCTGCAGGCCGGCCGGGTTGACGAACATCGCGAGCTGCAGGGTGCCGATGGTGACCGGCGTGGCCGACCCCGCCTGCTGCACCGACACGGTGCCGTCGCGCGCGATAGTCAGGGTCTGCGTGTCGGGCGGGATGGTGATGGCGGGCTGCACCGCATAGCCGCTGGCAGTCACCATCTGGCCGTTGGCGTCGGCCTGGAACGAGCCGTCACGCGTGTAGGAGGTGGTACCGTCCGGCATCAGCACCTGAAAGAAGCCGTTGCCCTGGATCGCCACATCCTTGGCGTTGCCGGTCTGCTGCAGGTTGCCCTGGGTGAAGATGCGCTCGGTCGCCACCGGCTTCACGCCGGTTCCGATCTGCAGGCCGGAGGGCAGCTGCGTCTGTTCGGACGACTGCGCGCCGGGCTGGCGGATGGTCTGGTACAGCAGATCCTCGAACACCGCACGCGCGCGCTTGAAGCCGCTGGTGCTGACGTTGGCGAGGTTGTTGGAAATCACGTCCATCTGCGTCTGCTGCGCATCGAGACCGGTCTTGGCAATCCATAGTGAGCGAATCATGTCGGCTCCTTAATAACGGGGGGTCAGTTCATCGACAGCAGCTGCGCTGCCTTGCCGTCGTTGTTCTCGGCGTGTTGCAACAATTTCATCTGCATGTCGAACTGGCGCGCCAGCGAAATCATGTTGACCATTTCGTCGACGACGTTGACGTTGCTCGATTCCAGGGCGCCGCTGATCACGGTCACGTTGGGATCGGCGTCGGCTGCACCGCCATCCTTCAGACGGAACAGTCCGTCGTCGCCGCGCACCAGATCGGCTTCGGCCGGATTCACCAGCTTCATGCGCCCGACCGAGGTCAGCCCGGTGGCGGCGGAGCCGTCGGGCACCAGCGAAATCGTGCCGTCCTTGGCAACGGCGATATTGCGACCCGGCGGAATCGACAGCGGGCCGCCGTCGCCCTGGACGGCGAGGCCGTCGCGCGTCAGCAGCACGCCGTTCTCGTCCATCTTCAGGCTGCCGTTGCGGGTGTAGGCCTCGGTGCCGTCTGCGGCCTGCACCGCAATCCAGCCGTTGCCCTGCACCGCCACATCGAGTTCGCGTCCGGTGTGCTGGATCGCGCCGCCGCGGAAATCGCTGCCGCTGGTGGAATCGACCACGAAGGCGCGGGTGGGCAGGATCGCGCCCTGCACCGGCACCGCACGGAACTGGTCGATCTGCGCGCGAAACCCGGTGGTGGTCGCGTTTGCCAGGTTGTGCGAAGTGGTCGCCTGCTGTTCCAGGATGTGCTTCGCGCCGGTCATGGCGGTGTAGATGAGACGGTCCATGCGGGCTCCTCAGTGAATCAGTCGATCAACGCAGGTTGACCAGGGTCTGCAGCACCGCATCCTGGGCCTTGATGGTCTGCGCGTTGGCCTGATACACCCGCTGCGCGGTGATCATGTTGACCAGCTCGGCAGTCAGGTCGACGTTGGAATCCTCCACCGCCGACGACTGCAGCACGCCCAGGCTGCCCGAGTCGGGCGTGCCCACCAGCGGCGTGCCCGAAGCCGAGGTCTCGGCCCACATGTTGTTGCCCAGCTGCTGCAGGCCGTTGGGGTTGGCGAAATTCGCCAGCACCACCTGGCCCAGCACGGCCGACTGGCCGTTGGTATAGCGCCCCAGGACCATGCCATCGGCGCCGATGCTGAAACCGGCCAGCCGGCCCGAGGTGTAGCCGTCCTGGTTCAGGGTGTTGACGCTGAACGCGGAACCGAACTGGGTGGTGCCGGTGAAGTCGAAGGTGACGGAGGGGCCGGTAGCACCCGTCGCCGTGGCCGGCACGGCAAGGGGGGCAAGCGGCATCGCCGTCTGCAGTATCCCGCTCGTGTTGAAGCCCAGGCTGGTGACCGGGGCCGCGCCAATCTGCGTTCCGTCATTGGCGGCATACACATCCCAGACACCGGTTGTCGCCGGTGCGACAGGCGGCCGCAGGACATAGTAGGTTTGCAGCGTCTGGGAATTGCCGAGGCTGTCGTAGACCGAAATCGCAGTCGAGCTGTGGAAGGTCGTCGGGTCGTTCATGTCGAACGGGGTCGTGGCCGCATCGATCGGCGTGCTGCCGGAATCCAGGTTGAGCACGGCATTCACTTCGGTGGTGATCTGCGGAACCAGGTCGGCGGTATTGATGCTCAGAGGCGACGGCGCGCCGGTCGACAGCACGCCGCTGGCGTTCGCCGTATACCCGGTCAGCTTGGCGCCGGTCGGGTTGACGATGAAGCCCATGCGATCGAGCTGGAACTGGCCGTTACGCTGATAGGTGACCTCGCCGCTGTTGTCCATGCGGAAGAAGCCGCCGCCGTTGATCGCGATGTCGAGTGGGTTATTGGTCGCCGTGATATTGCCCTGGGTGAACTGCTGGGCCACCACCGCAACCTTGGTGCCGATGCCCACACCGGAGCCGCCGGCCCCGGTGAGCGAGTTGGCGTAGACGTCGGCAAACTGGGCCTGCGATTGCTTGAACCCCACCGTGCTGGCGTTGGACACGTTGTTTCCGATGACATCCAGATTCTTTGCGGCGGCATTGAGGCCGCTCAAGCCTTGCTGAAAACTCATGTTCTGCTCCTTGTGATGATTGCGACCGGATTAATCGTCAGCTTCACGCTGTCCTGCTCAGAAAATCTGCCGGATATCGGAATAACTCACGCGCTCGTTGCCCGCCAGATTGAGCTGCACGCCCTCACTGCCCTGCGAGACGCTGTTGACCAGTCCCAGGTGCAGGGCGGTGCTGCTGACCTGCTGCCCGCCCTGGACGGCATCGATCTTGAAGGTGTATTGACCATCCGGGGCGGCAGACCCGTTGCCGGTCAGCCCATCCCAGGCCAGCACGTTGATCCCGTCTTCACGCGGGCCGAGGTCGAGACTGCGCACCAGGCCGCCGGCGGCGTCGAAAATATCGACCTTCACCTTGTCGGCCGGGCGGGATAATTCGAAGCCGATGACATCTTCAAGCTGGGCGGGACTGATGCTGTCGCCCGGCACCAGGACGCCGCGCCCAATCAGGTTGGCGGCCTGCGCCATCTGGTTGACGCCCATGCTGGAGGCGAGCGCGGCCAGCGTGCTGTTCATGTTCTCGATGCCCTGCACGGTGGAAAGCTGGGCCAACTGGCTGGTCACCTGTGCGTTGTCGAGCGGATTCAGCGGATCCTGGTTTTTCATCTGAGCCACCAGCAGGCTCAGGAAACGATCCTTGGTTTCATCCGTTCCGCTCTTGGATGCGGTGGCCGCGCCTGCGCCAAAAAGGCTGCTGACACTGCTTGCGTCTTGTACGGTGCTCATTGCGTCTCCTTGATTGCCTTCAAAGCTGATCACTGACCCAGGTTCAGGGTCTTCAGCAGCAGGGTTTTGGTGGTGTTCATCATTTCCGCGTTGGACTGGTACGAACGCGAGGCGGAGATCATGTTGACCATCTCCTCCACCACATTGACGTTGGGCATGGTGACGTAGCCTTTGTCGTCGGCGAGCGGATTCTTCGGGTCGTACACCATCTTCATCGGCGACGGATCGTCGATCACCGCCGCCACATTCACCCCGGTTGCACCGTTCTCGCCCACCGGCGTGGCGGCAAACACCACCTGCTTGGCCCGGTAGGCTTGGCCGTTGGCGCTGGTTGCGCTGTCGGCGTTGGCCAGATTACTGGCGACGGTGTTGAGCCGTTGCGACTGGGCATTCATGGCCGAGCCGGCCACATTGAAAATGTTGAGCAGTGACATGCGCTAGACTCCTTATCCCTGAATGGCGGCCAGCATGCCCTTGATCTGCTGGTTGAGCCGGGTCAGGTTGAATTCGTAGTGAACGGCGTTGTCGGCGAAAGCGGCGCGCTCGGCGTCCATGTCCACCGTGTTGCCGTCGACGCTGCCCTGGGCCGGCGTGCGGTACAGCAAGCCCGCCTCCGCAGCCAGACCCGGCTTGCCAGCCAGATGCCCCGGCGCGGTGGTCGCCAGACCCGCCCCGCCGGCCGCGGGCGCGCCCTGGAGCGCACCCTGCAGGGCGGATTTGAAATCCAGGTCGCGCGCCTTGAAATTGGGCGTGTCGGCGTTGGCGATATTGGACGCCAGCACCTGCTGGCGCTGGTCGCGCACGCGCAGCGCCTGGGTGTGGAAGTTCAGCATGTCATCCAGCCGGTTCAGCATGGTCGTCACCTCGTTTCTTTGCCGCCTGAGCTGCAAAGCCTTTTTGCGATGACTGCATCCTAGACACGCGCCTGTCCATCCAATCTCACGATAAGCGGGTAAAAGCCGGTCCATTTCGGCGTTTAAGACTGCACGCCGCTTCCTACAATGGCGCAATATGAGAATCCGCATCGAGGCATCGCAGAGGACAGACGGTCCTGTCCACGCAGGCATACGGCTCCGTGGCCTAGGGCTGGCCGCCGCATGCCTGTGCATTGCATCGGCCGTCCACGCAGCGGATCGGCAAGACCCGGCGGAGCTGCAGGCGCACGCCGAGCGCTTCCTGAAAACGCAGACCAGCGGCCTGCCAGGCAAGGTCACCATCCAGGTCAAGCCGCCGCGCACGGCGATGCCGGCCTGCTCCGCGCTCGACAGCTTCCAGCCTGCCGGCAGCCGCAGCATCGGCAAGATCAGCGTGGGGGTACGCTGCCTGGCGCCGACCCCGTGGACGGTTTATCTGCCCGCCCAGGTTCGGGTGATCGGGCCCTATGCCGTCACCCGCCAGCCTCTGCCCGCCAACCACATCCTGACCGCAGCCGACATCGCCCTGCGCGAGGGCGATCTGGGCAGCCTGTCCGCCGACGTCGTTACCGATGCCGACGCCATGGTGGGCTACCGTGTGGTTTCAGGGCTGGCTGCGGGTGCGCCGCTGCGCAATGCGCTGCTGCGTCCCCCGCTGGCGGTGCAGCAGGGGCAGACCACCCGTCTGGTATTGAATGGCCCGGGTTTTTCCGTTCAGAGCGAAGGCCAGGCGTTGGCCAACGCCAGCCGCGGCGACCGGGTGCGGGTGAAAACCCCCTCCGGCCAGGTGGTCAGCGGCATTGCGCATGACGGCCAGCAGGTGGTGGTCACCTTTTAAGCGGCCGCCGTCTTCAGGAAATTTGTAAATTGACGTTACTGATATAGTTTTAAGTCGATATACCCGTTCTGCCCGACCCGAACCAGGAAGCAGCCATGAAAATTGATCCCGGCCTGAAGCAGGTAACGCTGCCGGCCACCGTCGAAAACCGCCCCGCCCAGCCGCAGGCCAACAAGCAGGCCGACACCGGACAGACCGCTGTCACCCTGAGCCCGCGCGCCGCCGAGCTGAAACAGCTGGAAACCCAGCTGGCCGCGATTCCGGTCGTCGATCGGGCCCGCGTGGACAGCATCAAGGAAGCCATCGCCAGCGGCCAGTACACCATCAATGCCGAAAACATCGCCGAAGGGCTGATCGATTCGGTGAAGGAAATGCTCCATGTCGCCAAATGAGTCTTTGCACAGCCTGAAGCTGGAAAATGCCGCGTGGCAGGCCTTGCTGCAGGTGATGCAGGAAGAGGAACAGGCGCTGATCGAGGGTGACGCCGACCGCCTGGCGCTGCTGAACACCGCCAAACTGACGCAGCTGCAGAGCGTGAGCGAGCATGCGCGAAGCCGCCACGCCGATCTGCTGGCCGCCGGCCACACGCCCGATCACCCCGGCATGGACGCCTGGCTCACGCAGCACGGCCAGCCCGAGCACCGCGCGCGCTGGCAGCAACTGTGCGACATGGAACTGGAAGCCCGGGCGATGAACCAGCGTGTCGGCGCACTGATCGACATGCGCCTGACTTCTACCCGGCAAGCGCTCAATGTGCTGATCCACGCTGCAACCAGCCAGAGCGGCCTGTACGATCAGGCAGGTCAGGCAGTCGCCGCACACAAGGGCAAACCGCTCACTGCGGCCTGATCACCGCATAAAGCGCCCCGGCGCGATTGCCCGCATCAACTCGGCCTCCAGCGGCAGCGGCTGCTGCGTCAACAGGTCGGCCAGCGCCTCGCCCAGCAAGTCCGCCCACACCACGCCGCGCGAGGCATAGCCCGCCGCCACATACAGACCCGGCTGCCCACTGATTGCACCCACGATCGGCAACCGGTCCGGCAGGGTCGCGCGCAACGAGGCACGCCCGCTCACTGCGCCCGCGGCCAGATGTTCCCCCGCCCCCGGCAGGATCGCTTCAAGTCGCGCCAGATTGGCGAGGTCACTCGCCGTGCGTGGCGCGGCGTCGTCGTCATCGTGCTCGTAGGTTGCGCCGACCAGAAGTTGCCCCGCGCCCGGCGCCACGTAACCTTCGCGTGCAATCACCCGCCGGATTTGCGGCAGGCTGCCGCGCGGCAACTGCGTGATCTGCCCGCGCACGGTATTGAGCGGCCAAGGCTGGCCCGGGACCAGAGTGAGCGCGTCGCGTGCATTGGCCAGCACCACGGCATCGGCCTCGGCCAATACGGTGCCGTCGCGGTCCAGCACCTGCCAGCCCCTTCCATCCGCCTGCACGCGCGTAGCGGCACAACCGGTCCGGAGCTCGATCGCCGGATGAGCGAGCCAGGCGCGGCACAGGCTCGCCGGCACCACCCAGCCCGCCGACGGGTAAAACATGCCGGGCGCAGCGACCGGCCAGTTCGCCAGGTCGCGCGCCTCGGCCAGCTCCACCCAGCGCGCGTAACCGGACGGCGGTGCACCGGCGGCCAGCGCCTGCTGCTGCTTCGCCGCGGCGTCCGCATCCTTCGCCAAGTGCAACACCCCGCAGCGCGACCATTCGATTCCGTCCAGCGCCGCCCACGCGCGCAGGTCATGCAGAAACGCCGCGCGCGTCAGGCGTGTGGCGCAGTTGTCGTGGCGCGAGATCACTGGTCGGAACACGGCCACCGGATTGCCCGACGCGGCCTGTGCCGGTGCATCGGCACGCTCGATCACGGTGACCGCCACGCCCCGCTGCGCCAGCGCATGTGCGCTTGCAGCGCCCGCCACGCCCGCGCCGATGACGGCAACATGCTGCGGCGCGGCCGCTTCAGCCCGGCTGGATGGGGCCGCAAAGCGCGCGCTCAGGCAATGCCGCTTGCGGCCGTAGCCGGCGCGCTTTTCACAGACAAAGCCTGCCTGCGTCAGACCCTGCCGCACCGACGCCGCCACCGTGTAGGTCGCGACCGTGGCGCCGGGTCGAGCCAGCTTGGCCAGCGCATCAAACAGCTCGAGCTGCCATAAATCCGCATTGCAGTCGGGCGCAAAGCCATCCAGATAGAAAGCGTCCACCCCGGCCTGTACCTGAGGCAAGCAGTCGAACGCATCGCCCAGCATCAAGGTCAACTGCACCCGGCCGCCATCGAGCGCAATCCGATGGAAACCCGGCATCAGCGTCGGCCAGTTTGCCCGCAGTTCCTTGGAAAGCGCGCAAAGCTCCGGCCACTGCGCATGCAGGCGCGTCAGATCGTCGGCGCAAAACGGATGTTTCTCGACCGACAGGAAATGCAGCCGCGCGCACCGTGCCGGATCCTCGCGCCATGCCGCCCAGGTCGCCAGGAAATTCAGCCCGGTGCCGAAGCCGGTTTCCAGCACGACGAAACTGTCGCGCCCAGCCCATCTATGCGGCAAGCCGCAGCCGTGCAGAAAAACATGGTGTGCCTGGCCCGTGCCGCCGTCTGCGGAATGGTAGATGTCGCCGTAAGCGGCGGAATACGGCACGCCGTCCTTGAACTCGAGACGGGCGGGGACGATGGTTTTAAGCATGACCGAATGTTACATTGGGCCAGTCGATCGCCGCTTCAGCCTGCTCATGTTCAAACCCAAATCCCTGCTACGTTTCCTTCTGATTGCCGGCGTCCTCGTTGGACTCGCCGTGCTGGGCTGGCAACTCACGCGACCGCAGCCACCCGAAGTCGAACTCGCGACGATTGCGCGTGGCACAGTTGAAGCCACCGTGGTCAACACCCGAGCCGGCACGGTCAAGGCCTGTCGCCGGGCCAAGCTTGCCCCGGTGGCGGGCGGACAGATCGTGAAGCTGTGGGTGAAGGAAGGCGATCGCGTGAAGGCCGGGCAGCCGCTGCTGGAACTGTGGAGCCGGGACCTCGCCGCGCAGCGTGAACTTGCCACCCGCCAACTGGCCACCAGCGAGGATCGCCGGCGCGAAGCCTGCATCATGGCCGACAACGCACGGCGTAATGCCGAACGTACCGAACAGCTCGCCACGCAAGGGTTTGTCAGTCCGCAGCGCGGCGAGGATGCCCGCGCCGAAGCGCGCGCCCGCCAGGCCAACTGCGATGCGCTCGCCGCCGACGTCAGGCGTGCACAGGCGCAAATCCGTGTCGCCCTCGCAGGGTTGGAGCGCACCACGCTGACTGCGCCGTTTGCCGGCATCGTGGCGCGCGTCACCGGCGAAGTCGGTGAATTCACCACGCCCTCGCCGCCCGGCATCCCCACCCCGCCCGCAGTCGACCTCATCGATGACACCTGCCTCTACGTCAGCGCACCGATGGACGAAGTCGATGCCCCCAGGCTGAAACCCGGCCAGCCTGCGCGCATCACCTTCGATGCCCTGCCCGGCCGGACCTTTTCCGGCCATGTGCGGCGTATTGCGCCGTATGTGACCGAGGTGGAAAAGCAGGCGCGCACGGTCGATGTCGAGGTCGATTTCGATACGCCGCCGCAGCAAATCCTGTTGGTGGGCTACAGCGCCGATGTCGAAGCCATCATCGAGCAACGCGCCAACGTACTGCGCGTGCCCACCCAGGCGATCCAGCAGGACGGCAGCGTTCTGGTGCTGGGTAGGGACGACAAGCTGGAAACACGCAGCCTGAAAACCGGACTGGCCAACTGGGCATACACGGAGATCGTCAGCGGCCTCGACGCCGGCGATCGGGTGCTGCTGTCCTTCGATGACGAAAACGTGAAGGCCGGCGTGAAGGTCAAAGCCCAAGCCGCCCCATGATCCGCCTCTCCGAAATCACCCGCGTGTTCCACATGGGCGACCAGGAAGTGCGTGCGCTCAACCGCATCAGCCTCGACATCGCGTCGGGCGAATACGTGTCCATCATGGGCCCGTCGGGTTCCGGCAAGTCCACGCTGCTGAATGTCATCGGTCTGCTCGACCGCTCCGACAGCGGTCGCTACGAACTGGACGGTGCCGACGTGACCGATCTTTCCGAGAACGAGCGGGCGCGCGTGCGCCGCGAGAAAATCGGCTTCGTGTTCCAGTCGTTTCATCTGGTGCCGCGCCTGACTGCTGCGGAGAACATCGAGCTGCCGCTGATCCTCGAAGGCCTCGCTCCGGCCGAACGAAAATCACGGGTTGACGCCGCGCTGGACGCCTTCGATCTGCGCGACCGCGCCCACCATCGTCCGGCTGAACTCTCCGGCGGACAGCGTCAGCGCGTGGCGATCGCGCGCGCCACCATCCTGCGACCGACCGCGCTGCTGGCCGACGAGCCGACCGGCAACCTCGACCACCGAATCGGCGCCGAAGTCATGGCCTTGCTGGAGGGCCTGCACCACGCCGGCACCACGCTGATCGTCGTCACCCATGACCGCGAACTCGGGGCGCGTGCGCATCGCCACATCGCCATGCGCGATGGCGAGATCGTCGCCGACGAAACATGAACCTGCGCGACACGCTGAAACTCTCTTTCACAACGGTGGCGAGCTACCGCACCCGTTCCCTGCTGATCGTGCTGGCGATGGCGCTGGGTGTGGCGGCGGTGGTGGTGCTGACCGCGCTGGGTGATGGCGCACGGCGCTATGTGGTGGGCCAGTTTTCCTCGCTCGGCACCAATCTGATCATCGTCCTGCCGGGACGCGCCGAGACCTCCGGCGGTTTTCCCGGCGCGGCGCTCGGCCAGACGCCGCGCGACCTCACCCTGGAAGACGCCCGCTTTGTCGGCCAGCTGCCGCAGGTCAGGCGTTATGCGCCACTCAACGTGGGCGTGGCCGAGCTCACGGCCGGCGGACGGCTGCGCGAGGTGACGGTGCTGGGCAGCACGTCCGAGCTGCTGCCGATCCGTCACATGAAGCTGTCGCAGGGCAGCTTTCTCGCACACGGCTCGGAGCGCAGCGCACAGATCGTGCTGGGCAGTCAGCTTGCGCGCGAGTTCTTTCCCGACGGCAAGGCGATCGGCCAGCGCATCCGGCTGGGCGACAGCCGCTTTCTGGTGTCGGGCGTGCTGGCCGTCCAGGGCGAATCGATGGGGTTCAACTCGGATGAAATCGCCATCATCCCGATCGATTACGCGCAGGAACTGTTCAACACCTCCACGCTGTTCCGCATCCTGGTCGAAGCACGCAGCCGCAACGCCATCGAGCCGGCCAAGGCCGCGATCAGCCACGCCCTGAAACTGCGCCACGACGGCGAGGAGGACGTCACCGTCATCACCCAGGATGCCGTGCTCGCCACCTTCGACCGCATCCTCACCGCGCTGACCCTGGGGGTGGCGGGCATTGCCGCGATCAGCCTGGCGGTGGCGGGGATTCTGGTGATGAATGTGATGCTGGTTGCAGTGGCCCAGCGCACCTCGGAAATTGGCCTGCTGAAAGCCATCGGCGCACCCGCCGCCGATATCCGCCGCCTATTCTTTGCCGAGGCGCTGTGGCTATCGCTGGCGGGCGGCGCGATCGGATTCGCGCTGGGGCACTTCGGCGCCTGGATGATACGCCTCGCCTATCCGCTGCTCCCCGCTTGGCCGCCGACCTGGGCCAGCGTCGCCGGCGTGGCCACTGCCCTCATCACCGGCATCCTCGCCAGCCTGCTGCCGGCCGCCCGCGCGGCCAGGCGGGACCCCCGGGGTGGGGTGTGCGGGAAAATAAAATATCCCAAACCCAACACAAAGCGCGGCACCCCCACACCCCCCCCCC
>JAIBFA010000075.1 GCA_019459325.1 Thiobacillus sp.
GACGCCGATGATGTCGGAAATCTTCCGCGAGCTGTCCTTGATCGAGGCCATGGTGTCGACGACCTGGCCGACGACCTGGCCACCCTTGACGGCAACGTCGGCAGTGGAGACGACAAGCTGGTTGGCCTGACGCGCGTTCTCGGCGTTCTGCTTGACGGTGCTGGTCAGCTCTTCCATCGAACTGGCGGTCTCCTCAAGACTCGAGGCCTGCGATTCGGTGCGCGAGGACAGGTCGGCGTTGCCCGATGCAATCTCGCGCGAGGCGACGGCAATGGTCTCAACCCCATGTCGAACCCCTACCACGGTCGTCTGCAGCGTGGCCATGACGCCCTGGAACGTTTTTCCAAGCTGGCTTTGCGCATCAACCCCCAGGCGGGACAGATCGATCACGCCTTCGGTGGACGTCAAGTCGGACACCAGGCTTTCCAGTTCGCCTGCCTGCATGGCTTCCTTACGCAGGATTTCCGCAAGATAAATCAGCACGCCTGTTTCAACGACCACATAGGCTGCATGAGCCAACACGATTTCCAGGCCCGGCTCGGTGAAGCACACCACGCCATAACCCCATATCTGCAGATAATTGAAGCTCAGATGATGAACCGCGGCCACGGCTGCTGCGATCACGATCGGACGCCAGTCACGATAGCTGAGCAGGAAAGCCAGCAGCACAAAAATCCCGAAGTGCAGCTCGTCCATGCCCATCGCCTGATGGATATGCAATGCAGTAAAGACCATCAATGCCGTTGCGACCGCCGCACGTGTCATCAATGAGCCGGGGGACAAATAAATCAGCGCCGTCGGCACCAAGGCAGTGGGCAAGCCGATGACAAGGCTCCACACCAAGGTATTGTGCAGGCCGGACAGCGCCAGCGAGAAGACGAACAGCCCCCACAGCACGAACAGCATCAACTTGTCGGCTTTGACGTAGCTACTATGCAATAGCGTATTGGTGTGTTTCACGATAATCCTTCACTTGAACTCTATTAATTTCCGCAGTGCCCCTGTAAGGCGCCTTAGAACTCTTCCCACTCATCGCTGTGGCTGCCGCCTGCGGCAGCCAGTTTCTTGGTTCGTGCAGCTGGAGCCGGGGCCGCTTTGGGCTTGGCCGGCAGGGCCGCGACCCTGTCTCTCAACACCGGACGTTCGGCGCGCGCAC
>JAIBFA010000079.1 GCA_019459325.1 Thiobacillus sp.
GTCGACGAAGCCGGCAAGACCATCGACGAGATCGTCACCTCGGTCAAACGCGTCACCGACATCATGAGCGAGATTGCTGCGGCGAGCCAGGAACAGAGTTCCGGCATCGAGCAGGTCAACCAGGCCATCACCCAGATGGACGACGCCACCCAGCAGAACGCTGCCCTGGTCGAGGAAGCTGCGGCTGCGGCCGAGAGCCTGCAAAACCAGGCCGGCAAGCTGGCCGAGGCGGTGAGCGTGTTCAAGCTGGACGGCGGTGCCTACAGTGCGCACGCCGAGCTTCCGGTTCAGAGGGAGGTCGTGACGGCCTTGCCGACTAAGCGTAAGGCCCAACCCAAGACGGCTTTGGCTGCGGTCGCGCGGCCGAAGAAGTTGGCAGTACGGGGTGGCAACAACGATGAGTGGGAGGCGTTCTGATTCATCTCCCTGCGAGTGAATGAAGGCTGCCGTGCCAGTACATGGCGGGGTCCAGGCCCATATAACAATTAGTTACCCAGTTTTGCAGGAAAACACGTTATGCGTTCCAACTTACCGGTCACCAATGTCGAATACATCTTGGAGGATCACGCAAGCCCTACCTCGAAGACGGACACCCAGGGCAACATCACGTTCGTCAACCGCGATTTCGTCAACATCAGCGGATTCAGCGAAGAGGAACTGATCGGGCAGCCGCAGAATATCGTGCGCCACCCCGACATGCCGGAAGAGGCATTTGCGGATTTGTGGCGCACCATCGAGAGCGGCAAGGCGTGGACCGGTCTGGTGAAGAATCGCTGCAAGAACGGCAATCACTACTGGGTGGAGGCCAGCGTCGCGCCCATCATCGAGAACCAGAAGATCATTGGCTATACGTCGGTGCGCGGCAAGCCGAGCCGCGAGCAGGTGCAGGCCGCCGACAGCGTTTACCGTGCAATCAAGGCCGGAGAATCGAAACTTGAAATCCACGAGGGCGCGGCGGTCAAGCGCTCCTTCGTTCAGCGGTGGCGTTTGTTGGATCTGTCGCTGAAGACGATGCTGGCGATAGCGGCGGGTTCGGTCGGTGCGCTTTTCGTCGGCATGGGCATCCTTGCCTGGCTCGCGACGACCGGAGACACCGCGTTCTACCTGGACTGGCTGATGGCGATTTCGGCAGCCGGTGTCCCGCTGGCCGTGGTATTCGGCGTACTGTCCTACCGCAGCGTGGTGATGCCGCTGGAGCGTGTCGGCCGGGAGATCGATCGCATGAGCGCGGGCGACCTGACCGGGCGGATCGAGGCCAAGGGCATTGCCGAACTGGCCAGGCTGATGCAGTCGCTGCGCGTGCTGCAGATCAATATTCGCTGGCTGATCGGACAGATCAAGCAAAGCACCGAGCTGGTGAACCAGGGGGCGCGCGAGATTGCCACGGGCAATGCGGACCTGTCGGCGCGCACCGAATCGCAGGCCTCCAGCCTGGAAGAAACGGCCAGTTCGATGGAAGAGCTGACCAGCACC
>JAIBFA010000095.1 GCA_019459325.1 Thiobacillus sp.
CAGGGGTCAGGGGTCAGGGAATTGTAGGTTCGCCGCGCCAGGCACAGGTCTTCCCAAGCACGCGCCTTGTCGGGCAGGTTGCGCAGCAGATAGGCCGGGTGATAGGTCACCACCAACGGCACGCCCTGGAACTCGTGCACCCGGCCGCGCAGGCGGGCGATCGCTTCGTCGGTGTCGAGCAGGCTCTGCGCGGCAAAGCGCCCCAGCGCGAGGATGAGCTTGGGCCGGATGAGGTCGATCTGCGCCAGCAGATAGGGGCGGCACGCGGCCACCTCGTCCGGCTCGGGGTTGCGGTTGCCGGGCGGGCGCGATTTCAGGACGTTGGTGATGTAGACGTTGTCGCCACGCTTGAGGTCGATCGATGCCAGCATGGCGTCGAGCAGCTTGCCCGCCTGGCCGACGAAGGGTTCGCCCAACCGGTCTTCGTCCGCGCCCGGTGCCTCGCCGATGATCAACCAGTCTGCATTGCGGTCGCCCACGCCGAGCACGCCCTGGGTGCGGGTGGCGGAAAGCTTGCAGGCGGTGCAGCGGGCAACGGCATCGGCCAGGTGTTCCCAGGTGTAGGCAGGTGTGGGGGGAGGCGCAAGAGGCGAAGCGTCTGGCGCGGCAGGCGTCTCGCGCACGCGCCACACGGGGCCGATGCCCAGTTCGCTGAAGACGTCGTCGCGGCTCAGCATGACAACTCCTTTTTCATGATGAGCGCATCTTCCCGGCCGTCGCGCGCCGGGTAATAGGCGCGCCGCACCGCGAGATCGACGAAACCGCTGCTGTGATACAGCGCAATGGCCGCCGTGTTGGACGTGCGCACCTCGAGAAACAGGCTGCCCGCCTTGTGGTCAGAGGCGCGCGCCAGGCAATGGTCGAGCAGGTCGCGCCCCAGGCCGTGACGCCGCCATATCGGCGCTATGGTGAGGTTGAGCAGATGCGCTTCTCCCGCCGCCGCCATCATGACGTAATAGCCGATCACCTCGCCTTCGGCCTCGCGCACCCACATGCTGTAGCCGGCAGCGAGCGAATCGGCGAAATTGCCCAGGCTCCAGGGATATTCGTAACTCGCCAGTTCGATCCGGTGTATGCGCGGCAGGTCGGCCTCGGCCATCGGGCGCAGCCGGTGCACGATTTCAAATACGGCACTCATGCGGATTTTTTCTGGCGGCGTTCATCCACCGTCAGCGCCACCTTGTCGCGCAGGTAGATCGGAGCCGCGAGCGCAGCGTCGCTGCCCTCCCCGCGCGCAAAGGCCATCGCGGCGAGCGGCGCCATCGCCGCTGCGTCGGGCATGAGCAACTCGTCTATGCGCACGAGTTGTGACGCCAGACGCGGGCGCAACACCGCGCCCAGCGCGGCAAAACCATTCCCGGCGCCGACCCAGTCGCCCCCTCGGGGAACGACCACAGAATCGGGCAGCGCCAGTTGCGGTTCGCTCACTGCAAGCCAACCCGTGCCCTCGCGCCGATACGCCGCCCAGTAGACCTCGGCCATGCGCGCGTCGAGCACGGTCAGTACCTGCCCGGCTCCGGTCTGCTCGGCAATCGATTCCAGCGTGGAGACACCGACCACGGGCAAGTCGGCGCCGAGCGCCAGACCCTGCGTCACCGCGCAGGCGATGCGCAGGCCGGTGAACGAGCCGGGGCCGGCACCGTAGGCGATGCCGTCGAGCTGGCGTAGCGTGAGGCCGGCCTCGCGCAGCAGTTCATCGACCATCGGCAGCAACAGTGAACTATGCCGCTGTTCGGCCAGCACCCGGCGAGCCTGGATCGAGCCATCCAGCCACAGCGCGGCCGAACACCATTCGGTGGACGTATCGAGAACGAGAAATTTCATCCGCGCAATTTTACCGGTTGCCGCGGAAGACGACGCGGTAAATCGCACCGGCGTGGTCGTCCGACACCAGCAGGCTGCCGTCGGGCATCACCAGCACATCGGCGGGGCGGCCCCAGGCAGACCCATCCTGCAGCCAGCCGCTGACGAAGGGCTCATAGCTCACTGCGCGGTTGCCCTGCAGGCGCACCACGCTGACCCGATAGCCGTTTTTCTTGCTGCGGTTCCACGAACCGTGTTCGGCAATGAAAACAGCATTCCGGTAGCGCTCGGGGAAAGCCGTTCCGGTGTAAAAGCGCATGCCCAGGCTGGCCACGTGCGCACCCAGGTTCTGTACCGGCGGCACGAACTCGGCGCAGCGCCGGCCCGGACCGAATTCAGGATCGGCGATGGTGCCGCCGTGACAATACGGGTAACCGAAGTGCTCGCCGGGCCTGCCCAGGCGATTGAGCTCGTCCGGCGGCGCATCGTCGCCCAGCCAGTCGCGGCCATTGTCGGTGAACCACAGCTCGCCGCTTTGCGGCTGCCAGTCGAATCCCACGCTGTTGCGAACGCCGCGCGCGACGACCTCGATCTCGCCGTTCGCCACATCGAGCCGGGTGATCGTCGCATAGCGGTCCGGATCAGGCGCACAGATGTTGCACGGCGCGCCGACCGGCACATACAGCTTGCCGTCGGGGCCGAAGGCGATGAATTTCCAGCCGTGATGGGTGTCGGTAGGATAGGCGCTGCTGACCACCTCGGGGCGCGGTGGTTTGTTCAGGTGTGCCTCGATATCGCGCAGCCGCAGGATGCGACTGACCGCCGACACGTACAGGTCGCCGTCGCGAAACGCCACCCCCACCGGCATGTTCAAGCCGTCGGCAATCACGACCGGCTTGCGGGCGCCCCTGAGCGGAATCGCGTAGACCTTGCCCGCCCGCATGCTGCCGACGAAGAGCGTGTGTTTGCCGAGCGCCATCTGCCGCGCGTTCGGCACGCGCGCAAACAATTCCATCGCGAAGCCGGGCGGCAGGCTCAGGGTGGCAAGCGGAAGGGAATCCGCAGCGGCCTGCGCCAGCCAGCCGAACGTCATCACGGTGAATACGATCAGCCGCTTCATGATTTCCTCCTTCAGGGCTGCAGGGGAACCAGGATCTCGAAGCGCACCCTCGACCACGGGTCGCGCACTTCGGCCAGTCGGACGATGCGGGCCACCAGCGTCTGGCCGCCGTCCATGAAGCGCGCCACGTCGGCATTCTCGCGGCGCGGCACATAGCCGATCTTGTGGCCCCGCCATTCCACCCGCACCGCGCGGGCATCGTGCGGATTGTCCGGCTCGCGTGCCAGGGTGAGCGCATCGCCCACCCGCATCTGCGACCACAGCGCCTTGCCGGCGTGATACTGAAACCCGGCCAGCGGCGAATCCTGCAGCAGGATGTGCGCGGCAACCTGTGCATGGAGCGCTTGCGCCCATAGCCCAATCAGACACAGCAACGCCAGCCGACGACGCATGGGGAGTCCGAATCTCAGGTTCCGAATCGAGCATTCTACTGAGAAATCCGCCTCCCGATCCGCACGGGCCCGCAGGTTTCAGCTTTACTTTTTTCGCTAGACAAGCAGCAGTCCGCTTGAGGTAGGATGAATGCACCCTCAACCTCCCTCACCACTCCGCCATGCCGAGAAAAGCCGCCGCCCAGACCAAGCTGTTCGTTTTGGACACCAACGTGCTGATGCACGATCCCACCAGCCTGTTTCGCTTCGAGGAGCACGACATCTACGTGCCGATCGCCACGCTGGAAGAACTCGACCTGCACAAGAAGGGCATGACCGAAGTCTCGCGCAATGCACGCCAGGCCAGCCGCTTCATCGACGAAATCGTCAGCAAGCTTGACACCATAGAAGACGGCGTGCCGCTCGCGCCGCACAGCCACAACGCCGCCACCGGAAAACTGTTTTTGCAGACCCAGGCCATCAGCGGCGACATTCCGATGAGCCTGCCCACGTCCAAGGTCGACAACCAGATCCTCGGCGTGGTGCTGTTCCTGTCGCGCCATCACCCCAAGCGTCAGGTCATCCTGGTGACCAAAGACATCAACATGCGCATCAAGGCGCGTGCGCTGGGCCTGCCGGCCGAGGACTACTTCAACGACAAGGTTCTGGAAGACACCGACCTGCTCTACGCCGGCCTGCGCGAACTGCCGGCCGATTTCTGGGACAGCCACGGCAAGGGCATGGAATCCTGGCAGGCCAACGGCCACACCTATTACCGCATCAAGGGGCCGCTGGTGGCGAGCCTGCTGCCCAACG
The DNA here is from genome assembly GCA_019459325.1 of Thiobacillus sp. Lineage (GTDB taxonomy): Bacteria > Pseudomonadota > Gammaproteobacteria > Burkholderiales > Thiobacillaceae > Thiobacillus. Next base: position 4,111 of record JAIBFA010000095.1, read on the forward strand.
AGTTTGTCTACCAGGAAGGCCCCAACCCGCTCTACGCCAAGGTGCTGAAGGTCGAAGGCAAGCAGGCGGAAATGGTCACGGTGCGCGACTTCAGCCACGCCAAGAACAACGTGTGGGGCATCACCGCGCGCAACCGGGAGCAGAACTTTGCCCTCAACGTGCTGATGGATCCCGAGATCGATTTCGTCACCCTGCTCGGCCAGGCCGGCACCGGCAAGACCCTGCTCACCCTGGCCGCCGCGCTGGCGCAGGTGCTCGACAAGAAGCTCTACAGCGAGATCATCATGACCCGCGTCACCGTACCGGTAGGCGAGGACATCGGCTTTCTGCCCGGAACCGAAGAGGAAAAGATGACGCCGTGGATGGGCGCGCTGGAAGACAACCTCGACGTGCTGAACAAGAGCGATGACGAGGCCGGAGACTGGGGGCGCGCAGCCACGCAGGATCTGGTCCGTTCGCGCATCAAAGTGAAATCGCTGAACTTCATGCGCGGCCGCACCTTCCTCAACAAGTTCCTCATCATCGACGAAGCGCAGAACCTCACGCCCAAGCAGATGAAGACGCTGATCACGCGCGCCGGCCCTGGCACCAAGGTCGTGTGTCTGGGCAACATCGCGCAGATCGACACGCCCTACCTCACCGAGGGCAGTTCCGGCCTCACTTACGTGGTCGACCATTTCAAGGGATGGCCGCACAACGGCCACGTCACCCTGCAGCGCGGTGAACGTTCTCGCCTGGCAGACTATGCTGCAGAAGTGCTGTAATCCATCCCTTCAAGGAGACTCACGTGGCTGCCATTTTTTCAAAGCGCTGGATGATCCTGGCCGCCGGTCTCACGCTGGCTCTGCCCGCCCACGCAATCGACTGGAATGAGATGCTGAGAGGCGTGCTCGGCAAGCCTGCCAGCCAGCCCGCCGCCAGCGGCGTTGATGCGCTCTCCACGACCGAGATCAATGCCGGGCTGAAGGAAGCGCTGACCCGCGGCGCGGAAACCGCGGTGGCGCAGCTCGGGCAGAAGGATGGGTTCTTCGGCAATGCGGCGCTGAAGATTCCGCTGCCGCCCAGCCTGCAGAAAGCTGAAAAGGCCATGCGCATGTTCGGCATGGGCAAGCAGGCCGACGAACTGGTGCTGTCGATGAACCGCGCCGCCGAAGCCGCGGTTCCGCAGGCGAAAACGCTGCTGATCGACGCGGTGAAGGCCATGACGCTGGAAGACGCCCGGGGCATCCTGACCGGCGGCCAGACCTCGGCCACCGACTTCTTCCGCCGGAAGACCGAGACCAAGCTCACCGAACGCTTCGGCCCCATCGTCAAGGCGACCACCGACAAGGTCGGGCTGGCGCAGCAGTACAACCAGTACGCCGGCATGGCTGCGCAGTTCAACCTGGTCGAGAAAAATCAGGCCAGCGTCGAGCAGTACGTCACCCAGCAGGCGCTCGACCGGCTCTATACCGTGATCGGGGAAAAAGAGGCCGCGATCCGCGCCAACCCCATGCAGGCCGGCAGCGATCTGCTGAAAAAGGTATTCGGTGCGGTCATGGGGAAATAAGCCGACGCGCACGCCGCACGCTGGCTGCGCTATGCTTGCGCCGGCTGTTTAGCCTTTTTTTGATCGCCATGCGCATGAAAATGAAAATACTGGGCCTGATTGCCGGATTGCTGCTCGCCCTGCCCGCCCAGGCCTGGGAAATCGGTGAATTCAAAAATGGCATGCCGCGCGCCGAAGTCGAACAGGCGCTCAAGACCTGGAAATTCGACAAGGCCTTGTCGGTCGGCAACGACGGCCTGTTTGTCTACGACCTCCCCAACAATCCGGCTGGCCGCCGCTTTCTGTTCACCTTCTGCAACGACAAGCTGGTGGCGTTCGAGCAGGAAGTCGAGCCGGCGTTCCGCCATTTCGTCGTCATCGCGTCGAACTATTCCAATCTCTACGGCAATCCGCTCAAGGTCATTCCGTATACCAGCGTCGTCGCCAACGGCGAAAAGAACCTGCTGGCGATGTTCTGGCGCAAAGGCTCCGATTACATGGGAATCAAATATGTGCTGTATCCCGCCAGCGAACAGCTCTCGATGACCTGGCAGGTCAACAACAACTGCTGGCAGGCACCACGCTAGGAGACGGGGAGTAGGCTCTTATCGCGGGGGCAGCAAGGCACTGCGACAGTCTCAGTTCGACCCGAAGCTGACGGTCATGGTGCGATTGTCGAACGTCTGGTCGGCAAGCGAAGATCGAGCACATATCGGTTGAGCGGTTTCCGGCTCTGAATTGCGGTGCCTGACCAGAGAGCAATAGAGGTTGCCCATCAAGCCGATGGCGGCCCTTTGGGCGAAGGAATCAGCAGGACCGGCCCGGATGACAGCCTCGCCATTCGTTCAGCCACACTACCGAGCATCAGATGCTGAAAACCACGGCGGCCATGGGTTCCCATCACCACCAGATCTGCGCCCCAGCGGGAGGCCTCTCTGGCAATCACTTCAGCAACCTGCTGGATCGGTGTTTCGGTTTCTATCAGCACGGCCTCCGCCTCGAACCCTGCCTGCTGGGCGGTATCGCGTGCCGTTGCGATGATTTTTTCTCCCACGCCACGCCTTGCCTCACTCAACGCCCCGGTATCGATTGCCACTTCCGGCCCGATTGGGAGCCAGCTCATGTCCAGAACATGAACCATGCGCAATGTGGCCGAAAGCTTTCTGGCCAGTTCGATCGCGTGCTTCAGTGCATGCAGGGACGTGTCGCTTTCGTCCACCGCCACCAGAATTTTCGAGTACATGGTCACCTCCTTGTTACGTCAGCAATGAGCGCAGCGCATCGACAAAGCGCCGGTTGTGTTCGGGCAGCGCCGTGGTGATGCGCATGAAGCCCGGACCGAGCGCCGGATCGTTCAAGGGCTTGATCAGGATGTCGCGGCTGCGCAGCTGTTCGGCGATCTCCGCCGCGTTGTGGGGTGCAAGATCGGCGAGGAAGAAATAGGTATGGGTCGGATAGGTGCGCACGCCCAGGGCGCGCAACTCGGCGGCGAGCGCCACGGTCCAGTCATGCAGTTGCGCGGCACGGGCATGTATCCGCTCTTCGTGCTGCAGCGTGGCAATCGCCGCCGCCTGGCTGGGGCGGGCGAGCGGATAGGCATCGTTGTGGCCGTTGAGGTCGTCGGCGATGGCTTCCGGAAAGATGCCGTAGCCGATGCGGAAGCCCGCCAGACTGTGGGCCTTGGACAGGGTGCGGGTCACCAGCAGGTTGGGATGCTCGGGCACCCAATGGGCCACCGACTGCCCGGCTAGGCCGATAAAGGCCTCGTCGACCAGGAAGCGCGTCTGCGGATGGCGGCGCAACAGATCCGGCAGCGGTGCCATGTCGAAAATGCCGCCGTTGGGATTGTTGGGATTGACGATGACCACGAGCGTGGTGCCCTCCGGAACCACCAGTTCGCCCAGGTCGAAGGCGAAATCCTTGTCCGGTGGCAGCCGCGTTTCGGTGTAGCGCCGGGCGATCTCGGGAAACAGCACATAGGTCGGCGTCAGCAGATGGACCTGCTGGCCGAAGCGGTCGAAGAGCTGGCGCAGGATGAGTTCGGAGCCGGCGTTGATGTGGATGAGCCGTTCAGGAATGCCGAGTTGCTCGCTGATCAGTCGGCGCAGCGGCGCCGAATAGGGCTCGGTGTAGTAGTTGCTGTGCGGTACCTCGGCCTGCGCCGCAGCAATGGCTTCGTCAAGCGGCGGTAGCGGGTTCTCGCACAGCAGCAGCTTGATGCCCTGGAAACTGCCACCGCCCTTTTCCGAAATTGCGCTCATGCTCTTCCCCCTCGATGGCGTCCCCTGCCGCCTCCCCCAATGCCTTGCGCGCAACGCTGGAATGCAGGCAAATGGCGCTGCTGCGACGCCTCATGAAGATTGCGCAGTACCGTAAGAATATCTGGCCGCTGCGTCGCCCCCAACAGCCGCTCGTACATTTTTCCGTTGGCGATCTCCGCAGCCACGCCCGCTTCGCAGGCTGCCTGCAGGCTGGCGTAGCGTTCGACCTTTCCCTGCCACGGGTTTTCGGGTACCTGCAGTCCATAGCGCGCATACAGCGCATAAAGCGCCCCGATGTGGCGCGCCTCGGCCTCGCGGATGTTGCTGAACGGCGGCACCTCGCCAAAATCGGCGATCACCTGATCGTACGTTGTCCAGGCATGGTACTCATCGTCAAGCGCCTCATTGAGCGCGTTGATTTCGGATTCGGTGAGCAGGCTCATGGGTCAGTATCCAAAGTGGAAGAATGCGATCGTGCCGATGCCCGCCAGCAGCAGCACGAACTGACGCACGGAAGCCACGGCGTTCACCTGCCGGTGCAGCCCCGGGATGAGGTCAGCCGTTGCAATATAGATGAAGCTCGCCGCGGACAACGCGAGGATGTAGGGCACTGCCTCGCGCGTCTCGCCGAGCCAGAAGTAGGCCGCGACGGCGCCCGGCAGGGTCGCGGCGGACGAGAGCCCGTTGAGTATCAGTGCCTTCGTTCGACCATAGCCGCTATCGAGCAGGATGGCGAAATCGCCTATCTCCTGCGGAACCTCGTGTGCGATCACCGCCAGCGACGCGGCAATCCCCAGCGGAATCGAGGTGAGGAAGGCGGCGGCGATCACCGCCCCGTCGACGAAATTGTGGAAGGCATCGCCGATGAGGATCAGCGGTGCAGCGCGCCCGTGCACCTCGCATTCGCTGTCATGGCAATGCCGCCAGAGCACCAGCTTTTCCAGTACGAAAAACAGCACCATGCCACCCAGCACCGTTGCCATGACCGCGACCGCCGGGGCTTGCTTCAGGCCTGCCGGGATCATGCCCAGAAACGCAGCGCCCAGCAGCGTGCCGGTTGCATAGCTGATGAGACAGGGAACGAGCGTCCTGCGGATGCCATCGGGAAAAAGCAGCATCAGCGCCGCGCCAGCGACCGCGCCGAGGCTGCCCAGAAGGCTGAAGCCGATGATCCACAGCAGCATTCTTTACCCTTTCGGTAACACGGCTTGAAGGTGATGCAGTGTCGCGATGCCATGGTACTGCAATGTCCGGCGACGATCAGCGGTCCTTCCTGCCTCCCCGCCTGCCGCTGTCGACTGAAAAGCCCCCGCCCCCGGGGCTTCGACTGACGAGCGGCCTGATGTTTGCGAGCGAGGTTTAGTGCGAATCGGGCCTCGCCCATTTCGGAAGCGACCTTGACGCGCGTCCGCGCACAGCCTACACATCAGAGAGGCGCCATTCTCGCCCAAACGAAAGGAGACAGTATGGAAGAACAACCCCAAGGATGCGCGCGGGTGTCAGGCTCGGTTATCGACGCCCCTCCGCAGGACGCACCAGCCCAATCGGGACCCACCACAACGCATGAAGTAAGCAAAATGACTGCACGTGTCGGGCAGAAAGCCCCCGATTTCTCCGCCCCCGCCTATTACCGGGGCGGCTTCACCAGCGTGAAGCTGTCGGATTTTGCCGGTAAGTGGGTGATGCTCTGCTTCTACCCCGGCGACTTTACGTTCGTTTGAGCAACAGAAGTGTCCGCGGTCGCGGCGCATTATGATGCTTTGCAGAAGTTGGGCGTGGAGGTCTTGTCGGTCAGTGTGGACAGCCACTTTGTCCACAAGATGTGGAACGACAACGAGTTGAGCAAGATGGTGGAAGGCGGGGTGCCATACCACATGGTTTCCGACCAGGCAGGCAATGTCGGGCGCGCATACGGTGTCTGGGACGAAACCCAGGGGATCGAGATGCGCGGTCGTTTCATCATCGACCCGGATGGCGTGATCCAGGCCATGGAGGTGCTCACCGCACCGGTCGGACGCAAGCTCGCCGAAACGGTGCGCCAGTTCCAGGCCTACCAGCTCGTGCGTGCTTCCGGCGGCAAGGAAGCCACCCCTGCGGGCTGGGAGCCGGGCAAGGAGACGCTCAAGCCGGGGCCCGATCTGGTCGGGAACGTCTGGAAGGTTTGGAACCCTTCGATGGAATAGGCTGGCCACGGATCATTCATCGGTCCTGTGCCAACCCGAGACCTCGCCCGAGTGGCGGGGTTTTTGTTGACCTTCGTACCTCTCAGCGTGAGCTTCCGCTTCTGGCCGAACTGAGACATCTGGATTTATTGCGCAAACGCCCTTGCGCTGCAGCAGAACGCCTGACCATCTCAATCAGGAGCCTTGCGCATCCTCCGCGGTGCCGCGTACGCACAGTGTCCCAGCGCAATCACCAATGCAGGGGATTCGCCCGGTGGGATGTCGAGCGCAGCCGTGAGAGCGGCTTCGTCGAATCCTCCGATCGGACAGCTGTCCAGTCCCAGGTGCGCGGCTTGCAACAGCATGTGCGCGGCGGCGAAGTTGCACTGTCCGCGCGCCCATTCCGCCACCGAGCCGGTTTGGTAGAACGCGCGATAGGCTTCGTAGATAGGTGCCGGGTCCCCGCCGCGCGCTTCCGCCTTGAATTGTGCCCGCACGTAATCCGAATCCGGATCGAGTGCCGCCACGAGCGCCACGATCACGATCATTGCGGCAGCCGTCGCCGCGGCAGGCTGGTCGTAGCAGGCATGGGCGATGGCCGATCGTTGCGCGGCGTCCGTCACCGTGATGAAACGCCAGGGTTCCAGGCCAAAGGCCGAAGGCGCCAGCCGGCCTGATTCCCGGAGCACGGACAGTTCGCCTGCAGAGACCGGCCGATCCGCGACAAACTGGCGGCAGGCATAGCGTTGCTGGATGGCGTCGAGCAAGGCAGGTTGCATCAGCGTGGCTCCTTGAATGTACGGCCCTTCAACCATAGTGCATCGCCGCGGATTGCGTCGACACATTCACCCCGGAAGGACATGGCCGCGGGCCGCCTTTACATCAACAGGCCCTGGCGCGCGAAGAGCCACAGCTGGTGCCACGTCAGTTCCTTGACGCGCTCCAGCGGCAATTCAAGCCCCGAATGCGCCAGCGTAACCTGCATGCGTGCCGCCAGTTCATCGACCGTTTGGCTGCCATCCAGCGCGCTCAACAGCATGCGCCCGGCGGGGTCCAGATCCAGGGCCACATGGCGCGCCCCGCTCACCACCCAGCCAGGCGAGCTCGCCTGCTGTCGCGCCAGGGCGCTTGCGCGCGGATTCTCGCCCGGCTCGGCGGCACACGGCCCGGCCACCATGGTCGGCATCACGCCATGGGCCATCACCAGTTGAAACAGCGCGTCGCGGAACCCTTCTTCATCCACCTGTGTGCCGGCGCCGTGTTCGGCAAGCACCTCGCGGGCGGCAGACAGCAGCGCCGCGTAATCGAGTGCGCCGGGATAGGCTGCCGACAAGGCCATGGCCGCAGCCTTCATGGCCGGTTGCGCAATCAGGAAGGTATTGCCCGCCGGGTTGAGGAATCCCTGTTCGCTGGTGTCCTCCAGATCGATCTCCTCGTCGCTGCGCAAGTCGGCCTGGAACGACAGCCTGCTCAAGGCGGCAGCGCGGGGTGGCTGGGCGCAGGGGGCGTCGTCACGCGCAATCAGGGCGCGGCGAAAACGCGTAGCGAGCGCGCCGTCGAGCGCGGCCTCGGCGTCCAGCCAGCGTCCGGCCATGCGCTCGGGAGTCAGGCCCCAGGCATCCTCGAGTTCGACCACGGCACGACGCGGGCCGGCCTCGCCGACATAGCGCAGCCCATGGGTGTCGAGTTGGGCGGCAAATTCCACGAAGGACATCGGCGCGTTGAAATCGGCGAGGTATTCGTGGAACAGGTAGGACGGCGCAGCGGTTTTCAGATAGGCGATTTCCTTCAGCAAGGACGGATCGCTCCATTCGGACTCCAGCGCATCCAGCACGCGCAGCGCCTGTTCGAAGCGCGCGGGCGCCGGAAGATCCGCCGCGGTGCGATCGATCAGTGCGGCACGCAAAGGCTGCAGGGCTTTCCAGCCGGCTGTGACGTTGAAGCTGAGGTAGGCGACGCCCTGCGGCGACAGATGGCGCCGGCAGACATCGAGCAGCGCCTGCCGAACCGGCGGCGGCACCCAGGAAAATACGCCGTGCGCGATGATGTAGTCGAATTCGCCCAGATCCTCGGGCAACGCAGCGAGATCACCGTGCAGGATGCGGACGTTGGCCAAGCCCAGACGCTGGATGAAGGCTGCGCCCGCCTCCGCCTGCACGCGCGACAGTTCCACACCCACGCACAAGGATTCGGGCCAGCGCCATGCCAGCGGAATCAGGTTGCCGCCCTGCGCGCACCCCAGTTCGAGGATGCGCGCATGGCGCGGGTCGGGTGCGTCGAAGCCGTGCAGTCTGGCCACGGCAGCCAGAAAATCCGGCTGGGTCTCCGGCAGCGGCAGGCTGTCGTAGGGGAGTTCGTCGTAGCTGGCGAGGGTGTCCATGCAAAAGATTGTAGCGTCCGCCATACTGAACACCATGACACAGACCTGCCGGATGACGCCGCTTCGCTGGCTCGCCAGCGCTTTGTTTTTACTCGTGCTGCTGGCGCCGGGCGCCCGCGCGGACACGCCTTGGATCGAGCCCGGCACCGACGGTCAGCCAGTGGTGCATCTGTATTTCTTCTGGTCGCTTGCCTGCCCGCATTGCCTGACGGCCCGCCCCTTCATCGAGGCCATTCCCGCCAGCCGGCCGTGGGTGAAACTGCATTCGCTGGAACTCAGCCGCCATCCCCAGAACGTGCGCCACTATGTCGCGCTCGCCGACCAGTTGGGACAGCCCGCGCAGTATGTGCCGTCGCTGCTGTTCTGCGGCCGCATGCAGACGGGCTGGGACGACGATGCCAGCAGCGGGCAGGCGCTGCTCGCCGATCTGGATGCCTGCCGCGTCGCCGCCATGAGCGACAGCGCGCTCGACACCGCCCGCGCCCTGCCGGCGCCCGGGTTCAGCGTGCCCTTCCTGGGTGACGTAACCCTCGACGGATATTCGCTGCCGATAATGACGGTGCTGATCGCCGGCCTCGACGCCTTTAATCCCTGCGCGTTTTTCGTGCTGCTGTTTCTGCTTTCATTGATGGTTCACCAGAACAACCGCGCGCGCATGCTGGCGATCGGCGGTGTCTTCGTGCTGGTGTCAGGAGTGATGTACTTCGCCTTCATGGCGGCCTGGCTCAACCTGTTCCAGCTATTCGGCCAGCTGGCCTGGGTGACGCTCGCCGCCGGCGTCATGGCATTGGCGATCGCGCTCATCAACATCAAGGACTTCTTCCGCTTCGGACGCGGCATATCGCTGTCGATTCCGGAGTCCCGCAAGCCGGGCATCTACCGGCGCGCCCGCGCCATCCTCGCCGCCGGCAATGTTCCGGCCATGCTCGCCGCCACGGTCCTGCTCGCGGTGGCGGTCAATGTCTACGAACTGCTGTGCACCGCCGGCTTCCCGATGGTCTACACGCGCCTGCTGACGCTGCATGACCTCGGCCCCGGCGCGCATTACCTGTATCTGGCGCTGTACAACGGGGTTTACGTGATTCCGCTTGCCGTCATCGTAGTGGTATTCGCCTTCACCCTGGGCGCACGAAAGTTGAGCGAACGCGAAGGCCGCCTGCTCAAGCTGATGTCGGGCGTGATGATGCTGCAATTGGGGATGCTGCTGGTGATGGCACCGGACTGGCTTAACCGGCTCGGCGTGGCGTTCGCCCTGCTGGGCGTGGCGCTGGGCGCCACCTGGCTGGCGGCGCGCCTGACCCGAGCATGATGCCCGGGTCAGGAAGAACGGATCAGTGCCCGCGCGTGCCCGGCTTGCCCGCAAACAAGGCGGCTGGCGGACGGGGCTTGCGCGGCTGGGCCGACGTACTCGGCGCGGCGCCGCGGCTGGCTGCGGGCTTGGCACCGCCTGCGGCGGGTTTGCTCTGCGGCGCACGGCCGGAGGCATTGCGGCCGCCGGGTTGCCCACCACGCCCCGCGCCCTGTCCCTGGCGCTGACCGCCACGGCCTTGCGGCGGACGCGGCGGGCGTTCGTCGGACATCAGGTCGGCCTTGGCCGGCGGAACGAAGCCGGGCTCGATTTCGACCCGCACGATCGAGCGCTTGATCAGCTTCTCGATGTCGCGCAGGTAGCTCATTTCCTCGTCATCCACCAGCGACAGCGCCGAGCCGGTTGCCCCGGCGCGGCCGGTGCGGCCGATGCGGTGGACGTAGTCTTCCGCCACGTTGGGCAATTCGAAGTTCACCACCTGCGGCAGCTGGTCGATGTCGATGCCGCGGGCGGCGATGTCGGTCGCCACCAGCACGCGCACGCTGCCGTCCTTGAAGCTCGCCAGCGCCTTGGTGCGCGCCCCCTGGCTCTTGTTGCCGTGGATCGCGGCGGCGCTGATGCCGTCCTTGATCAGCTTTTCGGCGAGCTTGTTGGCACCGTGCTTGGTGCGCGTGAAGACCAGCACCTGCTGCCAGTCGTGGTGCTTGATCAGGTGCGCCAATAAATCCCGTTTGTGCGCCTGCGGTACCCGGTGCATCGACTGCTCGATGATTTCCACCGCGGTGTTGCGACGCGCGACTTCGACGCTCTTCGGGTTGTGCAGGAGACCGTTGGCGAGCGTGCGGATCTCGTCGGAGAAGGTCGCCGAGAACAGCAGGTTCTGGCGCTGCTTCGGCAGCACCGCGAGCACTTTCTTGATGTCGCGGATGAAGCCCATGTCGAGCATGCGGTCGGCTTCGTCGAGCACCAGGATTTCGACGCCGGACAGGTCCACCGTCTTCTGCCCCATGTGGTCGAGCAGGCGGCCCGGCGTCGCCACCAGGATGTCGACGCGCCCGTGCAACGCCTTGAACTGCGGATTGATGTTGACGCCGCCGAACATCACCATCGATTTGAGCGACAGGTATTTTCCGTAGGTCTTGACCGATTCCTCGACCTGCGCCGCGAGCTCGCGCGTGGGCACCAGAATCAGGCAGCGCGGACGGCCCGGCTTGGGCGCCTGCGCGGCACGCGTCGACAGGTGATGCAGGATCGGCAGCGTGAAGCCGGCGGTCTTGCCGGTGCCGGTCTGTGCGGCAGCGAGCAGGTCGCCGCCCGCCAGCACCTGCGGAATCGCCTGCGCCTGGATCGGGGTGGGTGTAGTGTAGCCGGCGTCATGAATCGCACGCAAGATGGGTTCGGCCAGGCCAAGCTCGACAAAAGCCGGGCTGGCTGAGGTTGTTTCAGTAGTCATGTAGTTTTTTCCTGCGACGGCCTGTTGCGCTTGTGGCAACACCAATCGAGGCAGACGAATAGGGATCGTGAGATCGGGGTAAAAGAACCGCGCACCGATTGGCAGGGTGCGGGAGGCCGCACTATACCGGCTGAACGCTGATGCGGCAATGCTTTTTGTGGCGGCGAGGTTTCAGCCAAGCCTAGCCGCCGACCAGGCCTTTCTCGATTGCATAGCTGGTCAACATCGAGGCATTGTGCAGATCGAGCTTCTTCATCAGATTGGAGCGGTGCTTTTCGACCGTCTTGATGCTGAGGCACAGGTAATCGGAGATATACCGGTTGGGGTGCCCTTCAGCGACCAGCTTGAGGACTTCGCGCTCGCGATGCGTCAGCGTATCCCAGGCGCTGGCGGAATCGCTGTCCTTGCCGGTTCCCAGGTAGCCATGGATGACCTTCCCTGCGATATCCGGACTCAAATACGTCTTGCCGTTCAGCACGCTGCGGATCGCGACATGCAGCTCGTCATAGGTCGCGTCCTTGAGGATGTAGCCGTCGGCGCCGGCGCGCAGGCTGGCATGGATGTATTCCTCGGTTTTGTGGATGGTGAGCACCAGGACGCGGGTTCCGGGATTACGCCGTTTGATGTCGATCATGGCTTCAATCCCATTCATGCCAGGCATGGAAAGGTCCAGCAGGACCAGATCGGGGGCCAGCGGTCCGATGGCACGGATGGCATCGTGGCCGTTGTCTGCCTCGCCGGCAATCTCGATATCGGGATCCCGGGACAACAGCGCCCGCAGGCCTGCTCTGAGCAGGGTGTGATCCTCAACGATAAAAATACGATGCTTTTCGCTCATGACTTTCCCCATTTGCTGTTGATCACCCTCACCCCGAAACGCGCGTCCGTCCGGCATCCATCCTGTCTGTCGGCCCCATCATGATGACGGCATGAATACCCAATCCGAGTACTTCCGCTTGCCCTCGAAGACCTTGTCCGCAAGCCTGAAATGGGCCTTTTTGACCGGTTCTTCCTCGGACAGGCTATGCACCCCGAATATCTCACCGCCCGGCCCGGTAATCAGGCCCCACTCTGCCTTGCCCGTGATCGGATCGAAGTAGATTTTCCTAAGATAGCGCTTGGTTCCCGGATAGCGAGAATCCTGCAGCAATTCCTCCAGACTCAGCGGGTAGCGCCTGCCGTTGCCGGGGGTATGCGCGGCGAACTGCCCGAGGGCGCGACGATACTGGTCGCCGACAAAGAGCAACTCCTGTTCCCTTTCCCGCTTGGACGCCGTGTGCCATATCTCGCCTGCAGCTGCGAGGGCGATCCCCATCATCGCGATCAGAATCAGCACACCGATGTAGGAGAACCCTCGTACCGGGCGCCGTCCGGGCTGCCGCCTGGACGGGACGGGAAAAGCCGTTTGAATGTCGTGCCGTATCGTCATGGTTTTCGTCTACCAGTCCAGATAGGCGGAGCCGTCCCGGGCCGTGCCCTGGGCGCCGCTTTTGACGTCATACACGCCGCCCATTTCAGGCTGCGGAGGGGGAACGGTGATCCAGGTCATATTGCTTTCCGTAATCGGGTCGGCCGGAACGCTGCGCAGATACTTGCTGTCGACGAGTTCGTCGAGCGCTTCGGGATACTTGCCCTTGTCGCCATAATATTTGTCCAGCGTTTGCCTCATCAGGGTCAGATTGGCCTGCAATACCGCTTCTCTGGATTTCTCCAGGCTGGCAAAGTAGCGAGGCGCCGCCAGGGTCAGCAGCGTCGCGATCACCGCCATCACCACCAACAGTTCGATCAGGGTGAAGCCGGATTTTTGCCGTCGCAATTTCATGATGCGCCTTCCTGTCCTCACCAGTACCGGTAGGAAATTCCGTTCAGGCCGATGCCCGGCGCCAGCGAATACACGTCATAGACATCCTCGCCCTCCTCCGGCGCGTCATGGCTGCTTGCGTAGCTGCGCTTGCCCCAGGTTTCCTCATCGGGCCGCGTCGGGTCGGAAAACATCGGATCGCGCGGAATGCGTCGCAGGAAATAGAGCCTGGTTTTGCGGTCCGGGCTGCTCGCGTCAGGCACCCCCTCGACCAGGACACTCAAGGATTCCGGGTAGCCAGACTGGTCCGCCGAATGCGCGATTCGCCCTTCTTCCACCGCCTGCATGTAGGCATCGAGCGCGGAGCGTATCTCGCGCAACGCCAAGCGCAGCTCCTGTTCCTTGCTGCGCTTCACCACCACTTCGGCCAGCGGAAACGCCACCGTCGACAGCAGGGCGACAATCGCTACCGTCACCACCAGTTCGATCAGGGTAAACCCCACGGGGGAATGGCCGCGCCGGATCATGGTGCCACCGTGATGACGTGCGGTTCCGGCAGGGTGACCGCCAGTTCTTCACCGCCGGGGCCGATGGGCGCCATGCGTCCGACGACGATCTGCGATTGCGGATGGCCCGCAATCGCCTCGAATACCAGGGTGACGACGCTGGCTGTCCCGCTATTCCCCTCGGCCCCCGTGCCGGACACTTCCACCAGGATCTGGCCGCTGGCCTGATCGATGGTTTTCGAGAACGTGGACTGCATGTCGTTCTGCCTGAAGAAGCCGCCCTCCGTAACGTCGACCGCCTTGAACACGCTGGGATCGAAACTCATCATCAGCCCCGCACGGCCCAATGCCTGCGCTGACTGCGCGTTCAGCGTCAGGCGGATCGTCTCGCCCGGTTTTGCCTGACTGGGGCCTTGCCAGGTCAGCACGACCATCCCGGTGGCGGGCGCGCTCTGCGGTGCCGGCTGGACATCCCGCCGCGCCGGAGGGCGCGTGCGCGCGATGGGTGTCGCCGCAGCGGTGGTGCTGACGGCAATGCTGCCGAGCGGTTTGATGCTGAACAGCGAGCTGCGCAGACTGGCCTCGGTGCCGGACCAGTACTCCACCTCGCCGGCGTCGTGGAGCCGTGCGCTGCCCACGATCCGCGGGGTGATCGACAGCACGATTTCGGTCTTCGTGCTGTCGTCTTTGTGGCTGGAGAACAGGCGCCCGAGCAAGGGCATCTGGCCGAGTCCCGGTACTTTGCTTGCGGTCTTGCGGTCCTCGTCGCTGATCAGCCCGGCCAGGATCTGCGTTTCCCCATCCTTCAGGCGCAGCACAGTGGAAGCGTTGCGCGTGCCCACCTCATAGGCAAGCGTGCCGGACTCCACATTGGGCACTTCTCTGATGATGGAGCTGACATCCAGTCCCACCTTGATCACCACTTCGTTATCGAGGTGGATGTCCGGCTCCACCTCCAGCTTCAGCCCCACGTCCAGGTACTGCACGCTGCCGGTGATGACCGGGGTTCCCGTGGAGACCGGCGTCACGGCATTGGTGATCACCGGCACCCGGCTGCCGATCATGATCTTGGCCTTCTCGCGGTTGCGTACCCGGATGCGCGGACTGGCGAGGACGTTGGTGTCGGTGTCCTCGAGCTTGAGGTTGAGAGTGGCACTGAGCGGGGTGACCAGCAGTGCACCGCTGGAGAGCCCTCTCAACTGGCTGAGCGTTTCGACGCTTCCCGGCGTGGTGAGCGAGAACGACTGGGGAAACTTGATCCCGAGCTCGCTCGCCCGCGAACGGGTGATTTCCAGCACCTCCACTTCCAGCATCACTTCCGGCTCCGCGACATCCTGGTCGGCCACCATCTTCTCCGCCAGCCGGATCGCCTCCGGCGTGTCCCGCATCACGATGGAGTTGGTCTTCTCGTGGATGAAAATATCCTTGGTTTTCAGCAGCGTCTTGATCATGGTCAGCATCTGCTTGGGATCGGCGTTGGTCAGGTGAAAGCTCCTGACCTTGAGATCCTGGTAATCCTTGAGCTTGGCCGGTGTGCTCGGGTAGATGAACACCGTGTTGTCACTGAGGATTTTCTTTTCGAGCTGGTTCTGCAGCAGGATCAGGTCGATGGTGTCCTCCACCGACACGTCCTTGACGAAAATCGAGGTCTTCAGGTCGGGTCTGACATCCCTGTCCAACAGTACGTTGATGCCGCTGGTGCGCGAGAGGGCCTCGAAGACCATTTTCAGGTTGGCGTCGCGGAATTGCAGTGCGACCGGTTTGGTGAACTTCGCCCTGAGCGTCGGCTCGGCCAGTCGCTGCTTTGCCTCGCGTTCTTCGATCTGCCGCTGCAGCAACAGGGCCCTGCCATGTTTCGGATTCTCCAGCAGGACCGGTTTGAGCGCTGAGCGGGCCGCCTCGAGGTCGTCTTTTTTCAGCCGGTTTTCAACCTCGGCCAGGGCTGCGTCGTGGCGCCTGTCCATTTCCAGCGCTTCAAGGCCAAGCCTGGCACGACTGTTGTCCGGATCGATGCCGAGAATGCGCGCATAGATCGCCTGGGCTGCGTCGGTGTGGCCGGCAGCCCGCTCGCTGCCTGCAGCCGCGAGCATCCGGTTCACGGTCGTCTCGCGGCTACGCAGAAGATCGGCGCGATAGGCCGGATTGCCGGGCGCAGCCTGGGTCGCCTGCGACAACTTCGCCAGGCCCTCCTCGACCCGCCCCTCCGCCATCAGGGACAGGCCATCGCGATGCAACTGCTGGCCGGCACATCCCGTCAGCAGGGCCGCAAGCAGCGCCCACCGTGCAATGTGTCCGCAGAGTCCTGCTTTCGTCTTGTTCATGTCCCGCTCCCCGTGGACCCCGTACTTGCCGCGAGCCAGGCTGCGGCTCTTCCGGACAACCGAGCGCGGCAAGGTGATAGGCACATCATGTCTCCCCCGCGCTGATCGTCTGCTTGATGTTGAGCGGCAGGTAGGTCAGTTCCAGCCGCCCCCCGATCAAACGCTCGATCCGATAGGTGTTCTCGATCACTTCGCCTTCGGCGACGGTGTACATGCGCTCGCCCTTGATCAGCAGAATGATCAGCGACCCGCCTTCCTCGTAGCGGCCAAAGTAGCTGAACGGCATCGGCGGCGCGCTGGGAGGGGGCGGCGGGACGGGCTTGGGCGGTGGGGGAGGCGGCGGCGGAACGTACCAGGAGATCGCATTGAAAGCATTGCCCGCTGACGTGTCGGCAGCGGCTTTCCCGCCCGGCCGGTTTAGCCGCTCCAGCTCGATCCGCAGCACAGGCTGTTGAGGTGCTGGATCAAGCGTTTTCGGCGCACTGGCGTGCGCCTGTTGGGGCTCGGCCTGCTGCCCGTCGTCGGATGCGGCGGACAAAAAAATCGCAACGGCCATGCATCCGACCAGAACACGCTGATGCCATGGCCGCATTTTCATGACGGCTGCTCCAGATAGAGCACCAGCCTGATCTTGGCGTCCACCAGCGGATCGCCGACTTTCTGGCGCTCGAACTGAACCTGTTCCAGCGAGGCAATGGGGACCTTCACGCCGGTGCTCGCCAAAAACTGACGGATCTGTCGGTATTCGCCCCTGACCGGCAGCGTCATCTGCAGGCGGGTCAGTTTGCCGATCTTGTCACGGGTCGGCTTGTATTCGCCCTGATCGAGGCTGAGCCCGCAGCTTTGGGCGGTTTCAGCAATCGTGCCGATCCAGTCGGGCGAACTCCCCTCGGCGGGAAATGCGCGGTAGAAATCGGCGAGCTGCTCGGCAGCCGGCCGCTCGGTGGCAGACAGCTGCCGGCCCGCCCGCACTATCCGTTCCTGCAGCGAGGCCGCGCTGAGACGAACGTCGTCCAGTCGTTGCTGCGCGGGCAACACGGCGGAAAAATAGAGCGTCGCCGTCATCACCCACACGCCGATTCCGGCTGTTCCCGGCCAGCCGAGCTGGCGCAGACGGCGTCCGAACGAGCCATACAGCCGGGCCGTCATGACGCGCCCGCCTTCCATACGGCAAGCAGGGAAAAGCGGATGGGCTTCTCCGGATCCGCCTGTTGAACTTGGTGATTTTGCAGGTGCACGCTGGCAAACACGTCGCGTGTCCCGAGTTGCTTGATGTAATCCAGCATGGCGGGGAAATTCTTCGCCTCACCGCTGATCGTGACCGTGCCCTTGCGGAGGTCGGGCTCCATCGACAGCAGGGCAATGTTTTTGCCCGTCGACGACTCGACTGCCCTGAACAAGGTGTCCCATGGCAGGCTCAGCTGGCGCAGCACCTGGTTGGCATGCTGCACTTCCAGCGCCTGTTCGCGCGCTGCCTGTCCGCTAGCCGGCCGCAGCGCGCGTGCGCGATGGCTCGACAGGCGCTCGTCGTGGTCCACCCGGGTCTCCCACAACTCAATGCGCTGGCTCAGCTCATGGTAATAACCTCCTGTCAGCGCGAGCGCCAGCAGGGCCGAGGCCAGCATGCCGAGGCCCAGCCACGGGAAGGGTCGGGTGCTGCGCTGGTAATCGAGGCGGAGCGCGCGCATGGGATCACGCTTCCGCCGTGAGGACGCGTCCGGCATCCACCGACGCGGCGCCATGACGCCGTTTCGGCGCCAGCAGGTGGAACTGCCAGCGGTCATTTTCCGGCAGCTTGACATCGTCCCGACCGGACGCCCACACGAACACGTCCCGGGCCGCCGCCTCCGGGTCGGCCAGATACGCTTCCCGCTCCAGGGTCAGGGCCAGTTCCACGCGCCAGCCGGCACCGATCCGCTGGCTTCTGACCCGCGCCCAGCGCCCTTGGTGCAGCAGCGCGAGGCACAGACAGCCCGGTTCCAGCAAGGCCAGCCAGGCATGCCGGCCCTGCAAACTGCGCCGGTAATCGTTGTAGACCGCCATCAGGCTGGGCTGGATCGAGTCGAGCCTCACCTTCGCTGTGGAAAACACCTCGCGCAGTGCGCCCGGCAACGCGGCATCGACCGCACTGGCCAGCTTCGGCACCCCGTCCCGCTCGTCACTCACGCGCAGCTCCCACTGCGCGGCCGCCTCGCCGTACACCCGCTCGAAGCAGTGGCGCGCGAAGGCTGTCTCCTCCTCCGCATCGCCGAGGGCGTCGCTCCAGGGGACCAGCACATAGCGCACCAAGCGGCTGGAGAGAATCACGCTGGCATGCGCGACGCGGCCGGCATGGGCCGGCAGCGCCGTTTCCAGTGCCTGCACCGCGCCGCGCCACGGCGCCGCATCCTGCCCGGCGGCCGTGGCCGCCAGCCTTTCGTTCCGCACCGTGGTGCGCACACCGCGCAGCGTCAGCCTGCGCTCGCTGTGGGCCAGGTTGACCTGGTCGGGCGCCAGCTCGACCCACAGCGTATCAGTCCGCAACCGTGACACGATTGATCTCCTGCAAGGTGGTTTCGCCCGCGCCGACCATGTCCAGCGCGATTTCGCGCAGGAAGCGCGTGCCGTTGCGGCGAGCCGCCTCGCGGATGAGGCGGACCGGCTGGCGCGCGATGATGAGTTCGCGGATTTCCTCGTTCAGATGAAGGATCTCGCCGATGGCGCGACGCCCCTTGAAACCGGTACCGCGGCAGTGTCCGCAGCCGCGTCCGGCGCGAAAATGCATGCCGGACGCCTGCTCGGCGCGGATGCCGGAATCGGCGAGCAGCTCGGCATCGGGCTCGACGTCGACCGCGCAGTGCGGGCAGCTGACCCGCACCAGCCGCTGCGCCATGATGCCGTTGAGCGCCGAGACAAAGCTGTAGGGATCGACCCCCATGTGGATGAAGCGGCCGATGACGTCGAACACGTTGTTGGCGTGCACGGTGGTGAACACCAGGTGCCCGGTGAGCGCCGACTGCACCGCGATCTGCGCGGTCTCCGGGTCGCGGATCTCGCCCACCATGATCTTGTCCGGGTCGTGGCGCAGGATCGAGCGCAGGCCGCGCGCGAAGGTCAGCCCCTTCTTCTCGTTGACCGGGATCTGCAGCACCCCGGGGAGCTGGTATTCGACCGGATCCTCGATGGTGATGATTTTGTCCTGGCCGTGGTTGATCTCGGTGATCGCGGCGTACAGGGTGGTGGTCTTGCCCGAGCCGGTGGGCCCGGTCACCAGCAGCATGCCGTAGGGCTCGCTGGACAGTCTCCGCAGCTCGGCGATGCAGGCGTCGTCCAGCCCCAGCGAGACGAGGCGCAGCCCCTTCATCTGGTCGGACAGGGTCTGCTTGTCGAGGATACGCAGCACCGCGTCTTCGCCGAAGATGCTCGGCATGACCGACACGCGGAAATCCACCTCGTGGCCGTGCACCGACACTTTGAAGCGGCCGTCCTGCGGCACCCGGCGCTCGGCGATGTCGAGCTCCGACATGATCTTGATGCGGGAAATCACCTGCTCCGCCAGATCCAGCCCCGCCATCGAGCCGACCTGCGTCAGCACACCGTCGATGCGGTATTTGATGGCGAGACCCGCAGGGCCGGTCTCCAGATGGATGTCGCTGGCCGCGGCTTTCAGCGCATCGTACAGCGTGGAATGCACCAGCTTGACGACCGGGCTGGTGCCTTCGCTGATGGTCTTGAACGACAGATCCTCGACCGCGGCGCCTGCCGTGACGGCCTTGCCCTCTTCCGGCAGCAGGCTGTCCATCGCGCACAGCGTTTCCTCGTGATGCGCGAGATAGGCGGCCACATCGGCGGGGTGGGCCAGGCGCCAGGTAAAGGGCGCGTCGATGCGCTGCTCCGCCCACGCCTGCAGGCCGACATCGAACGGGTCGCCCATGACCAGAGTGAGACGCTCATGCTCGTCCCGCAGCGCCAGGCATTCGCGCGCCATCGCCTCGGCGAAAGGCAGCGTGTCGAAGGCCGGCTTCATCCGGTACAGGTCTTCCATGGTCGAGACCGGATAGCGCAGCGCCGTTCCCAGCGTCTCGACAAAGGCCTGCGTGCCGAGACCGGACTGTTCCTCCAGCACCTCGACCACGCGGCGCTGCGCCAATCCGGCCGCGACGCGTGCCGCCTGAACCTGCTCCGGGGTGAAGCCCTGCGCGCTGCGCGAGGTGACAGGATCCGCCAGGTTCATTGGATGCTCCCCGCCAGTTCGAAGATCGGGAAATACATGAGCACCACGATGAAACCGATCACCACGCCGATGAACGCCATCAGCAGCGGCTCGAACAGCTTGGTGAAGCGCTCCACCCAGCGCGCACTCTCTTCCTCGTGGAAAGCGGCGATGCGTTCCATCATCTCGCCCATGCGGCCGGTACGCTCGCCCACGCGCAGCATGCGCAGCGCCACCGGCGTAGTCAGCCCGTAGCGCTCCATCGCCACGGACATCGGGGTGCCCTCACGGATGCGCGCCGAGGCCTGCGTCAGCTGGTTGCGCAGGCCGGATTCCAGCAAATCGGAGACCAGGTTCAGCGAAGGCACCACCGGCATGCCGCCACGCAGCAGCATGCCGAGCGAGCGGTAGAAGCGGGCGAGCTGATAAACATGCAGCTGCCCGCCGATGCCGGGCAGCTGCCACAGCGTGCGCAGCAGCCACTGCCGGCTGGCCGGGCGGGTAGCGGTATAAAGCGCGCCGCCCAGAAGCAGCAGGGTAGCGGTCAGGATCGTCGCGCCGTGGGCTTCCAGCAACTGCCCCCAGCGCATCAGCAGCTGCGACATCAGCGGCAGGTCGCTGCCGATGTCGGCGTAGATGTGGCTGAAGCGGGGTACGACGTACACCATCAGGAACAGCGTCACCAGGCCGCCGACCACGAACAGCAGCAGCGGATAGATCGAGGCACTGACCACCTGCCGTTTCACTGCATCCATCTGCGACTGGTAAGCGACATAGCGCGACAGGGCCTCGGGCAGATCGCCGGTTCGTTCGCTGGCGCGCACGGTCGCCACGTAGAGCGCCGGGAAATTCGCCGGCGAATGCTGCAGCGCATAGGAAAACGCATGTCCCTCGTAGAGGCTGGCAATGATCTGCGTCAGGGTCTGTTTGACTTCGGGGCGCTGCTCTTTTTCGGTCAGGGTTTCCAGCGCCTCCACCAGGGCCAGTCCGGCCTGCAACAGCGCCAGCAATTCCTGGCTGAACAGCACCAGGGGAAAATGGCCCTTGCGTTGCCAGTGCCACGCCGGCCAGGCGGCTTTCGCCCTGACCGCGATCACCGTGTAGCCCCGGGCCAGCATCTGGTTGGCGGCATCGCCGGCATCCATGGCATCCAGCACCCATGCCGTCAGATTCTCATCCCCGCGCAGTGCCTTGACTTCATAGCGCATGCTGTCTCTCCGGTATCAAACTGCGTATTGAGCCGTCGCGGGGTCGCTACCAGTTGGTGATGTCGCCGGCCTCCCCGTCCCCGCCGGGGCTGCCATCCCTGCCATACGACAGCAGGTCATACTCGCCGTGCTCGCCGGGCATGATGAAAACGTAGGCATTGCCCCAGGGATCGGCCGGAACGCCTTTCTGCAGGTAGGGGCCGTCCCATCTGGCTTCGTTGGCCGGACGGGTGACCAGGCTGGCCAGCCCCTGCTCCGTGCTGGGGTAATGGCCGTTGTCCAGCCGGAACTGGTCCAGCGCCTTGCCCAGGGCATCGATCTGGGCGCGTGCCACCTTGATCTCCGACTTGCCGATCTGGGAGAAGTATTTCGGCCCCACGTAGCCGGCCAAAAGGCCGATGATCACCATGACCACCAGCAGTTCGAGCAGGGTGAAACCCCGTCTGCTTCGGCGTGTGGCCAGCCCTTTGATGAGATACCCGGTTTCCCGCATGCGCGACCCCTCCATACCCGCCATGAGGGCAATTGCCGACAGGCGATGGTCTTACCTTAGCGCTACAGATGCAGGCTGGCTGTGGGGGGATCACCGTATTCGCTTATTCGGGGTGGACTGTATTTTTCAGGTGGGTGAACTATGTAGCTGCGTGCCGCGATGCCGAGGCAGGCTGATGGCTAATCCGGAAATTGTCCGCACGGCCACGACACCTCGATGCGGGTTCCCTGCCCGGGGACAGACGCGATGCGGTAGCTTCCTCCGGAGAACGATGCACGCTCCTTCATGCTGAGCAGCCCGAGTCCCCTGCTCTCGCCTTCGGTACAGCGGACGCTGCCCGGATCGAAACCGCAGCCGTTGTCCTCGATCAGCAAGTGCAGCACCTCGTCGATGCGGTCGAGGCTGACCCGCACCCGGTCGGCGCCGGCATGTTTGACGATATTGTTGGTGGCTTCCTGGACGATGCGGTAGAGGGTGATCTGCAGGGGCACGGGCACCTCGTGCTCGGCAACGTTGAATGCTTTCTCGACGGCAATATGGCTGCACGCGGATTCGAACTCGCGGAAAAACCAAGACAAGGTGGGCAGGATACCCAGATCGTCGAGGATCGACGGCCGCAGCTCGGTCGACACCCGGCGCACCTCGACCAAGGCTTCCTTGACCCGGGGAATGAGCTGCTGCAGCGACTCGCTCACCTCGTCGGTCGAGCCCGCGGTCAACAGCTTGGCCGTATTTTCCAGCGAGAGCTTGATCAGGCTCAGGGACTGCCCCAGTCCATCATGAAGGTCCAGCGCGATGCGCCGCCGCTCGTCTTCCTGAATGGTCACCAGCAGGCCAGAGAGCCGCTGCAGTTCGTCGCGGGATTCGCGCAATGCCTGCGCGATCCGCACCTGCTCGGTGGTGTCCCTGAGGATGGTGGAGAAGTTCTCGACCAGGCCATCGCCCCGCCGGTGCGCAATGATGACCTGCGAGGCATGGATTTCGCGACCGGCCCCGTCGCGCAGCCTGGATTCGCCTGACCACAGGCCGCTGCGAATCGCGGACGGAATCGCTTCACCCCATATCCTGTCCTTTACGTCCTCGTCGCAGTGCTGGCACAGCTTCATGTTCGTGATGTCGTCCTGCGGGCCCAGGCCCAGCAGCGTGCGTCCCGCCGGGTTCAGATAGATCATGCTTCCCGCGGCATCGGCCATGGAGACGTAATCGGTGGTTTTCTCGAGGATGGTCAACAGACGCGCCTGATTGCCCTCGCTGAACTCGCGCCTTTCCTTTTCGTGACTGACCAGACGCTCGAGCTCTTCATAGAGACGCTGGTAGCCGGCCTCGGCCTGCTTGAAGTCGCTGATGTCGCCCATCATCACCACGGCATGCAGATCGTCCGTCTCCCTGAGCTGGGATGGCGGCCGCAGCAGGGGTTGCACGAGAAAGGAGAGATGGCGCTTGAGCACGGGGTCGAATACGTCGCATTCGGTACGTTCCCCGCATGACAGCCGGGCGACCGCGCTCAGCCAGAGCGGCTGGAAATAGCACAGGGGGTCGACGCAATCCCCATGCAGGATCGCATGCATGTGTAAGCCCCTGACGTCGTCCACCCTGCCCAGCCCCCACCGTTCGATCGTGCGGTTGGTGTGGATGAGATGGCCCTTGCCATTCAGCAGACAGATGAGCTGCGGCATCATGTCCGCCGCGGATTGCCACTGTTGTTTGGCTTTTTCTAGTGTGTGCACATCCATCGCGTCAGCCCTGGTGAATGTTGCATTGGGCGCCTCCCTGAATTGGGCACTCAGCTTGATATTAGTCAGGATCGCCGGTTTTTCAGGTTTGCCGGATGCCTGCGCCCTGCCGGCCGGGGTCGTCGCTCGCCTGATTGGCTTCATGGGATGGTCTTTTCCGAATTTAACTACCACGCCAGCCGGATGCCGCTGCGGTTGTTGTCGACAACGGTCGTGCTGAGCCGGAGCGAAGCGGAATTGGGGATCAGGCGCTGGAAATCGACGACATCCAGCAGGGTGCCGACCGGGAAGGAGATGGCGCCATGGTTGAGCACCATGGCTCGCTCGTCGACCTGCTTCACCCGATACAGGCCTATGCTTTGCCCCCCGTACCAAACATTCACGATAGGCAGCCCCGCCACGCCCGCTGGGACATTCCCCGTCTGGATCACACTCGCCTTGGTGTGCTGCATGCTGTCTCGCTCCTTTTGTCTGCACCTTGTCCGGAATGACCGGGCGTTGGTGAGGCAAAGACTAGCGGGGGAAGACAGCAGAAAATATATCCGGGTTATTTAGCTCCACTGAAGGAATCTTTAGCTGGGTGCCGGCAGTCCGCACGCTCGCACGCCTGACGTCTGGCGAGGGGCACTCAACGGAGCGTCGGGTGATGGGCGTCGGACCAGAGGCGCAAAAGTTCGGCCAGGGTGCGGACCCCCGCCTTGCGCATGATGTTGAAGCGGTGGACGTCCACGGTTCGATCCTGGATGTCGAGGTGCGCCGCGATTTTCTTGGTGTGATTGCCCGCCGCGATCAATTCCATCACCGCTTTCTCCCGCGGCGTGAGCGTGCGGAAGCGCGCCGCCGCTTCATCCAGCGCCTGCCGGGTGTGCCACGAATGATGGTCATCTTGCAGGCAGGTCTGAATGCGGTCGAGCAGATCCTGCTCGTTGAACGGCTTCTCGATGAAGTCGGTCGCGCCGGTTTTCAGGGCACGCACCGCCATGGGCACATCGCCATGCCCGGTGATGATGATGACCTGTAAGCCGATATCCTGATCCAGCAGCTTGCGTTGCAGTTCCAGACCACTCATGCCGGGCATGCGTACGTCGAGCAGAAGGCAGCCCCGCATTTGCCGATTGGCCACAGCCAGAAACGCCTCTGCCGAGGCGAAGCTCTCATAGCGCAGGCAAACCGAGCCGATCAAGGCGCCCAAGGCCTCGCGAACCGCGTCGTCATCGTCGACGATATAAACCGTTGGCTCGTACGGATTCATCACTCTGCCTCTCGTGCCAGGCTGAACATGAAGGTATTCCCGCCTTCGGGATTCAGGGCGTAGCGCAAGGTGCCGGCATGGGCCTCGATAATGGAGCGGCTGATGGTCAAACCCATGCCCAAACCCTCCTGCTTGCCAGTTACGAGCGAATCGAAGATGTGCTCGCCTAACGCCGGATCCACGCCGGGCCCGGTATCACACACTTCAACATAGACCAGTTGCGCATCGAAGGCTGTGTTAAGCGTGATCCTGCGCTCGCCGGTTTGGGCCCGCACCGTATCCAATGCATAGCGCGCCAGATTGAAGACCACCTGTTCCAGCAGGACGCGCTCGCCCTGTACCTGAGGCAGGTCTTCAGCCAGTTCCAGAACGATCTCCACCTGCTGCGACCGGGCCTCATGATCGAGCAGGGCAGCCACCTCGCGCGCGATCTGCCCCAGGTCCACCGGGCCGGTCTGATGTTCGTCCTTCTGCGCGAAACGGCGCACCCGCCGCACGATTTCGCTGGCACGTTTTGCCTGGGTATTGATGGCTTCAAGCCAGCCCTGCATCTGGCTGCGGTCACCGTCGCCTTGCAGGATGCGCTGGCCGGCCGCGCTATACATGGCAATGGCGGCCAGCGGCTGGTTGATCTCATGGGCAATCTCGGTGGCCATTTCACCCATGCAGGCGAGGCGGGAAACATGGGCCAGTTCAAGCATGCGCCGGCTGTCGCGACGTTCGGACTCCTTGACCAGGGTGACGTCGTTGACCATCACGTAAAAGCCGCGTACCTCGCCCTGGGGCGACCTGTCCGGGAGATAGGAGATCGCCAAGTCGTTCATTCCCGACCCCTGCGTAGCCAGTTGACGCTCGAAGGTCACCGCTTCCCCGGCCAGTGCCCTCTCGATGTAGGGGAGGACGGCCTGATAGGCGGGCTCCCCCAGCAGTTCCCGCATGGTTTTGCCGTAAATTTCATTGGGCTTCAAGCCCAGTAAGCGTTCGTAAGCCATGTTGTTGAAGCGGTAGCGTTGTTCCGCATCCACATAGGCGATCAGCAGCGGCAGATTGTCCACGACCTTTTCCACGACCCGGGCGAGCGCCTTGTTGCGATTGATCGCCAAGGCAAACGCGCCTGCGCCGAGGAATGCAAACACGACCAACGCGCCGTAGACCATCCACAGCTTTTTCAGTAACGCAATATCGGCCGACTGCACGGCCGGTTGGGAGAGTTCGACGGCAATGGTCCAGTAATACCGATCCGCATCAACCGGCCTGGCGAAGTGTGCCGCCCCGGCGCGGGGATTCTCGCCCAGCAGGGGGTAAACCCGTTCGAACTGGATCCAGGATTCTGCGGATTGATGGACGCCGGACTGTTCTGCCTGCATCTGCTGCCAGAGTCGGGGGGCAAGCCTGGCAAGCCGTCGTTGCGAACGTTCCGGAAACATGAATCCCCACTCGTCTTCCGGAGTGGGTCCCATGAGCCAATACCCCTCCGCGTTGAGCAGCCAGATCTTGCCCGCCTGCCCCTCCAGCGCACTCAACTTGTCGCGCAGGCGCTGCCCCAGATAGTTGAGCACCACCATGCCGCGGATCAGGCCCTGGTCGTCGGCCACCGGGGCGGCGAAGCGTATGACCGGTTTGGGCGGCTGGTCAAGGGTGGCTTGCTCGATGTTGAGGTCGAGGGGCGAGACGTAAATTTGCCCGGGCGACAACCACAGCGTCTCCTCAAAATAGTAGCGGTCGTGTTTATCCTGAAGATTCTGCTCCGCGACGATTTCGAGGTCGTCCTCATTGAAGTTGACGCGCACCTCCTCCCTGCCATCCAGGCCGATGAAGCGAATCTGATCGTAGAGGCGTTTCTGCCTGGCCAGTCCCAGATACTCCGTGGCGAGATCAAGGCGGCTGCCGCGGCTGGTGTGTGCCATATAGTTCCTGATCGCGTTGTGCTGCGACAAGTAGCGCAGGTCGGACAGGACGGCGTCCATTTCCTGATGAATGGCGCCCGCTGCAAGTTTGATGACCCGTTCCTGTTCTGCCTGAAGCAGACTCAGATTGTTGTCGGATTCGGCCCGGTGGTAGAGGACAAACGGGATGGCGAGCAGAACGGAAAACACCAGTCCCAGCAGCAGGGTGAGCAAGACGGTCTGCCGGATGCCGACCGGCACCACGCGATGAATGGTGCGGGCCGGAGCAAGCCACGATCGAAGCCGTTTCACGAAGGGTTTCCGGAGATCGCTTGCCGCATGAGGGCTTAGCCGCACGAAGTCCAACCCGTCTGCGCACGCCCGATCTCGGCCAGCAGTTCGCAGAGGATCTCGGGGTCCACCGGCTTGACCAGGTGGCGGTCAAAGCCCGCATCTTCGGAACGCGCCCGGGCGGCCTCATGGCCGTAGCCCGTTACGGCCACCAGACAGAGCTTTTCACCCGTGGCCTGCTGCGCACGCAGCTGTCGGGCCACCGCGTAACCGTCCATGTCTTGCAGGCCGATGTCGAGCAGGACGAGTTGGGGTCGGAAGCGGCGGGCGAGTTCAAGCGCCGCCTCGCCGCTGGCTGCCGCCCTGACTTCATGGCCCTCGATCTGCAGCAGCACGGTCATGCTGTCGGTCACGGCGGCATCGTCATCCACCACCATCACCCGGCAATGAGCCGTGGCGGGAGACGCTTCGCCTCCCTCCTGGCGGGCCGTAGAAGGGCCAGACAGGGCGGGCAGCCAGATCGCGAACTCCGAACCGAGCCCCTCCCCTGCGCTGTATGCCTCCAGCAAGCCGCCATGCAACTCCACCAGCCGTTTCACCAGGGTCAGGCCGATCCCCAGTCCGCCCTGACTGCGATCCAGCGTGCGCTCGCCCTGCTGGAACAGGTCGAACACCTGCGGCAGCAGGTCTGCCGGAATGCCGATGCCGTTGTCGCGCACCTTGATCTCGATGACGGGTCCGGCAACGCTGGCCTCGACCTCGATTCTTCCGCCCTCCGGCGTGTATTTGGCTGCATTGTCCAGCAGGTTGAGCAGCACCTGGGCAAGCCTCACCGGGTCGCCTTCCAGATAGGCCGGCTGCTCGGGCAGCCTGACCGCGACCCGATGGTGCATCGCATCGATCAGCGGACGGGCCATGTCCAGCGCCTGATTCACCACGGCAGCCAGCTCGACCGGCTCCATCTTGAGCGAGACCTTGCCGCGCACGATGCGCGAGACGTCCAGCAGGTCATCCACCAGTCGGGTCAGGTGGCCCACCTGACGCTCGATGACCTGCTGCGCCCATTGCACCCGCGGCTCGTGCGTCTCCAGGCGGCCCAGCACATGCGCGGCATTGCGGATCGGCGTCAGCGGGTTACGCAGTTCGTGGGCGAGCATGGCAAGGAACTCGTCCTTGCGCTGGTCGGCCTCGATCAATGCCTGCTCGGCCTGCTTGAGTCCGGTAATGTCCTGGGTGGTGCCGAATCCGCCCAGCAACCGCCCCTGCTCATCGAATTCCAGCTCGGCCCGCTCGCGCACCCACTTCAACGCGCCGTCCACGACCAGGCGGTGCTCGATATCGTAGGGCGCCCCCCGCAGCGCCGCCATCCACATGCGGTCGACGTACTCGCGGTCATCCGGGTGCACGATGGAGAGAAAGGTCTCGTAGGCCAGAGGGGTACCCTTGGGGATGCCGAAGATGCGGTGGCTCTCGTCGGACCAGTGCAATTCGTTGCGCTGGATGTTGAGCCGCCAGCTGCCGATCTGCCCCACGGACTGGGCGCGATTCAGGTCTGCCTGACTGTCGCGCAACGCCTGTTCGATCCGCTTGCGTTCGGTAATGTCGCTTTCCGAGCCTGCCATGCGGACGACATTCCCGCCGGCGTCGCGCTGGGCGATGCCACGGTCGGAAATCCATTTCAGCGACCCGTCCTTGCAGCGGATGCGGTATTCCTCGGCGAAGACGGGGGTCTTCCCGAGGAGGTGGGCCTGGACGGCGGCCATGACCCGCGCCGCATCTTCCGGATGGATGCCGGCGCTCCACACCTCCTCGCCATCGCCGACCTCGTTGTCCGCAAAACCCCGCAGCGCCTTCCACTGCGCGGAAAAGTGCACGCGCCGGCCCGGTACGTCCCAATCCCAGATCGCACTCTGCGCACCCGCCAGCACCAGTTCATAACGCTCGGTTCGCTCATGCAAGGCCTGCTCGATCCACTTGCGCTCGGTGATGTCGCGCACCGCCGTCAGCCGGCGCCCGCCGGGGGACCCGACCGGGATCGTCTTGCCATGGGCTTCGACGATAAGGCGCTCCCCGTCCTTGCGCAGCATGGTGTGTTCGACAATGCTCTCGCGACCCCGCAGGATATTTGCCGCAACACGTTCGCGGTCTTCGGGGACGACCAGCTCCTCGATGAGCCTGCCCGCCAGCTCCCGGACGCTATAGCCCACCATCCGCGCGAACTGCTCGTTGCAGTCGATGATGCGGCCGCGCTCGCTGATGACGATGCCCTCGAACGTGGTGGCGGCAAACAGCGTCAAGCGTTCTTCGCTCTCGCGCAAGGCCTGTTCGTCGTGGATGCGCCGGCTGATATCGCGCAGGATGACAGTGAACAGCCGGCGGCCCTGTACATTGATCTGGGAGATGGAGGCCTCTACCGGAAACAGCTCGCCATTGGCGCGTCGGCCGTGAACGCAGCCCGGGCCCACCAGCTGGCGGCTCGATACCCCGGTACGGGCGAACGTGCGAATGTGGTCCGCATGGTGTTGGCGCGCTTGCTCGGGCAACAGCGCATCGATGGGTTGGCCTATGGCTTCGGCAACCGACAGCCCGAACATCCGCTCGGCTGCCGGGTTGAACAGCACGATGCACTGGCTCTCGTCCACGCTGATGATGGCGTCCATGGCCGATTCGATCAGCCCCGCCAGAAGCTGTTCGCTGTTTTGCGATTCCGCCAGCGCCTGTTGCACCTGCCGCAGTTCTTCCTGCAGGGGTGTGATGGCGGGTGAGCGCTGCGCCTCGCCATCGGGTTGCGAACGCGCCGCAAGGCTGGACTCCGCATCGCTGCGCGGTGGCTGCTTATCCTGCCCGGGATGCTCGATTGCCATGCCTTCCCTTCTCATGTGTCTGATTGCCTGCGCCCCTGCACATGGGCGCGGCGCTGTGCCCATTCGCTACGCATTGGGATTCTTCAACAGATTCCGGACAGCTGCAATCCGATTGCGGCCCGACGGCCGATCTGCCTACCCGACTAAAGATTCCACCAATACCCGCCAGCGGATTCTTTTCTCATGATGAAGCAGCCACTCAACAGATGACTCACTGCCAAAAACGCACTTCCGGGAGGGGCGCTGGAGCATCAGCGGTTTTTCGTGGGCGATGTCTAGGGTGGCAATGGCCGGTCCAGAGCGGGACCCGCCTTGAGCCACACCACACTTGCACCTTCATCACCCAGCTTGCCTGGAGGGGATATGACCATTGAGCAATTGCAAAAACTGGCATGTGATTTTGGACTCGAGGCGCACGCGCCCTACACCTCGCAAACGCAGCTCGTCAGAAATATCCAGCTGCGATGCGGCGGCGACCCCTGCTTCGCTACCGAGAAACGCTACGGGTGCACCGAAATATGCGAATGGAGCGGTGAATGCCGCAAGCTGAAAGCGCAATGGATGTGCTAGCTCGGCGCCCCATGGGAGCGATTCAATTTCTCGTATGGCCGGGGCTTTCCCGACATCCGCTCCGCATTGTCCAGGCGCCTGAATTATCGGTCCTTGCGGCAGACCGCGAGGAAAGAAGCCATGTGCCTGACAAGCCGCGCATACTCATCGTCGACAGCGAACCCAGCGCCGCTCTCCTGGGCCGCGTCATGGCACAAGAATGCCGGATTCAGACCGTACCGAGCCCCGCCCATATCCTGGAAACCGCCAAACAGCCGGATCAGCCCCCCGACCTGATCCTGCTCGATGTCATGGCACCGGCCCGTGAGGGACTGGAGATCTGCAGCCAGCTCAAGACGGACGAAAAGACCCTGAGCATCCCGGTCATGTTGATCACCGACCGCGACAACGCCGAAGACGAGGCCCGTGCCCTCAAGCTCGGGGCCGCGGACTGCATCACGCGCCCCTTCCGCCTGGACGTGGTCGAGGCGCGCATCCGCAACCAACTCCGGATCAAGCTCAGAAACGACCAGCTGGAGCGTTACGCCAACCAGGACAGCCTCACCGATGTCGCCAACCGGCGCTGCTTCGACTTGGCGCTCCATGCCGAATGGCGTCGCGCCATGCGTAACGGGCAGCCGCTCTCCCTGGTGATGGTGGATGTGGATTGCTTCAAGCAGTTCAACGACCTGTATGGCCACCGCGAAGGCGACCACTGTCTGCGACGGGTGGCCAAAGCCATGACCCAGGCACTCACCCGGCCGGGCGACCTCCTCGCCCGCTACGGCGGCGAGGAATTCATCGCCATCCTGCCCTGCACCGATCTGGAGGGCGCGCGCTGTATTGGAGAACGCCTGCGCGATGCCGTGATGGAACTGCACATCCCCCAGCAACGCCCGGACGGCGCCCGGCAAGTCACCATCAGCGTCGGCTGCGCCAGCGTGTCTCCCAGCCCGAACCTGACCTGTTACAGCCTGCTGCAAAACGCCGACGAACAGCTCTACCTGGCCAAGCATTCGGGCCGCAACTGCGTAAAGTGACGCGTTGGGCAGATTGCCGGCCAGGCCCTTGCGGGCCCCATCAGGGAATCAACCAGTCACTGACAGGCACGGGCGTGCCCGCCGTTCCCCGGGGCAGGCGGACGATATACCCGCCTCTGGAAGCGAAACGCTGGCCCGGCCCCAGGCTCAAACGCGGGTAGATCGAGGGGGAGAGCGATGTTTCGGCCATCTGCTCGATGCGCTCGATGAAATAATCGCGGGAAAAGTTTTCTCCGATGTGGGTCACCGCATCCCCTGCAATGGTGGCGGCGAAGTAGGCATTGGCCTGGGTGCGCGCGTCCGCCAGCGGGATCTGTCTGGCGCGCAGCCAGGCGTTCATGCGCGCCAGATGCTGCGCTCGGTTCGCCGGGCGATCAAACAGATAAACCATGCGCACCCTGTCCAGCCAGCCATCGGACAGCCCCGGGTGCTGCATGGCTAACAGGCTGGCGGACAGATAGAGCGTCTGCAGCCCCGCGGGCGGTGCCCCGGTCGACCCCAGGCTACGAACTTCTTCGGGATCGAGCCAGACAACCAGGATGGCCGGGCGCGCATCGCGCAAAAGTGCCGACCAGAATCCGGCAGACACCGCGCCCTTGCCGCTCACCGGATAATCTGCAAGGTCTTCCATTCCCCTGCGCTGCAAGGCTGCGCGCAGGGCCTGCGCCGGCAGGCGCCCGGTCTCATCGTCGCGAAATACCTGCACGATCCTGTTCGTACCTGCCCGGGTTTCTGCCAGTTGTTTGGCCAGCACGTCCGCCTCCAGGACGATTCCGCGCGAGAAATACAGGGAGTAATAGCCCGCGCCCTCGACCACCGGATAGTCCACGTCAGGGAACACGCAGGGAAGCCCGGCCTCTTCGCAAAACGCATGCACCGGTTGCCAGTTGCCGTCGCCGAGACCGCCGATGACGGCAAATATGGGCTGCTGCCGGTAATGCGCCTCGAGTTGCGCGCGCCAGGTTTCCGGCGCGCCGTCCAGTTCCCAAACATGCAGCACCCAGGTGCGGAAGGCACGATACATCTGCTCGCTGCCCACCTCGCGGCGACGCACCTCCTTGCGGGTACCGCCGTTCTTGTCGCGGAAAAAGGCCTGCAATACCTCGAGCTGGGCGCGGCTTATATCCGGATGGACGCCGGGCGTGACGATGGTTGAAAAATGGATCTCGCGATCGGTCACCCCGGGCGCAAATGTCGAAGAAAGCCCCTCCAGATAAGCATAAAGCGCGGCGATCTCCTCATCGCTCAGGGCATAGCGCGGCATCAGCGCATCCAGGGCACGCCCGGCCGGATCGATGCCCTCACGCAGCGCCCGCGCCAGAGTGGCCCTGGTATAGGTTGGCCGCACGGCGATGCCGCCGGCGGGCTCCGACCAGCGCCCGGAACGCCCGGTGTGTTCCGGAGAAAAGAGCAGCCGGCCGGCGATCGGGCGGATGGTGTTCTGCCCCTCGCTTCCGCCCAGTCCGCTGCGACGATGGCAGTGGACGCAGGCGGCAGCGGCGCCGCTCAGCTTCACACCCTGCTGCACGGTGGCACGAACCGGCCTGCCCGAAAGAAGCAGGCCGTCCAGGTAGATGGACTGGCCAACACGGTCTGCGACAGCGGGCGGCTCCGCAGCCCCCGCACCCTGCACCAGCACCAGAATCAGGCCCGTCAGGACACGCCGCACGGTTCGCATGGGCGCGCGTTCCATGGGCGATCAGTTCGCACGAAGCTGGCGGTACTCGCGCAGGATGTCGGCCGCGCTGGCGAACCCGTCCAGCCGCACCCACGACTGTCCCGGCCCGGCGCGCAGAAAGGTCGCCGGCTGGTGGTTCATCTTGTCGCCGCGATAAACATCGAAAGCGCGCTGCACCGCGATGCTGTCATCCAGGCTGCCGGTCAGCAACTGCCATTGCGGCCCCGCATCGTACTTGCCGGCATAGGCCTTCAGCGCGGCCGGCGTGTCCTGCTCGGGGTCGATGGAAATCGACACCATATGCACCGTGTCCCGCTCTGGCCCCAGGGCCGTCTGGACTTGCGAGAAGGTTGCGCTCATCACCGGACAAATGGCGCCACAGCTGGTGAAAATGAAATTCAGGATCACCGGCTTGTCGTCGAGTTCGCTACGCAGCGACACCCCTGCCCCGTCGGCGTCCAGCAGCTTGACGTCGGGAATCGTGTAGCTCGCCTGCGTGCGCACATACCCGTCCTGCGTGCTCGGCATGGCGTGGTGGTGGTGATCGTGCTGATGGTCCAGCGCAGCCGCACTCACGGGAAGGGGCGTCAGGCCCAGGAACAGCGCGGCAAAAACACCGGTCGCCTTGAGCTTGGCTGCAGCGTGTCGCGCCGGCTGCTGCCGGGCGAAAGTGTCATCGATGGACATCCGTTGTGTATCAATAGCAAACATCTCGATCTCCCCTTTGCTCAGATTGTGGTTTCCTACGGCACGCTGATCGCATCCAGGTTGCCGGTAAGGCCGTGGTCACTGGCACGGAAGTAGAGGCTGAAGCTGGCGCAGCTCGAGACAGCCCCCGTGACAGGCGAATTGCAGCTGAACACGTCGCCTCCGGCGTTCGTGG
>JAIBFA010000067.1 GCA_019459325.1 Thiobacillus sp.
CAACGTCTGCGCAGCCAGGGCAAACCGGCCAAAGTGGCCCTGACCGCCTGCATGAGGAAACTGCTGGTCATCATGAATTCCATGCTCAAGCATCGCACTCCCTGGAATCCTCCTGTTGACTTACAACACAGTTGCTAACGTCTGACATAACCGGCTGGCTGGAGGCGGGCGAAGCCCGCTGTAAGCCAGTCCGCGTTGATGGATGGGTTAAGCGTCATTTCGCCTCCGAGCGAACCAGATTAGCCTAGCGATGCCCAGGATCACGAACGGAATGCCGATCACTAGACCTAGCTGATTGTCTTTGCTGTAGGCGGCGTGAACCTCTTCCAGCGTGGCGAACTCGCTGCCACCCTGTGAGATGAGATAGACAGGGTAGTAGATTCCGTCTAGGAATACGGGCTCGGCGCCATGTGATCGCAAGAACCTGACGGTGAGCTCGTTCGTAGCTGCGCTGAGCACTGCACGTGCGAGTTTTCCTTCAGCATCACCCTTTCCGTACAGAACGAACTGAGAAGGGGTGCTGGAAATTCTGAAATATAGCGAACTCTTGTGTTTCTTTGTCCATAGCACTCTGCCTGAAGTTGACTCCAACTCATTTTCCATCGGAAATGTGGTTTCCGCTACGAAGTAGAACGCAATCAGGCCGAGACCACAGACGAGGAACACAATCGCGCCCAGTGGCCGCTCGGCCCAGTGGTTCGTTCGGTTCCATATGGCTCGAAGGTTCATGACGCTTAACGTTTGACATAACCGGCGCTGCGCGGCTTCATCGCGCAGCGTCCGTGTTGATGGATGGGTTAGGCGTTACGGCCAGTAAGTTCTGCATTGAAAACCAACCCCTTTAGATAATTCATATCTTGTTCTGTGTTCGCTCGCGAATCTCAATTTCCGATGACTCTTCAATCTTCCTTAGCCGCTCATATTCTTCAGCACTCAATAAACGAGACTTACGGAAGCCGAGGCGCAAAAAAATGCGCGCTTCTCTCAAAAAGTCGTCAACGGTTGTTTTTGCTGCGCCGTATGCGAACAGCAACATAAGTGCGCTCATAGCCAAACCGAATACCAGAATGAATATGGTTTTCCAAGGAGAACCAATGCGATGGGTCACATCTACGATTGTGAAGTATGCATTTCCAAATGCGGCGAGAGAAAATGCCACACATGTGATTACCTTCAGGACCGCTCCTGTGACGCGTGATGAGAGAATGAAACGCTTAAAGTTCATTTGAGCTCATGTGGCTTCAAGTCTGCGAGTTGCGTACGGAAAATGCCTAACAGTTAATAGAGAGACCCATGGGTCCGGACGTTTTTTAATAAAGGGACAGGAGTTTTCATATTCTATCGTCTTGATTCTTATATAGATGTTGGTCCGGCTGTCTCTTTATTATTTATGCAAAAGGAGACGGAGCGCTTCCGGATTATGCTCCTGATTTTTTCCCTCAACTACTAGGAGCGAACCTCATGGGGTCAACCTACGCCACCTCGTCTGCTCGACCAGGTTTCCATCGTCTGCCGCCGCCGGCACCTCAGTCCCCGAACCGAAGATAGCTACCGTTCCTGGATTCGTCAGTTCATCTATTTCCACGGCAAGCGCCACCCCAACACCATGGGCGGGCCGGAGGTGGAAGCCTTCCTGAACCATCTGGCGAGTGAGCGGCACCTTTCCGCGTCCTCGCAAACCCAGGCGCTCAACGCCCTGGTCTTTCTCTACGATTCCGTGCTGCGCCAGCCGTTGGGTGAGATGGCCGGGCTCAAGCGGGTGCAGCGGCTCCACCGGGTACCGGTGGTGCTGGCTCGCGAGGAGGTGAAAGCCATCCTGGAGCAGATGACGGGTGTGGTCAGGCTGATGGCAGAGCTGATTTATGGCTCGGGCTTGCGGGTCAACGAGTGCATGACGCTACGGGTCAAGGACGTCGACTTTTCAGGTGGGGTATTGAACGTCCGTTCCGGAAAAGGTGGCAAGGATCGCACCACGCTGTTGCCTGAACGGCTGCATGTCCAGCTCAAGCAGCAGATGCTCCGGGTGGCAGAACAGCACAAACAGGACTTGTCGCATGGTGCAGGGCTGGCACCACTTCCCAGCGCGCTTGCCCGCAAATATCCGTCGGCTTCAACTTCGCTGGCCTGGCAGTTCGTGTTTCCGTCTGCGGTATTGCGCCCGTGGGGTGAAAGCGGGAGGCTGGCGCGCTGGCATGCGTCGGATTCGACGGTGCAGCGGGCCTTTCGGGAGGCCAGGGATCGAGCCGGAATCCACAAGCATGCGAGTGTGCATACCCTGCGCCATTCCTTCGCCACTCATTTACTGGCATCAGGTACCGACATCCGGACGATACAGCTGCTGCTCGGTCACCGCAGCTTGCAGACGACCATGATCTACACACATGTGATCGAGGTGACGCGGAGAGTTGCTAGCCCGTTCGACAGCCTCTGAGTCTTGCGCGCATCGTGGCGACTGGAGGAACAGCGTCCTCCATGTCGCTTGGGGGCCAAGTTCACTGACTGCTGTTGCCCATGAAACTGACGTGATGCGGGGGGTGTTTGGACGGGCCGCTTTGGCCGAGAACCGGACGCCGGTGAGACCACCACTACTAACCACGCGTTGTCGTTCAGTATTGGGCAACGTCATAGCGGGCTGGGTGAGGACAAGCGCTAGCGTGATTCTGGAAACGTTGTCATAAACGACAATTTGGTGCGGGAATTGGCACCATGAAGTTGGCCAGGCCCGCGACAAGCAGCAATCGTTCGTGGGTTGGCCAGTCGCGTTGGCTGGTGTCAAAATCCGGGAATTGGGTTAGCTCCTGCGCTAGGGCCTCATCGTCCAGTATGGGGGGCAGCGCTTCGATCAACGGGTTGCCTCGGTATCGTGGGATGCGCAGCTCAGTGTATCTGGCTTCAACGTAGAGGCCATCGGGGTTATGGTTTGAGTTCATTGAGCATCTCCTGTTGTTTGCGCCGAAGCTTGTCCGCCAAGGTTGGTTGGCCTTGTGGAGTTGCGGGCTGGGCGGGCTCCGACGACTTGGTTGGAAGTGGAATTACCTGCGCCGTGGGGCCTTCCGGACGGCCGAAGGTGCTCGACATGTCGGCTTCCTTCTGTCTGCGGTCTCGACGCTCCTCGAAGCGGTCTTCGGCGATATCGGCCTTGCGGGCGGTTCTGGACTTGCCCTTTGTCACCAATTGAGTCTTTTCCTTGGCCGCAGCGACAATTGGGTCGGAATGGGCATGGAAATCCGACATCACCTGCCGGCCGTTTTGCTCGGATTCGCTTTGCATCTTGGCGCGAAACGCTTCATAAACCTGAACCTCGGCAAACGACAGGCCGGCATAGTTGCGGCTTTTTTCCAGCAGGGTGCCGACAAAGTAGCGGGAAGGGTCGCCCACGACATGGATGAAAATATTGTCAATGAGCCGGCGGTCATATGAGATGTCTATGCGGAATTTTCCCTTCCCAGCCGTGACGAACCACTTCTGCTCTATCGCCTCCGGACAGCTGTAGTAGCAGCCGCCGAAGTAAATGCCATCCCGAGAGACCGTCGCCTGATCTTGGGGGAGCAAGGCAAACCGAACATGGTCCTCGCTGAAGCGGGAAAGCAAACCCATTCGAGTCGCCACCTCGTTTGCCCAAATCTCACGCGGGATGGGGGGTGCGCCGCGGCTGAGCATCTCTGCAGTAGCTGGAAAATTGGGCATGACCTTGCGGTTGTGCGCAACGATGTTGGCCAGGATCAACGAGGTAAATTCGTCAAGGGTGAGGCAGGCGTCATTGGAGTACGATTTGCCGCGCCGCTTGAAAACGTTTTCCGGTGGCTCATAGCCGGGGACGACGTCCGCCATTGAGCGCTGCAGCAGCTTAAAGCCGCATTCCACCGTGCCTTTTAGATCGGGGCGCAATGCGGGCGCGTTGACCACGGTGATATCCAGGCCGGCAACCAGGAGACTGCTATTTTTGCTAGCCATCTCGCCCCGGTCGCCTAGAAACTCTTGGGGAAATACGCCGTCAGCTGGCCAGTCGGCCGGGTTGTATTCGACCCCATAACGGCGACACAAACTCGCCTTGTTCTGGGCGATGCTCAATATGGCCTCCATTGCGGCAGGCCACGACGGGGCCTCCAGCCCGACATAAAATCCCACCACTAGGCGGCTACGCCGATCGTAGATAAGGTAGAGCGTGGGTTTGCCAATGATGCGGCTGCGGTCGCGGGAGAAAACAAGAAACACGTCCGCGATGGTGGCGTCAATCTCGTAGATGTGACCAACGCCTAAACAGTCCTGATCCATGCTGCCAAGACGGGCTCGATGATTTTGCTCGAACTCCTTATCGCTTTTCTTCTTGCGAATGACGGTTTCGAGATCGAATTTCTTTTTCAGGATGCGCGTGAATTGCCTGAGCGTCGGGCGATCCCCGAGTGGCAGGACATACCGAGCTCCGTTGCCATCCACATAGGAATAATGGTCTTCCAGGCAACGCTGATAGGCAGATGCCATCGTCGCGACGTCACTTCCCAGGAAGTGTGTGCGTATGGCTTTCTCGAGGCTCTTTACGTCTTTTTCTTCCACCTGGAAGATGTCGTGTCCGCTTTTCGTGCTTTTTCGCCCTTTACCGGCGGTTTGGAAGCCAGCCTTACCACCTCTTTTATGGAACGCAGGGAGAAGGGCGTCCCTGGTCTGGCCTCCCTGCCAGTACTTGCGCAGGGCCGAATAGAGGGTTTGGTGGGAACACTTGATGCTTTGGGCTCGCTCCCTGATCAGTCGATTCCGCTCGTCGGGCTCGAAAATTGCCGGACTGGAAACAAGAACCACAATTCGTTGCCATGCAGTGTCACGGTGGGATAGCGCCACTCGGCTTGCCCGGGAGGAAGGGGTAACTGGCATGGCGCTAACACTGAGCCTGCCCGCTTCCTCCATGGCGAGAAGCTGCGAGAGCTGTATCATTCGGGGCCACGCCTTGGCATCGTCGAGGCTGATGATCCAGGCCTCGTCTGTCGCCGAGTTGGCGGTTAGTAGACGTCCCCGAAAATTAGACGCGGGGATCTCGAAAACATCGTTTTTGTACAGCATTTCAAGTTCCAAATTCTATGTGGTGCAGTTGGCCCGCGATATCCGCGACCCGAAATGCCGCGAGTGGCGCGCTGGCAAGATCAGGGCTTTCCAGGTCGGCTGTGAGAACGC
Organism: Thiobacillus sp.; assembly: GCA_019459325.1. GTDB lineage: Bacteria > Pseudomonadota > Gammaproteobacteria > Burkholderiales > Thiobacillaceae > Thiobacillus. The sequence goes on from JAIBFA010000067.1 coordinate 5,167, forward strand.
GTTCTTGCATCAGGAGGCGTGCAACGCGCATCCCAGTGCCGCTGGGTAACCCGAAACGGGTGTCGAAAGTGCCGCAATATTCTGCAAGGGATTGACTGGACTTGGGATGTGCAAGGTCAGCGGCCATCCGTTGGGCGTTTTCCACCAGGCAATTGGGGTAAGGTTCCAGCTCGCCTGGTTTTAGGAGTCCTCCACGGATCCACGCTAGGTTGCGTACGGTATGCGCTGGGATCTGGGAAGAGAAAACCAGGTGGTGGGGTGATCCGATGCCTTGGAAGTAATGGCGCTGAATTTCCAGCTTTTCCAAGGAACGGGCATCTTCCGCTTCCTCGGTGCGCTTGGCGTTGTAGGCCACCAAAGTTAGGCTTCCATTACGCTTCTCCGTGGCCAGGAAATCGGCAGTCATGACTGCCGGCACCTTGGTTCCGGGATAAACGGGATGACGAATCCGCGGCATCGCGGCGATTTCCAGAGTCAGTTCGCGGTCCAACGGGAACTGCTCACGAATGTCTATAACATTTCGTGCCCATTCCAACAGTAGAAATAGTCCCCACTCCACATCAGAAAAAAGTTGATGTTCACGACCGGTCTTGACGCCGGCTACCCGCCGGCTCCGTCCTCTTGAGGAAAACTCCAACACCCCAATCCAGGGTTTATAGTGTGGCCCCACACCTTCGCCACGCCCTTCGAGATACATTCTCTCGATGGTGGCTTCATCCCATTTTTTTGGTCCGCGTGCCATGGTTTACAATGGCGATGTCCGTTACCGGTCAACCGCCCCTCCGCTGAAATAATAAGAACTAAAACGGTGTATGTACCAGAAGATGCGTTTCGCCGAGTAATCCCATATACGGGACATAAGTCCCACTAATGAGACCATAGGTCAACTTTTGCAAACTTCAAGGACCGACTGGAACCAAGAGGCCAGACGCATTCTCAAGTTTGAGCTGGCTAGGCGCGATCTGACTTACAAGCAGCTTCTCAAGAAGTTGCAGGATGTCGGCGTGGAAGGGGAAACCGAGAGGTCAATAGTGAACAAGGTTTCACGCGGGGCCTTCTCCTTTGCGTTTTTCCTCATGTGCATGCGCGCGCTGGATGTCGAGCACCTCGACATCGGGGGACTTACTGAGCGTTCTTCGAGGGCGGAGAAGGGAAACTGACTAGCCGGGTGCCTTGCAGGCCGGAACCCGCTGCTGTCGTGGAGTGCGCTTAGTCCAACTTTATTTGGTCATCCGTTTTTTCCAGACCAACTAAATTTGTTCATCGTTTTCCTAACCCATTGTTTTTACACACAGGGCCATTCAGACCGCCCACTGCAGGCCTCTGGAAAGCCTTCACCCAACAAAGGCAGACCATTAACACGAGCCTTCACTTCATGTAGTGCGTAATAACTGGAGCCCACGGTTTGACAGGGTTGTAGGCGTGTAGTCCAGCTTAATTTGTATGTACCTTGTCAAATGACCTGAAGTCAGTCCAATTAAATTTGGGCAAAAACGCCAGCTCAACTTTATTTGTCTCGGTCCAAGTTTTATTTGTTACTTACCACCGCGCTTTTTTTGTGCCGCCTGCTTACTCTACCGTCACCGATTTCGCAAGATTGCGCGGCTTGTCCACATCGGTGCCCTTTTGCAAGGCAGCATGATAGGACAACATCTGCAGCGTCACGGTGTGCAGGATCGGTGACAGCACGCCGTTGCTGCCGCCGGGCAGCCTGATCACGTGGACGAACGCCGATTCCTCGATGTGGACATCGCCATCGGCAAATACGTACAGTTCGCCGCCGCGCGCGCGCACTTCCTGCATATTCGACTTCAGTTTTTCGATCAGCTGGTCGTTGGGGGCGATGGTGATCACCGGCATGTCCTCGTCCACCAGCGCCAGCGGTCCATGCTTGAGTTCGCCCGCCGGATAGGCCTCGGCGTGGATGTAGGAAATTTCCTTCAGCTTCAGCGCGCCCTCGAGCGCGATCGGATAATGCACGCCCCGCCCAAGAAACAACGCATGGTGCTTGTTGGCGAAACGCTGCGACCAGGCTTCGACTTGCGGCTCCAGCGCAAGAACCTGCTGCGTTTTATTGGGCAGGCTGCGTAGCTCGGCCAGATACGCGGCCTCCTGTTCCGCGCTGAGACGACCGCGCAGTTTGGCCAGTACCAGCGTCAGCAGAAACAAGGCGGCCAACTGGGTGGTGAAGGCCTTGGTCGAGGCAACGCCGATTTCCGGCCCGGCACGGGTGAGGAATTTGAGACGTGACGCGCGGGTGAGCGCCGACTCCGGCACGTTACAGATGGTCAGCGTCTTGTCCTGGCCCAAGGCCTTGGCGTGATTGAGCGCAGCCAAGGTGTCGGCGGTTTCGCCCGACTGCGAAATGGTGACGATCAGCGCATCGGGATTGGGTACCGTGGTGCGATAGCGGTATTCGCTGGCGATTTCCGCATACGCCGGAATCCCCGCAATCTCTTCGAGCCAGTAAGTGGCCACTTTCGCCGCATGGTAGCTGGTGCCGCAGGCGAGAAAGGTCACCGCGTTCACCTTGCCCAGCACTTCGGCGGCGTCGAAGCCGAACCATTCGGGCTGAATGTGATCCTGAGCCACCGCAATCAGCAGCGTATCGGTGAGCGCGCGCGGCTGCTCGTGGATTTCCTTTTGCATGAAGTGCCGATAATTGCCGAGCTCGGCCATGTCGGCCGACAGCTCGGAAATGTGCACGCTGCGATCGGTTTGCTTGCCCGTCGCGTCGTATACCGTCACGGCCAGCAAGCCGATATCGGCGACGTCGCCCTCTTCCAGATACATCACGCGCTGGGTCACCGGCAGCAGGGCCGAGACGTCGGAGGCGATGAAATTCTCCTCGATGCCCAGGCCGATCAGCAGCGGACTGCCCTTGCGCGCGCAGACCAGCTGGTTGGGGGAGTCTTCACTTACCACGCCGATTGCGTAGGCGCCTTCGAGTTCGGCCACCGCCGCACGCGTGGCGGCGAGCAGATCCTTGCTCTGGCGGAAATACAGGTTGACCAGATGCGCAATAACCTCGGTGTCGGTCTCGGAGGTGAAGACGAACCCCTCTGCCTTGAGCCGGATGCGCAGGGCTTCGTGGTTCTCGATGATGCCGTTGTGCACCACGGCGAGACGGCCGCTCACGTGCGGATGCGCGTTGGCTTCGGACGGCGCGCCGTGGGTGGCCCAGCGCGTATGCGCAATGCCGAGGTTGCCGTGCACCTGCTGCGCCGCGCACTCCTCCGCCAACGAAGCGACGCGGCCAACGCTGCGCACCCGCTTGAGGCCACCATCGATGATGACCAGCCCGGCGGAGTCGTAGCCGCGGTATTCGAGACGCCGTAGTCCTTCGAGCAGGATGGGAACGACGTTACGTTGCGCAACCGCGCCGACTATGCCACACATATTTAGCCTTCCTTTTTCTGTTTGACCGGCCGCTTCCAGCCGTTGAGCGTGAGCTGTTTCGCCCGCGACAGGGTGAGCTCGCCGGCCGGCGCATCGCGGGTCAGCGTGGTGCCGGCGCCCAGGGTCGCACCCCGGCCTACTGTGACCGGCGCCACGAGTTGGGTGTCGGAGCCGACGAAGACCTCGTCCTCGATCACGGTGCGGTGCTTGTTGGCGCCGTCGTAATTGCAGGTGATGGTGCCGGCACCGATGTTGACCTTCTTGCCCATGGTCGTGTCGCCCACGTAGGACAGGTGGTTGATCTTGGAGCCGTCGTCGATCTGGCTGTTCTTGATCTCGACGAAGTTGCCGACGTGCACGTCGCGCGCCAGTACGGTTCCGGGGCGGATGCGCGAGAACGGCCCCAGGCGGTTGGCTTCGCCGATGGCCGCATCGTCGATCAGGGTGAAGGCGTCGATGCGCGTGCCCGCTGCCACGGTCACGTTGCGCAGCACGCAGTTAGCGCCCACTTGCACGCCGTCGCCCAGTTCCACGCGTCCTTCGAATACGCAATTGACGTCGATGACGACGTCGCGCCCGCACGTCAGCGTGCCGCGAACGTCGAGCCGCGCCGGATCCATCAGGGTCACCCCGGCGTCCAGCAGGGCCTGTGCGATCTCGCCCTGGTGAATCCGCTCGAGTTGGGCCAGCTGCGCCTTGCTGTTGACGCCCAGCACTTCCCATTCGAACACGGGCTGATGGGTTTCCACCTCAAGCCCGTCGCGCACCGCCAGCGCGATGATGTCGGTCAGATAGTACTCGCCCTGCGCATTTTCGTTTTTCAACTCGGCGATCCACCGTTTCAATTGGCGCGTCGCCACCGCGAGGATGCCGGTATTGACTTCCTTGATTGCACGCTCGGCAGGCGTCGCGTCCTTGTGCTCGACGATGCGCGTGACCGTGCCGCCCTCGCGCACGATGCGGCCATAGCCATCGGGATGCGCCAAGTTTACGGTCAGCAATCCCAGTTTTCCTGATTTCGCGGCGGCCACCAGCGGCTGCAGGGTGGCCGTGTGGGTCAGGGGCACATCGCCGTACAGCACCAGCGTCACGCTGTCGTCCGCCAGCTTCGGCAAGGCCTGCTTCACCGCATGCCCGGTGCCGTGCTGTTCGGCCTGAAGCACAAACGTCAGCTTGTCGTCAGCCAGCGCCTGCGGCACCGCCTCGCCGCCAAAGCCGTATACCACGCAGGTCTGCACCGCGCCGAGCGCATGCGCGGTATCGACCACGTGCCCGAGCAGGGGCTTGCCCGCCAGGGTATGCAGCACCTTGGGCAGGTCGGAGCGCATACGGGTGCCTTTGCCCGCTGCGAGAATCAGGATTTCAAGCATGGAATGCATTAGTGTCAGTCTGAATAGTGAAGCGCATCAGCAAAATGGGTGAGCAAATCGCGCGCCAAGTATAAAGCCTGGCCTGGCCGATAAAATGAAAAATGCGCTTTATGCTTGGGCCGTCTGGCCCGCAGGGGCGGGACGCCGGGACAGATCGGGCCTGTAGCGTCCAGACTGTATTATTCAGCTTGACCCGACTTGTGCCATTAACAACAATCGCAATCACCCGTTGCACACCGTAATAGCAAATAATGATCTCACGGATTATCAAGGCGGTTATTGCCGATGACGACAGTGTCACGCGCCATCTGCTGCGCACCTTGCTACGGCAGCACAATATCGAAGTAGTGGGTGAGGCGTGCAATGGCAAGGAAGCGCTGATTCGGTGCGCCAATGTGTTGCCGGATATCCTTTTCCTGGACATCAACATGCAGGATATGAACGGCTTTGAGACGCTTCTTTCCCTCAGGCAACATACCCCCGATCTCGCTGTCATCATGATCAGCTCCGACTCCACCGCAGGCAATGTACAAAAAGCCCACGCGAGCGGCGCCGACGGCTTCATCGTCAAGCCATTCTGCCCGGCAAGCGTGATTGAGGCCGTCGCGCGTTGCTCCCGAATACACGTTAAGTCAAAGTAACCCCTGTCTTCAAGGAACGCTGTCGTCGTGCGTCAGAAGACAGGGGCGCCGTCAGCGGGCGGCAGCCTTCCCGATTGCTTGAGGTGAAGCAGGCGATCGATACTGTGAAGCACCCGATTCACTGAGTCGTGGAGGGCGTCAGCATTTTCGCGCAGGCTTAAAGTCTCGAGCTCCTTGGCTGCAACATGGACAGCAACGGTTCCGCAATAACTGGAGGCGCCGGACAGGCCATGCGCCACGCCATGCATGCGTTCGATATCCCCGGCTTCCATCGCTGCGGTGAGATTTTTGGCATATTCCGGCAGCAGTTCAAACAGCAGCTCAAGCGCTTCGCGCCACGTCACTGGATCGCCATAAGCGCGTTCAACACCGAGTCGGGGATCCAGTATGGGATTGGTCATGATGGTCATTGGGCGGGAGCCCTATTGCAATGCCAGGCGCACCAACATCCGCTTGACGTCCAGCCAACAACTGCGACACTGCCTCAGGTGAATGGGAGGAAGCGCATCGGCAAAAGGGGCGCGCGATTTGCGCGCCCCAAGTATAAAGCTTGTGTGTGCCCATCCTGGGCAGAACCGGCTCGCCATGCCCACACAATTTAGTGTGCTGAAAAAATTATGGGGACCGAAGTCCCCATAATTGGCTGACATGCAAATACTATTACTTGAGCGGAACCAGTTCGACACGACGGTTCTTGAAGCGTCCCTCATCCGTAGCGTTGTCGGCCACCGGCTGAGATTCACCGTAGCCTTTGGCGGTCAGACGATCCGCAGCGACACCTCGGCTAATCAGGAAGTTACGGACGGCTTCTGCGCGTTGCTGGGACAGCTTCATGTTGTAAGCATCGCTGCCCATGCTATCCGTATGGCCTGCAACTTCAATGTTCACATCGCCCCATGACTTCAACGTCGCGACGTCATTGTCGAGGCTGCCGATGTCTTCCTGACGCAGGCTGGCTTTATCGAAATCAAAATTTACACCCTCCAGCACCAGTTTTTGGGGCGGCGCGGGTGTGGGCTCAGGCGCGACATAGGCCGGCGCAGGAACGGGTGCAGGTGCGACATAAGCCGGCGCAGGCGCAGGCGCGGGTTCAGGCGCTGCAGCAACCGGCGCGGGCGGTGCAGGCATCGGGCACGGTTTATCAAGTAGTTGCCGACCCGGGCAGCCGATCGTACCGAAAAGCTCGTAGCCGATCGTTTTTCCGGTGGAGCTGGCCGCGTTGGAAGGATCGTAGAAAACGCCTTCAGCCGCGTGCGCAGTGACAACTCCGGCAGACATCAGGATTGCGCCGAGGGTACTCATGAGGATGGGTGTTGTACGCATAATTAGGTTCCTATTAATGTGAGTTCAAGCAAAATTTGATGGGCATCTTGAAATCTGATTATTGTTCTTCCAGGATGTTTTGCTAGCCCGACGTTTGAAGGCTACCTCAAAACGTCCACGAATTCCGTACGCTAGCGAACATAAGGCCGTTTTTGTAGACCTGGTACACAAATCCGCACAATCCATGCTTCAGCGCGTGGTGCGCATCAAAATTACCAAAATTACACAGACACTTATGTAGCTCCCGAAGCAACAAGACGACCCCATCCAGAAATTGTTACATTTAAAGACTAGCCCAAGGATCAGATCCGTCAAAGGCTGTTTGCCCGCCGAATCCCACGACCATCCCGCATTTTCCAGCCTGTGAACCGGCAGTCTGTCAGCGCAATCCGAAAAAGAATGTCGCTCTTAGGAAATGTCGGGGGGGCCGAAGCACGCTGCAGGGTGCTTTATCAAAGCAGCATTTCACCCAATCAGATTGGGAAACTGCAGAAATCCAATAAAACCTTGTTGACTCGTATGACGGCGTGTGTGGTACCAACAAAAAGGGCAACCACGTGGTTGCCCTTTTTCACGTCAGATCACGGCTGAATCAAGTCAGCTTGCGCAGTTTCTTGATCGCAGCCAGCTGAGCCACGGCCTGTGCAAGTTCGGCCTGCGCTTGCGCGTAGTCGATGGTGGCCGCCTTGTCTTTCATCGCTTCTTCGGCAGCACGCATGGCTTCGAGCGCCTTGGCCTCGTCGAGGTCGGCACCGCGAATCGCGGAGTCGGACAGGATGGTGACGACGTTCGGCTGCACTTCAAGAATACCGCCCGAGACATAGATCAGCTCTTCTTCAGCCTGATTCGGCACCTTGATGCGCACCGAACCGGGCTTCAGCGTGGTCAACAGCGGCGTGTGGCGCGGGTAGATGCCGAGCTCGCCGCGCTGGCCGGGGGCAATCACCACTTCGGCCGTGCCGGAGTAGAGTGATTTTTCTGCGCTGACGATGTCGACGTGGATAGTCATGGCCATATTGGTTTCCTGGTGAGGCGTCAGGGTGAGGCGGTTTTCAGCCTCACCCCGGACGCTTTACGCCTTATTGAATGGTCTTCGCTTTTTCGACCGCTTCTTCGATCGGGCCGACCATGTAGAAGGCCTGCTCCGGCAGGTGGTCGTATTCACCTTCGACGATCGCCTTGAAGCCGGCGATGGTTTCCTTCAGCGTGACGTACTTGCCCGGTGCGCCGGTGAACACTTCGGCGACGAAGAAGGGCTGCGACAGGAAGCGCTGCAGCTTACGTGCACGGGACACGGCGAGCTTGTCTTCCGGCGACAGTTCGTCCATGCCCAGAATCGCGATGATGTCGCGCAGCTCCTTGTATTTCTGCAGCGTGCCCTGAACGGCGCGGGCGACGTTGTAGTGCTCTTCGCCGACAACCTGCGGATCCAGAATACGCGACGTCGAATCGAGTGGATCCACCGCGGGGTAGATGCCCAATTCGGCGATCTGACGGCTCAGCACCAAGGTCGCATCCAAGTGCGCGAAGGTGGTCGCGGGCGACGGGTCGGTCAAGTCGTCCGCCGGCACGTACACGGCCTGGAACGAGGTGATCGAACCGGTGCGGGTGGACGTGATGCGCTCCTGCAGGCGGCCCATTTCGTCGGCCAGCGTCGGCTGGTAGCCCACGGCGGACGGCATCCGGCCCAGCAGCGCGGAGACTTCGGTACCGGCCAGGGTGTAGCGGTAGATGTTGTCGACGAACAGCAGCACGTCGCGGCCTTCGTCACGGAAGTACTCGGCCATGGTCAGACCGGTCAGCGCCACGCGCAGACGGTTGCCCGGCGGCTCGTTCATCTGGCCGTAAACCAGTGCGACCTTGTCCAGCACGCCGCCTTCCTTCATCTCGTGATAGAAGTCGTTGCCCTCACGGGTCCGCTCGCCGACGCCTGCGAACACCGAGAAGCCCGAGTGGGCGACGGCGATGTTGCGGATCAGCTCCATCAGGGTCACGGTCTTGCCCACGCCGGCGCCGCCGAACAGGCCGACCTTGCCGCCCTTGGCGATCGGCATGATCAGGTCGATCACCTTGATGCCGGTTTCGAGAATTTCAACCGAAGCGGCCTGATCGGCATAGGCCGGGGCCTTGCGGTGGATCGGCATGTGCGTTTCGGCAGCAACCGGGCCGGCTTCGTCGATGGGTTCGCCGAGCACGTTCATGATGCGACCCAGGGTGGCCTGGCCGACCGGAACCATAATCGGGCTGCCGGTGGCGAGCACGTCCATGCCGCGGCGCAGGCCGTCGGTGGAGCCCATCGCAATGGCGCGCACCACCCCGTCGCCCAGCTGCTGCTGGACTTCCAGCGTCAGCTCGGGGGTCTGCATTTTCAGCGCTTCGAAGACCCTCGGCATGGCATCACGTGAAAACTCCACGTCCACCACGGCGCCGATGATCTGAACAATTTTTCCGTTGCTCATGTTGCCATCCTAAGTAAGTTAAATCTTGGCCTAATCAATTAAATTCTGTTGCGCGTTAAACCGCGGCTGCACCTGCGACGATCTCGGACAGTTCCTTGGTGATCGCGGCCTGACGGGTCTTGTTGTAAACCAGCTTCAGTTCGCCGATGACGTCCTTCGCGTTGTCGGATGCGGCCTTCATCGCCACCATCCGCGCCGACTGTTCGCTCGCGATATTCTCGGCCACGCCCTGGTACACCAGCGATTCGATGTAGCGCATCAGCATGCCGTCGACCACCGGCTTGGCATCGGGCTCATAGATGTAGTCCCAGTGCGTTTTCAGGCTGGCTTCCTCGGCGTCTTCCATTTGCGCCAGCGGCAGCAGCTGGGTCAGCGTCGGCTCCTGCTTCATCGTGTTGATGAAGCGGTTGTAGACGATGTACAGGGCGTCGATGCGGCCTTCCAGATACGCGTCCAGCATGATCTTGACCGGGCCGATCAGCTTGTCCATGTGCGGCGTGTCGCCGATGCCGGTCAGCTGGGACACCACATTGGCGCCCAGGCGCTGCATGAAACCCAGCCCCTTGTTGCCGATCGCGGTGACGTCGATGCCGACGCCGGCGGCTTCCCACTGTTTCATCTGGTTCACCACCACGCGGAAGGCGTTGGTGTTGAGACCGCCGCACAGACCCTTGTCGGAGGTGATGACGATGAGGCCGACGCGCTTGACGTTTTCACGTGCGATCACGAACGGATGCTTGTACTCCGGGTGGGCGTAGGCCAGGTGCGTCGCCACGCGGGCGATTTTCTCGGCGTACGGGCGCGCGGCCTTCATGCGGTCCTGCGCCTTGCGCATCTTGGACGCCGCAACCATTTCCATGGCCTTGGTGATCTTGCGCGTGTTTTCCACGCTCTTGATCTTGGTCCGTATCTCTTTTCCGGCTGCCATAATGGCTCCTAATCAGCGCGGTCTAAATCAATAGACGCCGGTTTTCTTGAACTCATCCACCGCGGCGGTGAGCGCCTTTTCGGTGGCGTCATCCAGGTTACCGCTGGTTTCGATGGTGTCCAGGATGCCGGCGTACTTGGATTTCACGAACGCGATCAGCGCGGATTCGAACGGCAGAATCTTGCCGACTTCGACATCGTCCATGTAGCCCTTGTTCACGGCAAACAAGCTCAGCGCCATCTGCGAAACCGACATCGGCGAATATTGCGCCTGCTTCATCAGTTCGGTCACGCGACGGCCGCGCTCCAGCTGCTTGCGGGTGGCTTCGTCGAGGTCGGACGCGAACTGGGCGAAGGCCGCGAGTTCGCGGTACTGCGCCAGCGCCAGACGGATACCGCCGCCGAGCTTCTTGATGACCTTGGTCTGCGCGGCGCCGCCGACGCGGGACACCGACAGACCGGCGTTGATCGCGGGACGGATACCGGCGTTGAAGAGGTCGGTCTCAAGGAAGATCTGGCCGTCGGTAATCGAGATCACGTTGGTCGGCACGAAAGCGGACACGTCGCCGGCCTGGGTTTCAATGATCGGCAGCGCGGTTAGCGAACCGGTCTTGCCCTTGACGGCGCCGTTGGTGATCTTCTCGACGTAGTCGGCGTTGACGCGTGCGGCGCGCTCGAGCAGACGCGAGTGCAGGTAGAACACGTCGCCCGGGTAGGCTTCGCGGCCCGGCGGACGGCGCAGCAGCAGCGATACCTGACGGTAGGCCCAGGCCTGCTTGGTCAGATCGTCGTACACGATCAGCGCGTCTTCGCCGAGGTCGCGGAAGTATTCGCCCATGGTGCAGCCGGAATACGGTGCGATGTACTGCATGGCGGCAGCGTCGGACGCGGTCGCGGCGACGACGATGGTGTGATCCATCGCGCCGTGCTCTTCCAGCTTGCGCACCACGTTGGCCACCGAAGACGCCTTCTGGCCGATGGCGACGTAGATACACTTCACGCCGGTGCCCTTCTGGTTGATGATGGCGTCGATCGCGACCGCGGTCTTGCCGGTCTGGCGGTCGCCGATGATCAGCTCGCGCTGGCCGCGGCCGACCGGCACCATGGCGTCGATCGACTTGAGGCCGGTCTGCACCGGCTGGTCGACCGATTTACGCTCGATCACGCCGGGCGCGATGCGTTCGATCGGCATGGTCGTGTCGGCGGCGATGGGGCCCTTGCCGTCGATCGGCTGGCCCAGCGAGTTCACCACGCGGCCGAGCAGGCCACGGCCGACCGGCACTTCCAGGATGCGACCGGTGCACTTGGCCACGTCGCCTTCGGTGATGTGTTCGTAATCGCCCAGGATCACCGCGCCGACGGAGTCGCGCTCGAGGTTGAGCGCCACGCCGAAGGTGTTGCCCGGCATTTCGATCATTTCACCCGACATCACGTCGGACAAACCATGAATGCGGACGATACCGTCAGTGACGGAGACGATCGTGCCCTGGGTGCGCAGTTCGCTCGAGGCACCGAAGTTTTCGATCTTGGCTTTAATCAGTTCGCTGATTTCGCTTGGATTCAATTGCATTTCTGTTCTCCGAACCGTGAGGTTCCGATAAATATGAGTTGGATGAGCCTGGCTGCGCCTTAAGCCTGAAGGGCGAAGGACATGCGCTGCAGACGCCCTTTCACCGAGCCGTCTATCACCTGGTCGCCGATGGCGATGACCGCGCCGCCGATCAGTTCGGGATCGACCGCGACCTGCACATTCACAGCACGGTTGAACTTGGCCTTCAGCCCGGCCACCAGATCGTCGATCTGCGCCTGCGTCAATTCCTGCGCGCTGGTGATGGTGGCTTCGAGCGTGGCTTCGGCGTTGGCCTTGAGGGTCTCGAACTGCGTGCTGATTTCCGGCAGCAGAGACAGTCGATCGTTTTCAGCCAGCACCTTGACGAAATTGCCGCCGCGCTCGCCGAGATCGGCGCCGGCCACCTCGATGATCAGGCCGGTCACGCGATCCGCCGACACCGCAGGGTCGGCGATCAGACGCGCCACCTGGACGTCGGAGACGATGAGCGCCAGCGACTGCACGCGCGCGGACCAGCCCGCCAGGTCGTTTTCACCCTGCGCCATGCGGAACACCGCTTCGGCGTAGGGACGTGCCAGGGTAGACAGTTCGCTCATGGCTTACAGCTCGGCTTTCAGCTGGCCCAGCAGGTCAGCGTGGGTTTGCGCGTTGACTTCGCGGCGCAGGATCTTTTCCGCGCCAGCCACGGCCAGCCCAGCCACCTGTTCACGCAGGCTTTCGCGCGCACGGTTCGTTTCCTGCGCGATATTGGCCTGAGCCGCGACAAGCTGGCGGTCGCCTTCTTCCTTGGCGGCCGTTTTCGCTTCCTCGACGATCTGTGCCGCACGCTTTTCAGCCTGGGCAATCACTTCAGCCGCCTGGGCCTTGGCGTCGCGCAGGCTGTCGGCCGCTTTTTTGGCGGCCAGTTCCAGCTCGTGCTTGCCGCGGTCGCCCGCGGCGAGGGCGGCGGCGCTCTGCTTTTTGCGGGTTTCGAGCGCGTTCATGATCGGCGGCCCCCCGAACTTCATGCAGAACCACACGAAGAAGATGAACGTGATGGACTGGCCGATTAAAGTTGCGTTGAAATTCATATCCGCACCTTTTAATGACGGGGGTTAGACAAGTTCCGTATCAACCCGTGAATTAACCGGCAACGGCGAACAGAACGTACATGGCCAGACCGACGGCGATCATCGGCACGGCGTCGACCAG
>JAIBFA010000006.1 GCA_019459325.1 Thiobacillus sp.
GCGGCCGGCGGCAGGGTCGAGAATGTGTCGGCCAGTACCCCGACGCAGGCGCGCATGGCTTCTTCGACGCCAGACGCGGCGGCCCTGGTTAAAAGCGGCGGCGGCACGGTGCGGGTGGAAGCCGGTGGCGACGTGCTGGGGGGGCAGTATTACGCCGACCGCGGCGAGGTGGTGTTGAAGGCGGGTGGCAAGGTGGATAGTGGCCAGAAGGTGTTCAACAAGCCGGTCTACACCATTCTGGCGCTGGGCGATGCGCAGGCCAGGGTGCAGGCCCGGGATGCGGTGAATATCCATACCGTGCTGAATCCGCACTGGGTCGTGCAATCGAGCGGTTCGACCAATACGCTGTACAACGTCAGCCCGTCCACCCAAACACGGAAGACTCTGTTCTCCACCTATGCGGCCGATAGCGGTGTCAGCCTGGAGAGCCTGAATGACAAGGTGGTCCTGCACAACATCAACGGGTCGGACGCAGTCGCGGCCTTGAAAAGCGCCTATTCCGCGCTACTGGATACGGCAGACGGCAAGCTGCAGGGCCAGCTTGAACTACTGGCCTATCTGCCGCCTTCCTTGGAGGCCACGGCATTCCAGGGCGATATTCTCATCCATGACCAGCCTGCCGGTGGCGTCTTGACCATGGTGCCCGCTGCGGAAGGCAATTTCAGCCTCCTGGCAGGTAATTCGGTCACGTTCAATGCCACGCTCGGAATGAGCGACCGGGATCCTGCGCTCCTGCCCAGCGCAGCCACCCCCGTTTCGACGGCGACAGCCGTGACCTTGCCAGGCACCGGTCAATTGCATGCGGCGACACCGGTCCACACCGGGGACAGCATGCCAGCCCGGATTTATGCAGTGAACGCCGATGTCGAAGGCATATCGGGTGCCTTCGGCGATGGCAGCAAAAACACGCTGGTGGATGTATCCAAGGCGATCGAGGTGAGAGCAGGGCGCGATGTGCGCGACTTCAGTGTCCACGCGCAACACACCGACGGGGAGGATCACAGCCTGATTCAGGCCGGGCGCGATGTGCGCTTCGCGTCAGGCTCGCGTCGCACCGACAGCGACAGGATCTGGATTGGCGGTCCCGGCCGGCTGGAGGTGGTCGCCGGGCGCAACATCGATCTGGGTACCTCGGCAGGTATCGTGAGCCGGGGCGACCTCGACAACCCCAATTTGCCGGGAGGCGGTGCGGCTATTCATCTGGCGGCCGGGACGGGCGCAAACGGCGTGGATTATCAGGGAGCCGTGGATCGCCTGATTGCCATGCTCGAGGCGGGCACGGTGGATGATGCCGCGCTGTGGCAGGCGCGCTGGCTGACCGGCGACGAATCACTCGACACCGGGAATGCGCTGGCGGCCGTGCGGCTGATCGACGCGCTGAATGCCGATGGGCAGCGCGAGAAGGTGCGTGACATGCTGTTTACTGCCTTGCGCACGAGCGGGCGCGATTCGCTCAACGCAGACAGCGCCTATGCGGCGGACTATGCGCGAGGCTATGCGACGCTGGAGCTGGTGTTCCCTGGAATCGGCAACAGGAACGAAGACGGCAGTTTCAAGGACTATCAGGGCAGCATTAACATGTTCGCCAGCCGCGTCAAAACAGAGCGCGGCGGCAGCATCGAATTCCTGTTGCCAGGTGGTGAACTTATCGTCGGCCTGTCCAACACCCCGGCCGACCTGGTGAATGTCGGCAACAACGTGCTGGGTATGGTGACGGTGGGCGACGGTGATATCCGCGGCTTTTCCCGCGACGACATCCTGGTCAACCAGTCGCGCATCCTGACTGTGGGGGGCGGTGACGTGCTGCTGTGGTCGAGCGAGGGCGATATCGACGCCGGCAAGGGCAAGAAGACGGCGACCGCGGTGCCGCCGCCGCTCATCAAGGTGGATAGTCAGGGTAATGTCACGCAGGAATTACAAGGGGCGGCATCCGGCAGCGGTATCGGCGCTTTGCAACCGGCGGGTGGCCCGCCGTGCGGCACCGAGAGGTGCGTAGTCGACCTGATTGCGCCGAACGGTACGATCAATGCTGGCGATGCGGGCATTCGTGCAGGTGGTGACGGCTTTTTCGCAGGGAAGTTTGTAGTGGGGGGAGACAATATTTCCGTGTCTGGAAGTTCCAATGGCACGCCGGTGGCCGACACCAGCGCGGTGACGGCGGCGACCTCGGGCGCCAGCAACGCGGGGGGAGACGTGTCATCGACCACGGCCGCGCTGGCGCAGAACCTGGCGGAAGCCGCGCGCGCCGCGGAAGAACTGAAGCAGGCGTTCAAGCCCACCTTCATTTCGGCAGAGGTGATCGGCCACGGCGAATGAAAAGGCCGTCTGCCGGCCTGTATGAAGCATCCGTCTTACCCCCGTCGGGTAGCCGACGCTTCACAGGTCGATGCTCGCAATCTTCATCCAGTCGCCTTCGGCGCTGTCGGAAATCGCGAATCCTAATCCGCTGACGAACTGGAGCATGTCGCGATTGCTCGCGAGGATGCGCCCGACCATCTTCTGCAAACCCTGGCTTTTCGCACACTCGAGGAGTGCGTTCATCAGTCGATGTCCGACGCCGTGGTGGCCCCATTTGTCGGCGACGACGATGACGAACTCGCAGCTGGAACGGTCGGGCTGAATCACGTAGCGAGCGGAGCCGACGACCTGCTCGCCGGTGTCTCCGGTCGTCAGCACGACGAGGTGCAGGCCCTCGTCATGGTGCAACCGGCAGACCTTCAGTGATTCATCCAGCCCCGGGTCGTAGTCACCCTGTCCGAAACGGAAGTAGCGTGCCGAAACGGACAGGTTCCTGACAAACGCAATGAGGTTCTCGGCATCGGAGTCGTTCAGTTGGCGAAAGGTCAGCCCGCAACCGTATTCCGTCTTCCAGACTTCAGGTAAATCCACGATTCTTTTGCTCCTCAAGGGGCTCGGCAGGGGGAACAAGCCTCCCAAAACTTTCTGCGGCTGACGAGCCTGGCGAATTATCAGCGATAACCGAACCGACAGTCACCGCATGGCCCGATCGGGCCATGCTGGCGTCCATGCCCTGTCATTGCCGGTCCGCATAATCAGGCGCTTGCCAGATTCCGGTTGAAGACTCATGCGCGTCCTTGCTGTTGCGGTTGCCCTGCTGCTCTCCCTGTTTTCCGCCGCCAGCCATGCCTGGTGGAACGAGGACTGGAGCGCGCGCAAGAAGATCACGCTGACCAACCCGGTGGGCGAGGTCGCCGACGCGCCGGTGCTGGTCCGCCTGCATACCGGCAATTTCGATTTCCTGTCGGCCAACGAGAACGGCAGCGACCTGCGCGTGGTGGCGGGCGACGACGCCACCGAACTCAAGTTCCACATCGAGAAGTGGGACGGCCTCAACCAGCTTGCGCTGGTGTGGGTGAAGCTGCCGAAGCTTGCGGCGCAGACCGAGGCCTGGCTCTATTTCGGCAATCCCGAGGCGGTGGCCGCGTCTGATCCCAAAGGCACCTATGATGCGGCGAGCACGGTGTTCCATTTCAACGAGCTGGCCGGCAATCCGCTCGACAGCGGCCCCAACGGGCTGAACGCCACGACGTTTACCGGCACCCGCATCGCCGCCTCGTTTACCAACGGCGGCGCCAAGTTCGATGCGACGCAAAGCCTGACGCTTCCGGCCGTGTCGGCCAACGACGGTTGGAGCGCCTCGATGTGGCTGAAGCCCGCCACGCTCGACGGCAGCCTGATGCAGTCCGGCAGTCTCTCCGCCGCGTTGGCGGGCGGCATTCTGAACGTGCAGGCCGGCGGCGCGAGCGTGACGGCCGCCGTTCCGCTCGCGGACGGCAAGTGGCAGCACGTGGCCGTGGTCGTCGAGGCGGGTGTGCTCAAGCTCTATATCGACGGCAAGCCGGCGGGCGAGGCGGCCGGTGCGGTCGTGCCTTCGGGCCCGCTGACGGTCGGCAACGGCTACAGCGGCGAAGCCGACGAAATTCAGCTCGCCGGCGCGGCGCGCTCCGCCGCCTGGGTGGCCGTCGCGGCAGCGCAGGGTCCTGAGGGCACGCTGGTCGCGCTGGGCGAAGACGAAGGCGGCGAGGGCGGCGGCGGGGGCATCTGGAGCACGCTGTTCCAGGCGCTCACGCTCGACGGCTGGATCGCCATCGGCGTGCTTGCCGTGATGCTGGTGGTCGCGGTGTGGGTGATGATCGCGAAGACGGCGTACGTGAACAAGGTGGACAAGGCCAACCGGGCCTTTCTCGACCAGTTCCGCGAATTGTCGTCCGACCTCGGTGCGCTCGACAGGTCGACCCAAATAGCGGACGCGTTCCGGCATTCCCCGCTCTACCGGCTCTATCACATTGCCGCGCTGGAACTTTCGCACCGCTTCAAGGACACCGACGCCAGCCACCTGACGGACAAGGACAAGAACCTCACGCCGCAGGCGCTGGACTCGATCCGCGCCAGTCTCGACACCGGCCTGGTGCGCGAATCGGGCCTGCTCACCCGCCTGATGGTGCTGCTCACCATCGCGATTTCCGGCGGCCCGTTCATCGGCCTCTTGGGCACGGTGCTGGGGGTGATGATCACCTTCGCGGTCATCGCCGCCACCGGCGACGTCAACGTCAACGCCATCGCCCCCGGCATCGCGGCGGCGCTGATGGCCACGGCCGCGGGCATGGCCGTCGCGATCCCGGCCCTGTTTGGCTACAACTATCTGAACGCGCGCATCAAGACCATCACATCGGACATGCGGGTGTTCATCGACGAGCTGGTCACCAAGCTCGCCGAGAACTATTCGCGCTGAGGATCCCGCCATGGCCAGCGCGCACGAGGACGACAAACCCTACGACGAAATCAACATCACGCCGATGCTCGATCTGGCGTACGTGCTGCTCGTCATCTTCATCATCATGACCACGGCTTCGGTGCAGGGCATCAAGGTCAATCTGCCCAAGGCGAGCGACACCCCGAGTCTGGCCAAACCCAAGACCAAGGCGATCACGATCAGCGATACCGGGCAGGTCTATCTCGATACCTATCCGGTGACCCTGGACGAACTGCGCACCCAGCTCGCGGCGGCCAAAGCGAGCACGCCCGACCTGCCGGTGGTGGTCAAGGGCGATACGGTGGTGCAGTACGGCAAGGTGATGGAAGTGCTCGACCTGCTGGGGCAGGTGGGCATCACGCAGATGGGTCTGGTGACCCAGAAGCTCGCGAAATAGGCATGGAGGACGACCGCAAGCCGGCCTGGGTGCGCTGGGGCGGGGTGGCGGCGGGGCTGGTCGCCGCCGTGCTCATCGCGTTGTGGCTGAAAGACATGCTGACGCCGAAAGGCCCGCTGCAAAAAATGAAAGTTCAGCAGATCACCCTGGTGACGCCGCCGCCTCCGCCGCCCCCACCGCCCGAGGAGAAGCCGCCGGAGCCGGAAATCAAGGAAGAGGTGAAGCTGGACGAACCGCAGCCGACGCCGGATGAGCCGCAGCAGGCCGACGCGCCGCCACCCGACGGCATCGCCGAAGGCCCGGCGGGCGGCATGGCGACCGACATCGCGCGCGGTGTGCCGACGCTGCCGGGTAGCGGTGGCGGAGGCAATCCCTGGGCCTGGTACGACGCCCTGGTGAACGACGCGGTGAACTCGGCGGTCCAGGCGGCGCTTTCGCGCGAGAAGGCGCTGAAGAACAAGAACTACAAGGTGATCGTGAAGGTATGGATCGACGGCGGCGGGCAGGTGACGCGCGCCGCCCTGGTGGACAGCACCGGCGATGCCCACGCGGACGAGGTGCTGAAGGAGGCATTGAAGGGCATGCGCGCCCTGCGCGACAGTCCGCCGGCGGACATGCCGCAACCGATGAAAATCCGCGTGACTTCACGCGCTTGAAAACGTGCAAGAGAACGGTATGACGATAAAAATGAAAATGGTGGCGCTGGCGGTGGCAGCGGCGTGTTCGGGCAGCGCATGGGCGGCGCCCGACGACGAGCGCGCGAAAGTCGAATTGCTGCACGAAACCACGCGGAGCCTGATCCAGCTGCTGGTGGAGCAGGGGGTGCTGAAGCAGGAAGCGGCCGACGCGATGCTGAAGAAGGCCCAGCAGCAAGCCGCCGAGAAAACCGCCCAAGCCAGGGCAGCCGAGGCTGAAGCCGGCAAGACCGACACCGGCAAGGACGTGGTGCGCGTGGTATATGTGCCCGAGCACGTCAAACGCGAAATCCGCGAGCAGGTGCGCCAGGAAGTGGTGGCGCAGGCCAAGCTGGAACGCTGGGGCGACGTCAACGCGGTGCCGGAATGGCTCGACCGCCTGAAATGGGAAGGCGATATCCGGCTGCGTTATCAAGGGGATATGTTCGCTGATACCAATGAGCCGGAAATCAGCTTCCAAGATATTGGCCAAAACGTCAGCAATACCCTGGAAGACCGCCAACGCGAGCGTGTGAGATTGCGCCTTGGCCTGAACGCCAACATCACCGGCGGCGTCGACGCCGGCATCCGCCTCACGACCGGCAATACCTCCGATCCGGTGTCGACCAACCAGACGCTTGGCAATTACGACAACAAATACAGCCTGGTCCTCGACCGTGCCTTCCTCAAGCTGCGTCCGATCGACGATCTCGCGCTGTGGGGCGGACGCATCCCCAACCCTTTCTTCTCCACCGACCTGGTTTGGGACGACGACCTCAATTTCGAAGGGGCAGCGGTGAGCTATGCGCCGGGCGCACAGGAGCCGCAGCGCGTTTTCAAGCCTTTCATCACAGCAGGCGCATTCCCGCTCCAGGAGATCGAGGAAAAGGCGGGCGTCTCGGTTCGCGACAAGTGGCTCTATGCCGCTCAGGCTGGTCTGGAGTGGACGCCCTCGACGCGCGCGCGATTCAAGCTCGGCGCGGGCTACTACCAATACCGAAACGTGGCGGGGGTGCTGAATCCTACGCCGACTGCGACCGGTCTGTACGATCTCAGTGCGCCACAATTCCGCCAGAAAGGCAATTCTCTGTTCGTGGTCGATACCGATGCAAACAACGACAACACGCAGGGCGACTATGTGTATGGTCTGGCGCCTGACTACCGAATCGCCAACCTCACGCTGGTGGCGGATTTCGCCGAGTTCTTTCCCGTCCACGTCATCGGCAGTTTCGACTGGGCGCGCAATATCGGCTTCGACCAGGGTGAAATTCTGGCGCGCACCGGCCAGAACATCGAACCGGAGACCGATGGCTACCAGGCCAAACTCACCATCGGCTATCCCAAGATCACCGAGCGCCACGAATGGCAGGCCTTCGTCGGCTACCGTTATCTGGAACGCGATGCGGTACTGGATGCCTTCACCGATTCCGACTTCCATCTTGGCGGAACCAACCACAAGGGCTTCATGATTGGCGGTCAGTACGGCCTTTACAAGAACACCTGGCTATCGGCGCGCTGGATGTCGTCAGACGAAATCAGCGGCCTGCCCTTGTCGGTCGATGTATTCCAGCTCGATCTCAATGCCAAATTCTAGATTCTGTTTACTTGCCTTGCTGTTCGCACCTGCGGCGTGGGGCAGCCAGCCGTGGGACAGCAGCGAGCTGGGCTGGCTGACGCTGGAAAGCGACGAACGTCCGCCGCGCGAAGCGCGTTTGCGGCCTCCGCCCGAGCGTTTGGCGGCCATTTCGGTGGACGGCAATTTCGTACTGCCGCGCGAGCAGCGCGGTGACGAAGCGAAATTGATGGAGGTGTCGCGGCGCGGCGACATGGAGGCGGTGAGGGCGCTACTCAAGGCGGGCGCAAATCCGAACATCGGCGATTACTGGCGCGATGCGCCGTTGATGGAGGCGGTGCGCCAGGACAATCTGGAGCTTGCCCAGACCCTGCTCGACGCCGGCGCCGCGACCAACATCAAGGGTCGCGGCTACACGCCGCTGGGCCTGGCGGCCAAGAACGGCAACGTGCGCCTGGTCGAGATGCTGCTGCGCGCCGGCGCCGACCCGGACCGCAAGAACGACGACGGCGACACCCCCGTGCACGCCGCCGCGCTGATGGGCCATCCCGCTGTGATCGAAGTGCTGGCCAAGGCACGCCCGGATCTCACGCTGTTCAATCGCGAGGGTCTGTCTCCGCTAGCGGTGGCCGTTGCGAACGGCCAGTACGAAGCTGTGTCCGCCCTGGCAAAGGCCGGTGCACCGCTCGACTGGGGCGACAAGAAATTCCATCCGCCGTTATGGTGGGCGTTTTCGGTCGGCGACCTGGACATGGCACGGCTGCTGCTCAAGCTCGGCGCCGCGCCCGGGCAGTTGCCTGTGGGGGCTTTGTAGTGAAACGATTCCTTTTATCCCTTCTTCTCGTCACGACGACAGCCGCCCCGGCGTGGGCCGCCAGCGAAAGCCGTGAAAAGCAGATGCTGCGCCGCATGCAGCAGCAAGTGCAGCAGCTCGACCAGGCGCGCGCGCAGGCCGAGCAGGAAAAAGCCACCGCACTGGCTGACAAGGACACGCTGGAACGCGAGGTGGAGAAGCTGCGTTCGAGCAGTGCAGCAGCCAAGCGCGAACGCGCGGCCCGTAGTCGCCTGGAAGGCGAACTGAAAGCGGCGCAGTCCGAACTGGACGCCCTGAAGACGAAGCTGGCCGACACCGAAAAACAGCTGGCCGACAGCGCGGCCCAGCAGCGTGCCACCGCTCAGACACTCGCGCAGGTCGAGTCTGCCAAAAAACACACGGAAGGCGAACTGGCTGGCAAGCTGCATAAGCTGCAGGTTTGCCAGGCCCACAATGGCCAGCTCTACGCCATCGGCCGTGAGATGATGCAGAAGTATCGCGACAAATCCTGCCAGGATGCGCTGGCACAGGCCGAGCCGTTCATCGGACTGAAAAAGGTCGAAGTGGAGAATCTTCTGGAAACTTGGCGGGATCAGGCCGATCGGGCGCGATTGTCGGACGGGGCCGGGCAATAGATACGAAAACCGGCGTCCGTCGTGTTTTTTCATGAGGTAGCGCGCTGATCGGTTTAAGGCATAGCATTGAATTTTCGGTCTCGACACCAAGGATGATTGCGATGAATAAAACGCCCTCAGACGAATATCTCGAAAAAGCCAAGCAGTTGAGCAAGGAAGAAACCGAGCGGCTGTTGTCGAGAATGCGTAACAAGTTGCTGCGCAGACTGGCGGACAAGAAAATGAGTTCGCTGGAAGTGGTGGCGATTCAGCTTGAGATCGAGGACGAGGATCTCAATGAATGGCGCAATAAGTGGGCTGAGTTGAAGAAAAAAGCGAAAGCCAAGTAGGTATCGTCGTCAGCGCTACTCACAACAAGTCTGAAAATTCCCGCGTACCATCAAATTCGGCACGAATAATTCGTGCCTTGTCGGTTATGACAGCCAAACGAGTTCTGTATCGGCATGGGCTGAACGGGTCATGACTAAAGGCTAGCGACTGGCAATTTGCGTCATATGCCACAGGCAGAATCACCGCTGTAAACCAAGCTGCAACGTGCGAGGCTTCAAGGCCATGGCCTTGGATCCGCCCCATACCGGTGCAGGATGCTGGATATTCAATGGTTTTCCTCCGGTGGTATTTTGGCGGGGTGTTTATCCCCGCTTTTTTTTGCCGCTCTCAGGCGTTCGTTTGCCGAGTTGGGCATGGAATTCCGCCCCGATATCGCCTGCTGCACCCCTCTGGTGGTTAAGCCCTACTTCCCGCGGGCTTGAAAATTCCTTACTTCACCTCAAAATAAGGACAGTAATTCAGGCTTAATCGGGCTATGGCAACCAAGCGAGAAGGCAGTACCCTACTGGAACCGTCCGTGGCGAAGGTGAAGCCGCCGCCCCTGTACAAGGTGCTGCTGCTGAACGACGACTACACGCCGATGGAATTCGTGGTCCATGTCCTGAAGAAGTTTTTTGGCATCGACCAAGAACGGGCCACACAAATCATGCTCAAAGTGCATACTGAGGGTGTGGGTGTGTGCGGGGTGTTCCCGAAGGATATCGCGCACACCAAGGTCGAGCAGGTTGTGGATTTCGCGCGGCAGCATCAGCATCCGCTGCAATGTACGATGGAGGAAAGTTAGATGATTGCCCAGGAACTCGAAGTCACGCTGCACATGGCGTTCATGGATGCACGGCAGAAGCGCCACGAATTCATATCGGTGGAGCACCTGCTGATGGCGATGCTGGACAATCCGTCCGCGGTGGAAGTGCTGCGCGCCTGTGGCGCCAACATCGAGACCATGCGCGAACAGCTCGGCGCCTTTATCGAGGAACACACGCCCAAGGTGGCAGGCGAGGGCGAAGTCGACACCCAGCCCACGCTCGGCTTCCAGCGTGTGATCCAGCGCGCGATCCTGCACGTGCAGTCGTCCGGCAAGAAGGAAGTGACTGGTGCTAACGTGCTGGTGGCGGTATTCGGCGAAAAGGATTCGCACGCGGTGTATTTCCTGACCCAGCAGGGCGTGACCCGGCTCGATATCGTCAATTTCATCTCCCATGGCATCACCAAGACCCCGCAGGGCGAGCCGCTGCCGCGCTCGGATGAGCCGACTGAAACCAATGCCGAGGCGCCTGCCGCTTCCCCGCTCGACAGTTTTGCGCAGAATCTGAATACGCAGGCGTTGGCCGGGAAGATCGATCCCCTGATCGGGCGCGACCAGGAACTTGAGCGCGTGATCCAGACCCTGTGCCGCCGGCGCAAGAACAACCCCTTGCTGGTGGGCGAGGCCGGCGTGGGCAAGACCGCCATTGCCGAAGGCTTGGCGCGCCGCATCATCGAAGGCGCGGTCCCTGAGATCCTGGCGGAAAGCACTGTGTATGCGCTGGATATGGGCGCACTCCTGGCGGGAACCAAGTACCGGGGCGATTTCGAGCAGCGTTTGAAAGGCGTGCTGAAGCAGTTGTCCGACAACCAGAAGGCCATCCTGTTCATCGACGAAATCCATACGCTGATCGGCGCGGGGGCGGCGTCGGGTGGCACCCTCGATGCGTCCAATCTGCTGAAGCCGGCGCTGTCGTCGGGTCAGTTGCGCTGTATAGGTGCCACCACGTACGCCGAATATCGCGGCATTTTCGAGAAAGATCATGCCTTGTCGCGGCGGTTTCAGAAAGTCGATGTGCCGGAGCCCTCGGTCAATGAAACCGTGGCGATCCTGCGTGGCCTGAAATCGCGTTTCGAGGATCACCATGGCGTCAAATACACGTCAGCCGCGCTGACCACGGCGGCGCAGTTGTCGGCGCGCTATATCAATGACCGTCATCTGCCGGACAAGGCTATCGACGTCATTGACGAAGCGGGCGCCGCCCAGCGCATCCTGCCGAAATCCAAGCAGAAACGGACGATCACGCCACGCGAGATCGAGGACATCATCGCCAAGATCGCGCGGATTCCGCCCAAGACCGTGTCATCCGACGACAAGAACTCGCTGAAGACGCTGGACCGCGACCTCAAGGCCGTGGTGTACGGCCAGGACGCAGCGATCGACGCGCTTGCCACCGCGATCAAGATGTCGCGCAGCGGACTGGGCGATCCGCAGAAACCGATCGGCAACTTCCTGTTCTCCGGCCCCACCGGGGTCGGCAAGACCGAGGTCGCGCGCCAGCTGGCCTATGTGCTGGGGGTCGAACTGATCCGCTTCGACATGTCCGAATACATGGAACGCCACGCGGTGTCGCGACTGATTGGAGCGCCGCCCGGCTATGTCGGTTTCGATCAGGGCGGACTGCTGACAGAAGCCATCAACAAACATCCCTATGCGGTTGTTTTGCTGGATGAAGTTGAGAAGGCTCACCCGGATATTTTCAACGTGTTGCTGCAAGTGATGGATCACGGCACGCTCACCGATACCAATGGGCGCAAGGCCGATTTCCGCAATGTGGTGCTGGTCATGACGACCAATGCGGGGGCGGAAATGCTCAACAAGGCATCGATCGGCTTTTCCAACTCGCGTGAAAGCGGCGACGAAATGGGCGAAATCAAGCGCATGTTCACGCCGGAATTCAGGAATCGGCTCGACGCGATCATCCCGTTCGCGTCGCTGACCGAACCGGTCATCCTGCAGGTGGTGGACAAGTTCCTGATGCAGCTGGAAGAGCAGTTGCACGAGAAGAAGGTCGAGGCGGTGTTTACCGATGCGCTGAAGACCTATCTCGCCAAGCACGGCTTCGACCCGCTGATGGGGGCAAGGCCGATGGCGCGCCTGATTCAGGACACCATCCGCAAGGCGCTGGCCGACGAACTGCTGTTCGGCAAGCTTGCGCACGGTGGGCGGGTGACCGTCGATATCGACGCCAGCGACAAGGTCTGCCTGGAGTTTGAGGAGGCGGTGCCGGCGTAATGCGATAAAGATTTTTGCATGTGTGGCCGTAAAGCGAACAACGGCAGGTGCGTATTTCTGACTGATCGTGTTTTCGGTTTCATTCCCATGAGACCTGGAAAAACCAGAGCAGTACAGCGCCCGCAGCCCATTCGACTAGACGGAAGGAATAACAATGAATCTCCACCATGCATCGCGCTTTGCTGCTGTCACGCTGATCAGCCTGCTGGCAGCGGGCGTTTGTTTGGCTGAGCCCCCTGCCGCCGTTTCCGACGCCGATTTGGCGACCGTAGGTGAGCGTATCCGCCAGACCGGGGCGCAGATGCGCGAAGATCTCAAACACGCGCGTGAGCGCCTGGAAGCCAAGAAAGCACAGCAGGAAGCGGAGCGCAAACGGGAAGCGGAACGGGCGCGCCAGCAGGCGGCTGAGGAGGCTGCGATCAAGGAAGCCAAGCTGCGCCAGGCCCAGGAGGCTGCCCAGGCACAGGCTCGCAAGGAGGCTGCGTTGAAGGCGGAGCGTGAACGTCAGATCGCCCTGGCGGCGCAGCGAGAAAAGGACGAACAGCTTGCCAGGGAGAAGGCGGCCAAGGCGCTGGCAGACGCGCGCCGATCGACCGGTCCGAAAGGGCTCGCTGACGAAAGCGCACGGGAAAGGGCGGCAAGAGCCCTGAGGGAAGCCCGCCAATCAGCCGGTCCGAAAGCGATGGCCGAATCGGGCCTGTGAAGAGGCAGGCTGCATCTGCAGTGCCTTTCTCAGGTATGCAGGAATAAACATCCCGCGCCTCTGATGTTCGTTGACCGCTTCAGGCGGGTTGATTTCCGGCGGGGGGATTCTTTGCCAACCGCTGTCTGCACGACTCAGCGCTCGATGCCATCTCAAAAATCCCGCTGAACCAAACAAAAGCGGCGCCAGAGGCGCCGCGAAAAAACCGGGTTTGCAGGAGGAGGGGCGCCAAGGGGTTAAACCTACCCGGAGATATAAAATGGAAATAAAATAAAACAACCAAACAGAA
>JAIBFA010000032.1 GCA_019459325.1 Thiobacillus sp.
AGGGGTGACCCCAGTGGATTTCAACCAAGATTAAGGAGCAATATCCGTGACCAACGCACAACGCCGAGCAGCATGGCTCGCCAGGCAGGCTAAAGAGGATTCTTCAGGTAACGGCAGCAAGCCTGAGCCAACGCCTATACCAACGCCCAGCAGCGCGTTCTGCCCCCATGAGGCTGGCGCGTATTACCTGGCTACCGTGGGCACGGTCGGCACCTTCAAGATGTTCGCCAGGGACCTCAAGCCGCCCGTTTACACCTACGGCATCACCACCGTTCGTTTTGAATTGAATCCTGAAACCGGCAAATGGATCTGGTTTGATGGCGAGAAATATCAATCCCCGCGCAAGACCCAGGATGGCTGGCGTCTTGGCAGCAGAAGGTTGCACGACACCCGCGAAGGCGCAGAGGCCGAGCTTCAGCGCGAGATGGCCAAGAACGGCGACCGGGTAACCAAGGTGCACGACCTGCCCGACGATATGACTGCGCTGAAAAAGATCCGTAGCGCCCACCACCCAGACCGCAACCCCGATGCCGACTGCGATCTCTATCAGGCGGTCGTCGAGAAGCTGGACAGGATGCGCACGGCGACTCAGTGAACCCTACCGAAGGGGGTTACCTGACCCCCTATTTTTATAGGATTTCCAATGCGTACACTTCAAACTCTCATAGCCATTGCAGCAGTTAGCGTCAGCGTCCAAGGAATGGCCGCGAACACGGAAACATTACCCTCTGGCGTAGTCGTAACTCATATCAAGCCAGGTCAGGGTGCTTCGCCAACGTCAGATAACGCGGTCCGTGTGCATTACCGTG
This sequence comes from Thiobacillus sp., assembly GCA_019459325.1. Lineage (GTDB taxonomy): Bacteria > Pseudomonadota > Gammaproteobacteria > Burkholderiales > Thiobacillaceae > Thiobacillus. The sequence continues at coordinate 810 of JAIBFA010000032.1, forward strand.
GAACACTTCCGAACGGAACCGAGTTCGATAGCTCGTACAAACGCAACGAGCCCGCCTCTTTTCCGCTGAGCGGAGTCATCCCTTGCTGGACCCAGGGTGTGCAGAAAATAAAGGTGGGTGGCAAAGCCAGGCTCACCTGTCCGGCTGCGACTGCTTATGGCGCCCGTGGTGTGCCCGGCGTCATTCCACCCAATACCGAATTGACTTTTGAAATCGAGTTGCTGGGTATCGAACGTTGAACAGCATCATTGGGTAGGCCAGGGCTTAGAACCATGCATGAGATTCAACCCAAGAATCCACTCCACGGCGTCACGCTTGAACAGTTATTGAACGAACTGGTTTCATTCTATGGCTGGGATGCGTTGGGGCTGAAAATTGATATCCGCTGCTTCACCCATGACCCGAGTATTACGTCGAGCCTCAAGTTTCTTCGGCGGACACCATGGGCACGGGAGCGTGTGGAGTCGCTGTATATCGAAATGGTTCAGGGCATGAGTGCCAAGCAGCGGTGATCCACTGATCCCTGGTTCGAGTCCGGGTCGAGGAGCCAAGATACGAAAAGCCTCGCAGCGATGCGAGGCTTTTTTCATTTCAGCTTTTACTAGACGAGATATGGCCAGCGTCGGCTTTTAGTTTTATTGCGACGCTGACTCCTTATCGCTTCTACACGATTTCCTTCAGAGTAGCGCTTGCATTGGTGTTTTCCTGCTTGGTGTCCCTAACCGGCCTTGCTAGCCGTCGCTTTCCACCTGCAATTCAGGGACGTGGCTGAAGGCGATGCGCATCGGTGCGGCGCCGCGGCCGTTGTGGGCGCCGCCGAAATACAGGGTGTTGGGACCGTAGCGCTGGTTGATCTGGTCGAGCACGCTGTTGAGCGTCTCATGCTGGTCGTCGGGGTCGAACAGGTCGCGCGTGACCCGGCTGTACTCGATCAGGTCAGTGAGGGTGACGCCGACCTTGAGGATGGGGCCGGGGTCGGGCGGACGGCGCTGCCATAGCTCGGCCAGCACGGGATTGAACTTGAGGGTGTCGGCGTGCGGCGAGAAGCGGGCCTGGCCGCTCCAGTGGGCCGGTCCGGTGCCATGTGCTTGCGTATAGGTGAGATGCAGGCCGAGGCCGCCCGCGCAGTAGCCGTAGTGGCGCAGCCGCATCGCGGCCTTGTGCAGCAGGCGGTACAGCACGGCGATGGCGGAATCGGGATCGCGCAGCTCGGGCGCCAGCACGTGCGAATGGCCGACGCTGGCGCGCTGGGTGGGCGGGGAGGCGAGCACTTCGCCGCGCAGCTTGGCGTAATAGCGCTCGCCCTCGACGCCGCCCCAGGCGTGGCGCAGGGTGTCCTTGCTGGCGGTACAGAGCTGCTCGACGCTGTGGATGCCGACCTGATTCAGGCGCTGTTCCATGGCGCGGCCGATACCGTTGAGCGCGCCGAGCTTGAGGCCGTACAGCCGCTCGGGCAGTTCGCTTTGGCGGATGACAACCAGCCCGTCCGGCTTCTGCATGTTGGACGCGGTCTTGGCAAGGAAGCGGTTGGGCGCAATGCCGACGGAGCTGTGCAGCACCTCGCCCACCTGATCGTAGATCGCCTGCTTGATCTGTTTGCCCAGTCTGACGGCGTTGGCTTCTTCGCGCTCGCTGCCCATCAGTTCGCAGGCCATTTCGTCGATCGACAACACTTCGCTGACCGGGGTACACGATTCGACCGCGGCGACGATGCGGTGGTGGATTTCGACGTAGGTGGCAGGCCGCGCCTGCACGAACACGATGTCCTTGCACAGCTTGCGCGCCTGCCACACGGGGGTGCCGGTACGGACGCCGAATCGCTTGGCGTCGATGCTGGCGGCGATGCAGCAGGTGGTGTCGGCCATCACCGGCAGCACGCCAACCGGCTTGCCGCGCAGTTCGGGCCGCAGCTGCTGCTCGGCCGAGGCGAAGAAGGAATTGAGGTCGACGTAAAGCGAATGCAGGGCCATGGGGTGCTCCAGGGGAACACTGAATCGTCGCCCTGGTGAAAATCGGGGTGACGACTGATGTTAAATATACTGTATATGCGTACAGTATATCTGATCCTCAGCCCGGGTTCGCCAGATTCATCCGTTCCAGCCGCTGGCACAGGATGTCGATGATGCGGCGCGACAGCGGGGCGGAATGGCGCATCAGCTCTTCCATGATCTGCGGCGGCAGTGCCAGCACGGTGATCTCGGTGTCGGCCACGACCGAGGCGGTGCGTGTCTCGTTCAGCAGGTAGGCCATTTCGCCGAACAGCTGGCCTTCGTTGAGATCGCCCAGACGACGGCGGCCGCCGTCGGTGGTCTTGTACACCACGGCGCGGCCGGCATAGAGGAAGTAGGCGGTCCGCGAGTTGTCGCCTTCTTCGATCAGGGTATGGCCGGCGGGGTGGACCTGGCCGTATTTTTCCAGCAGGCGGTGGCTGTCGGCGAAGACGTAGCCTTCGAGCTTGTTGGCGCCTTCGCCGCTGCCGCCGAGGAAGAGTTTTTCCAGCGCGGTGATGTCGGCCTTGCCGTAGGCGTACAAGGCCTGTGCCCACAGGTACAACAGCAGGAAGGCAAAATAGGCGCCGATCAGCACGAACACGACGCCGCCGAGCGCGCCGTACAGGCTCAAGTAATTCTCCAGCTTGAAAAACGCGCTGAAGAGGATGAGCAACAAAGCCAGGCTCACGATCGCACCCAGTGCGAACACGGCGGCGACGCGCGCACGCGGATGCTGCCGGGGTAGCCGCCAGTAGGCGGTGAACAGCAGGGCCCACACCATGGCAAAGCCGAACAGCGAGTTGAGCGCCTGCAACACCTGTGCGTTGCCCGTGCCGATGAAGTCGTTCTGCGCCAGAAAGCTCAGCGTCACTTGGGCCAGCGCAGCCACCCCCATCAGCAGGAACAGCACGGGCAGGATGATCAGCGGCAATACCCACGACACCACCAGATTACGTTTGTTCTGGTCGGGGAAAATGATGCGGAAGGCGCCCTGCATCGTGTTGACCAGCCCGCGTGACGACAGCAGCAGGGTGACCAGGCCGACGCCGCCCGCGGTAAGCTGGGCCTGGCGCGGAATGAAACCGAGCGCGGTGAGGCTTTCCAGCTGCATCTGCTCGTAGAGCGCGGCCATCAGGATGGTGGCGGGCATGGAGTTTTCGGCGACTTGGCCCAGCAGCTGCAGGGCGTAGCTCAGCAGCAGCAGCAGCGGGGTGGCCGACAGCAGGAAGTAGAACGCGGTCGCTGCGGCATGGTTCTGCAGGCCGTTCTGCTTGAACAGACGCGCGGTCGTGTAACCGAGCTGAAGCAGCCAGCCGGGCGTGCCGCGGGTGGGAGGCAGGTCGGCGAGTCGTCGAATCATGGCGCTAGCCTACCCGCGCCGGACGCGCTAGGCCAGCGCCATGGCGATGCGTTTGAGCGCCTTTTCCAGATTGGCGTGCGAGGTGGCGAACGACAGTCGGATATAGCCTTCGGCGCCGAAGGCCGAGCCTGGGACCACGGCGACGTCGGCGGACTCCAGCAGGTATTCGGAGAAGGCGATGTCGGTTCCCTGCTCGATGACGTCGCGCGCCAGCAGGTTCATGATCGCGGGTCGCACGTCGGGGAAGGCGTAGAAGGCGCCGCCGCTGTCCACGCAGTGAAAGCCGGGGATGGCGTTGAGCGCGTCGACCACGAAACGGTGGCGTTCCTTGAAGGCGTCGAGCATGGGGGTGATGCACGCCTGGTCGCCGTTCAGCGCAGCCTCGGCGGCCACCTGCGAGATCGAGGTGGGGTTGGAGGTGGACTGCGACTGCACGTTGGTCATCGCGCGCAGGATGGCCTCCGGCCCGGCCGCGTAGCCGATGCGCCAGCCGGTCATCGAATAGGCCTTCGACACGCCGTTCAGCACCAGGGTGCGGTCGTAGAGGTCGGGGCAGACGTTGAGGATGTTGACGAAGGGCACGTCATCGAGCCGGATGTGCTCGTACATGTCGTCGCTGGCGATCAGCACCTGCGGGTGCTTCCTCAGCACTTCGCCCAGCGCGGCCAGCTCGTCGCCGCTGTAGACCGCGCCGGTGGGGTTGGACGGGCTGTTGATGACGAACAGCCGCGTTTTCGGCGTGATCGCCGCTTCCAGCTGCGCGGGCGTGATCTTGAAGCCCTGTTCGATGCCGGCCTCGACGATCACCGGCTTGCCGTCGGCGAGGATGACGATGTCGGGATACGACACCCAGTAGGGCGCCGGGATGATAACCTCGTCGCCGGCGTTGACCACCGCCTGCACCAGGTTGAAGAAGCTCTGCTTGCCGCCGCACGACACCAGGATCTGCTTGGGCGAGTAGTCGAGGCCGTTGTCGCGCTTGAACTTGGCGATGATCGCCGCCTTCAGGCTCGGGGTGCCGTCGACCGCGGTGTATTTGGTGAAACCCGCGTTGATCGCCCCGATCGCGGCGTCCTTGATGTGCTGCGGGGTGTCGAAATCGGGTTCGCCGGCGCCGAGGCCGATAATGTCGCGGCCGGTCGCCTTGAGCGCGGCGGCGCGGGCGGTGACGGCCAGGGTGGGGGAGGGCTTGATAGCCTGTACGCGGCGGGAGAGTTCCACAGTGGTTCCTTCATGCACCCCGTGGCGACGGGATGCTACTATCGACAAGTTTTAGGCCGCGCGATTTTACCTGTGTTCGTCACCTTCCCCAATAGCCCGTTTCGTCTGTTCCAGCCCTTTCAGCCGGCTGGGGACCAGCCGCAGGCCATCGCCAAACTGATCGAAGGGATCGAGGACGGCTTGGCCTACCAGACCCTGCTGGGGGTGACCGGATCGGGCAAGACCTTCACCATGGCCAACGTCATTGCGCAGACGGGACGGCCGGCGCTGATCATGGCGCCCAACAAGACGCTGGCGGCGCAGCTGTATTCCGAGATGCGCGAGTTCTTCCCGGAAAACGCGGTCGAGTATTTCGTTTCCTACTACGACTACTACCAGCCCGAAGCCTACGTGCCGGCGCGCGACCTGTTCATCGAGAAGGACTCCAGCATCAACGAGCACATCGAACAGATGCGCTTGAGTGCGACCAAGTCGCTCTTGGAGCGGCGCGACACCGTGATCGTCTGCACCGTATCGGCGATCTACGGTATCGGCGATCCGTCCGATTACCACAGCATGATCCTGCTGCTGCGCGAGAACGAGAAGATGAGCCAGCGCGAGGTCATCACGCGGCTGACGCAGATGCAGTACGACCGCAATGACATCGAATTCAAGCGCGGCGTGTTCCGCGTGCGCGGCGACGTCATCGACATCTTCCCGGCGGAACACGCGGAAACCGCGATCCGCGTCGAGCTGTTCGACGACGTGGTGGAGACCCTGCATCTGTTCGACCCGCTGACCGGGCAGATCCTGTCCAAGGTGGCGCGCTTCACCGTGTTCCCGTCGAGCCATTACGTGACCCCGCGCGAGACCACGCTGCGCGCGATCGAACAGATCAAGGTCGAGCTGCGCGAGCGGCTGGAGTGGTATTACGCCAACGGCAAGCTGGTCGAGGCGCAGCGGCTGGAGCAGCGCACCCGCTTCGATCTCGAGATGATGGTCGAGCTGGGCTTCTGCAAGGGCATCGAAAACTACTCGCGCCACCTGTCGGGGCGCCAGCCGGGCGAGCCGCCGCCGACGCTGATCGACTACCTGGCAAAAGACGCGCTGATGATCATCGACGAGTCGCACGTCACCGTGACCCAGGTCGGCGGCATGTACAAGGGCGACCGCTCGCGCAAGGAAAACCTGGTTGATTACGGCTTCCGCCTGCCGTCGGCGCTCGACAACCGGCCGCTCAAGTTCGAGGAATTCGAAGGGCTGATGCCGCAGACCGTGTTCGTCTCCGCCACGCCGGCCAAGTACGAAGCCGAGCATGCCGGCCAGGTGGTCGAGCAGGTGGTGCGCCCGACCGGCCTGGTCGACCCCTTGATCGAGGTGCGCCCGGTGGGGACGCAGGTCGATGATTTGATGTCCGAAGCGGGCAAGCGCATCGCCGTCGGCGAGCGCGTGCTGGTCACCACGCTGACCAAGCGCATGGCCGAGGACCTTACTGACTACCTGGCCGAGCACGGCATCAAGGTGCGCTACCTGCATTCGGACATTGACACCGTCGAACGCGTCGAGATCATTCGCGACCTGCGGCTGGGCGAGTTCGACGTGCTGGTCGGCATCAACCTGCTGCGCGAGGGCCTTGACATCCCCGAAGTGTCGCTGGTGGCGATCCTCGACGCCGACAAGGAAGGCTTCCTGCGCTCCGAGCGTTCGCTGATCCAGACCATCGGCCGCGCCGCGCGCCACCTGCACGGCACCGCGATCCTCTATGCCGACCGCATCACCGATTCGATGCGGCGCGCGATGGACGAGACCGAACGCCGCCGCAACAAGCAGATCGCCTTCAACACCGAACACGGCATCGTCCCGCGCGGCGTGGTCAAGCGCATCAAGGACATCATCGATGGCGTCTACGACGCCGACGCCACACGCCAGGAACTCAAGGCCGCGCAGACGGTGGCCGAATACAAGGTACTGGACGAAAAGGCGCTGACCAAAAAAATCAAGAAGCTGGAAAAGGATATGCTGGATGCGGCGAAGAACCTGGAATTCGAGAAAGCTGCGGAACTTCGCGACCAGTTGAAGCAACTCAAGCAGGTGTTATTTGGAGTGGAAGAACACGATTCATGACGAAAGTACTTTTTGTCTGCATGGGCAATATCTGTCGTTCGCCGATGGCGGAAGGCATGTTTCGCAAGGCCATCCAGGAGGCCGGGCTGGATCGGCACGTGGAGGCGGACTCCGCCGGCACGCACGCCTACCACGTCGGTTCGGCACCCGATCCGCGCGCGCAGCAGGCGGTGCGTCAGCGCGGCGCAGATATCAGCCGGCTGCGCGGCCGCAAGGTGGCGGACGAGGATTTCGAGCGCTTCGACTACATTCTGGTGATGGACGGCGACAATTACGGCAAGCTGATCCAGCGCGCACCGGCCCACCACCACGGCAAGATCCGGCGCCTGCTGTCGTTCAGCCGCAAGTATCCCAATCTCGACGTGGTCGATCCGTATTACGGCGGCACCCAGGGATTCGAGGAGAATCTCGACATGATCGAGGATGCGGTTCAGGGGTTGATCCGGGAAATCACCGGCGATAAGCAGGTCAGAATGCGTTCAGGCAGCTGAGCTTTTCTGCCATGCGCAGCAAAAACAAGGGCCGCTAGAAGCGGCCCTTGTTTTTGGGTGACGCAGGCTTTATTTCGCCTGGGTTTCCACCTGCACCAGCGGTTCCTGGGCTTCGCTCACCTGCGGACGCGTGCGCCGGCGGGTGGGGTGAAGCGCTGCCGGTGCGGGCGTCTCGCCGACGCTCGTGACGGGTTCCGTGGTTTCCACCTGCATCAGGCTGACCGCCTCGGCTTCGGGCTTGGACGCGGGACGACGACGGCGGCGCGGACGTCCCGTTTCGCTGCTTTCAGTCGTGGGGGCTGCAGCGGCCTGGGTCTCCACCTGTTCCAGGCTGGCCGTGCGGGTCGCCAGATCCGCCAGGATGGTGGCGGGCGACGCGGTGACCGCAGCCGGCATCGGCGCGGCGGTCGTTTCCAGTTGCAGGGTCTGCTGCGCCGGAGTAGCCGGTGCGGGAGCTGCCTTGGGCGCGCCCGCGATTTCGATGATCGCGTGGAAGCGAGCCGGTGCGGGCGCCGCCTTGGCTGCGCCCACGACTTCGATCACGGCATGCGGGGTTCCTTCACCGGTACTTGCTGCAACATCCGGACGCTCCCGGCGGCGATTGCCGCGGCCGCGACGGCTGCGCGGCTCGCGGTTTTACTCGCTGCCGGGTTCGCGCGGCGCCTCGACCGGTTCCGCGGCACGCGGTGCGGCTTCGGCCTCGGGACGCGGTTTCGGCTGACGCGGCGGGCGGGGCGGCTTGGCCGCTTCGCCGCCACGGCTCTCGCGCGGCTCGGCTTGCCGCGGCTCCTGCTGGCGTGCCTCACCACTGCGCGGCTCGCCGCGTCCTTCACCGCGTGCTTCGCCACGGCCGCGACGCTGACCGGGCTTGCGCTCGCGCTCGCGGCGCTCGCTGGGCCGTTCGCTGCGGGCGAGGGCGGGAACCGGTTCGGCTGCGGGCGCAACAGCGGCCGCGGGGGCTTCTTCGCCCCGCTTTTTCAGCCAGCCGAAAATACGATCGAACAGGCCGCCCTGTGCCGGGGGCGCAGCCGGCACAACCGGACGCGCAGCAGGCACCGGCTGCGGCGGGGCAATCGATTTGACCGCGGCCACCTGGCGCGCGGGGGCGGCCTCTTGCGCGGTCTGATAGATGGCCTCGACTTCCGGCAGGGTTGCCATCTTGTAGCTGGGCTCGGCCGCCCCGCTCAGATTGAGTTCGTCGTGGCGCAGCCGGGCAATGGTGTAGTGCGGGGTTTCCATGTGGATGTTGGGGATCAACACCACGTTCACCTTGAGGCGCGATTCGAGCGTGTGAATATCGACGCGCTTTTCGTTGAGCAGGAAGGTGGCGACGTCGACCGGCAGCTGCACATGCAAGGCGCCGGTGTTTTCCTTCATCGCCTCTTCCTGCAGGATGCGCAGGATATGCAGCGCCGACGATTCGGTGCCGCGGATGTGGCCTGTGCCATGGCAGCGCGGGCAGGGCGTGTAGCTGGTCTCGCCGAGCGAGGGCTGCAGCCGCTGGCGCGACATTTCCAGCAGGCCGAAGCGGGAGATCTTGCCGGTCTGCACGCGGGCGCGGTCGTGATGCAGGGCATCGCGCAGGCGGTTCTCGACTTCGCGCTGGTGCTTGGGGTTCTCCATGTCGATGAAATCGATCACGATCAGGCCGCCGAGGTCGCGCAGACGCATCTGGCGGGCGATTTCGTCGGCCGCTTCGAGGTTGGTGTTGTAGGCGGTCTGCTCGACGTCGCTGCCCTTGGTGGCGCGCGCCGAGTTGACGTCGACCGACACCAGCGCCTCGGTGTGGTCGATCACGATGGCGCCGCCGGCAGGCAGGTTGACCTGGCGCGAATACGCCGATTCGATCTGGTGCTCGATCTGGAAGCGCGAAAACAGCGGCACGTCGTCGCGGTAGAGCTTGACCTTGTTGACGTTGTCCGGCATCACGTGCGCCATGAACTGCTGCGCCTGTTCGTAGATGTCTTCGGTGTCGATCAGGATTTCGCCGATGTCGGCCGAGAAATAATCGCGGATGGCGCGGATCACCAGGCTGCCTTCCTGATAGATCAGGAACGCGCCTTTTTGCGAGGTGGACGCGCCGTCGATGGCTTTCCACAGGCTCAGCAGGTAGTTCAGGTCCCACTGGAATTCCTCGGCGGTGCGGCCGATGCCGGCGGTGCGGGCGATCAGGCTCATGCCTTCGGGGATGTCGAGCTGCGCCAGGGTGTCGCGCAGTTAGTTGCGTTCCTCGCCTTCGATGCGGCGCGAGACGCCGCCGCCGCGCGGATTGGTCGGCATCAGCACGACATAGCGGCCGGCCAGCGAGACGTAGGTGGTGAGCGCCGCGCCCTTGTTGCCGCGTTCGTCCTTTTCCACCTGCACCAGCAGTTCCTGGCCTTCCTTCAGGTTTTCGGGGACGCGGCCGCCGTTGGGCAGGCAGGCGCGGGAAATTTCCTT
>JAIBFA010000048.1 GCA_019459325.1 Thiobacillus sp.
GGCTCGGTTCTGGCGCGGCCCGCCCCGACGGGGTGGCGCAGCAGGGTCGCTTTTCTTTGGTTACTTTCTTTGGCGAGACAAAGAAAGTGACTAGCCGCCGGGCTACCCCCGGCCAACGAACCCTCGCTCTCGCGAAGCCATCCATTGGCCAGGCTCCCCCTCCCTACCCCTTTACTGGCACGCCTCGCATTCCTCGAACCCCGGATCCCCCGGCCGCATCGTGCAGGCGCGCCCTTCGATCTCCGGCTCCGGCAGATTCGCCGCCGCCTTGCCCATCGCGCTGCTGCCGCCGCTGCTCATCGCCCCGGCCCCGCCGCTCGACGACACCGCGTTGAGCTCGCCGCCCTTGCCGGTGGATTTCTCCGCCGAGGTGGCGCCCAGCGTGCGCAGGTAATACGTGGTCTTCAGGCCGCGAATCCACGCCAGCTTGTAGGTCTCGTCGAGCTTCTTGCCGCTTGCACCCGCCATGTAGATGTTCAGGCTCTGCGCCTGGTCGATCCACTTCTGGCGGCGCGACGCGCATTCCACCAGCCAGCTGGTTTCCATCTCGAACGCGGTGGCGTACAGCGTGCGGATGTCGGCCGGGATGCGGTCGATTTTGGCCAGCGAACCGTCGAAGTACTTGATGTCGGCGACCATGACTTCGTCCCACAGGCCGAGCTTCTTCAGGTCGTTGACCAGGTACTTGTTGGCGACGGTGAATTCGCCCGACAGGTTGGATTTGACGTAGATGTTCTGGTAGGTCGGCTCGATCGACGCGGAGACGCCGACGATGTTGGCGATGGTCGCGGTCGGCGCGATCGCCAGGCAGTTGGAGTTGCGCATGCCGTACTGGCCGATGCGCTCACGCAGCGCGTTCCAGTCGAGCGTGCTGCTCATGTCGACTTCCAGATAGCCGCCGCGCTCTTCGGCCAGCAGTTTCAGCGAATCCTGCGGCAGGATGCCGCGGCTCCACAGGCTGCCTTCGTAGCTGGAATAGCGGCCGCGTTCCTGCGCCAGTTCGGTCGACGCCCAGAAGGCGTAGTAGGCGACGGCTTCCATCGAGCGGTCGGCGAATTCGACGGCTTCGTTCGACGCGTAGGCCACGCGCAGCTCCTGCAGCGCATCCTGGAAGCCCATGATGCCGAGGCCCACCGGACGGTGCTTGAGATTGGAATTGCGCGCCTTGCCGACGGCGTAGTAGTTGACGTCCACCACGTTGTCGAGCATGCGCATCGCGGTGTGGATCGTGGTCTTGAGCTTGTCCAGGTCGAGCTTGCCGTCTTTCAGGTGATTGACGAGGTTGACCGAGCCGAGGTTGCACACGGCGATTTCGCTGTCGCTGGTGTTGAGCGTGATCTCGGTGCACAGGTTGGAGCTGTGGACGACGCCGACGTGCTGCTGCGGGCTGCGGATGTTGCACGGGTCCTTGAACGTGATCCAGGGATGGCCGGTTTCGAACAGCATCGACAGCATCTTGCGCCACATCTGCAGCGCGGGAATGCGGCGGAACACCTTGATCTCGCCGCGATCCGCCTTGCGCTCGTATTCGGTGTAGGCCTCGGCGAACTTGCGGCCGTAGAGGTCGTGCAGGTCGGGCACGTCGTTGGGCGAGAACAGGGTCCAGTCGCCGGCTTCCATCACGCGCTGCATGAACAGGTCGGGAATCCAGTTCGCGGTGTTCATGTCGTGGGTGCGGCGGCGGTCGTCGCCGGTGTTCTTGCGCAGGTCGAGGAATTCCTCGATGTCGAGGTGCCAGGTTTCGAGATACGCGCACACGGCGCCCTTGCGCTTGCCGCCCTGGTTGACCGCGACGGCGGTGTCGTTGACGACCTTGAGGAAGGGCACGACGCCCTGCGACTTGCCGTTGGTGCCTTTGATGCGGGCGCCCATCGCGCGCACCGGGGTCCAGTCGTTGCCCAGGCCGCCTGCGTACTTCTGCAGCATGGCGTTTTCCTTGATGGCCTGGTAGATGCCGTCGAGGTCGTCGGTGACGGTGGTGAGATAGCAGGACGACAGCTGGCTGTGGCGCGTGCCGGCATTGAACAGCGTCGGGGTGGACGACATGAAGTCGAAGCTGGACAGCACCTGGTAGAACTCGATGGCGCGCGCTTCGCGGTCGACTTCATTGATGGCGAGGCCCATCGCCACGCGCATGAAGAAGGCCTGCGGCAGTTCGATGCGCGACTCTTCGATGTGCAGGAAATAGCGGTCGTACAGGGTCTGCAGGCCCAGGTAGCCGAACTGGTAGTCGCGGCCGGCGTCGAGCTCCTTGGCCAGGCGCTCGAGGTCGAACTGGGCGAGCTTCTCGTCCAGCAGTTCGGCGGCGATGCCCTTCTTGATGAATTGCGGGAAATACTCGGCGTAGCGTTCGCCCATCTGCGCCTGCATCACGGCCTCGCCCAGCACTTCGTGGCGGATGGAGTTGAGCAGCAGGCGGGCGGAGACGAAGGAATAGCCCGGGTCCTGCTCGATCATCGAGCGGGCGGCCAGCACCAGCGCCTTTTCGACTTCGGCCATCGGCACGCCGTCGTAGAGGTCGCGCAGCACGGTGTGCATAATCGGCTCGGCCTTGACGTTGTCGCCGAGGCCGGTGCAGGCGTCGGCCAAGAGGCCGGCGAGGCGCGCGGTGTCGAGCGGCTTCTTCTGGCCGTCCTCGATCACGTGCAGGGTGGCTTCGGGCACGCCGGCGGCCTTTTGCGCGGCGCGTTCCTGGGTGCGCTTTTCGCGGTACAGCACGTAGGAACGCGCGACTTCATGCTCGCCCGAGCGCATCAGGGCCAGTTCGACCTGGTCCTGGATGTCCTCGATGTGGAAGGTGCCGCCATTGGGGGTGCGCCGCATCAGGGCGGAGGTCACCTGGCTGGTGATCGATTCGACCAGCTCGCGGATGCGCGCCGAGGCCGCTGCCTGCCCGCCCTGCACCGCAATGAAGGCCTTGGTCACGGCGATCGCGATCTTGTTGGGCGCAAAGCCCACCACGGCGCCGTTGCGGCGGATGATCTTGTAGTCGGCGTAACGCGTGTCGATGGTGACCGGTTCGGCGGTTTCGAGCGGGGGAATGGGCGGGGGTGCGGCGGATTCGGTGGCGACGTTCAACATCTACTAGGCTCCTTGGTGGGTAGGACGAAAAACCAGGCAGCTGTGTCCAAAAGCGTAAAAAACACACAACTTATGCACAGCTTTCCCAGCCCCCGTGCACAGTTCTATTCACAACATATTGTGGTGCTGGCGGGGAGCAGGTACAAATTCTAGGTCCCTGGCCGGGCATGTCAACCCGGATGTGGTTTGTTTCGCCGGGTTTTTTCAGCGCCCGAAAAATCCCAAGACAAATCAAAGTTTTTGCCTGGCCGCATGCCTAAAGTTTGAACAGGTGCATGGCTGGATGCGGGCTGGCGGGAAGAAACGTCCAACCAGGCCGATGAATGCGTCGAAGTTCAGTTTATTAGCAGGCTCGGATACGAGGTGCGCTGCGCAAAGACTGCTGAATCTTTGCGCGCTCCGGCGCCCAGGCCGGCGCAGCGCCGGTTTCCATAAGGCGGTCAGGGGAATTTTGGTTATGATGGCGCAAAAAACCTCACCCGGGATTGCCGGGCGCCGCCATGCGTCATACCGCCGTTCTGCTGATTTCCTGCCCCGACCAGAAGGGGCTGGTCGCCGCCATTGCCGATTTTCTGCTGTTGCACAATGCCAACATCCTGCACGCCGACCAGCACCAGGACGCCGAGCTGAAGCTGTTTCTGATGCGGGTGGAGTGGGAGCTGGCGGACTTCAACCTCGATCTGGCCGAGTTCGCTGCCGCCTTCGAGCCCATCGCGACCCGCTTCGGCATGACCTGGCGGCTCGCCGAATCGAGCCGCAAGCCGCGCATGGCGGTGTTCGTGTCGAAGTTCGACCACTGCCTGGCCGACCTGCTGTACCGCTTCCAGAGCGGCGAGCTGCACTGCGAGCTGCCGATCATCCTCAGCAACCACGAGGACACGCGCTGGCTGGCCGATACCTACCGCGTACCCTACCAGCATCTGCTCGTGCACAAGGACGCCAAGCACGAGGCCGAGCAGGTGCAGATGGCGATCCTGCGCGACCAGAAGATCGACTTCATCGTGCTGGCGCGCTACATGCAGGTGCTGTCGCCGGATTTCATCCGCCACTTCCCCAACCGCATCATCAACATCCACCATTCCTTCCTGCCGGCCTTCCACGGCGCCAAGCCCTACCACCGGGCGTTCGAGCGCGGGGTCAAGCTGATCGGCGCCACCGCGCACTACGTCACCGAGACGCTCGACGACGGCCCCATCATCGAGCAGGACGTGGCGCGCATCTCGCACCGCGACAGCCTCGACGACCTGATCAACAAGGGCGCCGACCTGGAAAAGGTGGTGCTGTCGCGCGCGGTGAAATGGCACCTGGACAACCGCGTGCTGGTGTACGCCAACAAGACTGTCGTGTTCGACTGACCCTGCATGCTCAATTTCAACGTCCCCGGCCCCGATCCGGTCTTGCAGCACACGGTGGAAACCCGGCCGAAAGCGGTCGCGGAATGGCTCGACCGCCTGCCCTTCGCCAGCCCGGCAGACACCGCCCAGCAGCTGGTCATGGCCTTGTATGCGCTCAACCGTCATCCGCTGGGGGCGGACGAACGCCACGCGCTGCTGGCGCTGTATCGTCCGGTGCTGGCGCGCGCCGCCGCCAGCCTGGAAGCCTTGCTGGCCGACGCCGGCGTGCCGCCTCACGCGCAGCAGCGGCAGATCGGCGCGCTGTTGCGCGAACTGCATATCGAGCACAGCATCGGCTACAAGCAGACGCTGCTGGCGCTGACCCAGCGGCGCTTCGGCCGCGCCAACCCCAAGCGCATGGCCGAAGTCGCCGGACGGCTGATGGCGGCGCTGCGCGACATCCAGAGCGCCTGCGATCTGACCCACACGCCGCCGCCTGCCGGGCTGTGGCAGGACATGCACAAGCTGCGCGCCTTTGCTCAGGCCTCGGACCTGGCCGACCACGCGGTGGACGACGCGCCGCCCGCCAGCCGGGCCTACTGCCAGGCGCTGCTGCTCGCCCTGGCCGACCCGCCGCACATGAGCCACGCCGAACTCGCCCACACCCGGCTGTATCTGGAGCAGTTCGGCGGTCTGGCGCAACTGGGGCGCGCGCCGACTTCGCCGCGCGGCTTTGCGATCGGGACCGAGGGCGATGCCCCGCCGAGCCATGTCGCGGCCAGCCCGGAAGACAGCGGCCTCTGGCTCGACACCGATGCGCTGTGCCGCCACCTGCATGACACCGTGAGTCGCCTGCGCACCGGCGACGCGCCGCAGCGCATCGGCCTGCCGGCGGGGATGGAAAGCGAGATCAGCCAGGCGCTATGCAAACGCCTGCTCAAGCAGTGGGGCGCCAGTACGCAGCGCGCGTTCAGGCGTTTTTCCACCCCCGGCAGCACGGTGCAGATCGTGGCCGGCGTGAGCGCCATCCACCGGCTGCTGGATCTGGTGCCGTCCGCGCCCCCGCCCGATGCCGAAGACGCGGACAGCCTGCCGATCCATGACGTCGGGCCGGTGTTCTTCGCTGCCCCGGTCGCCGTCAACGCCACCGACTGGCGGGTCAGCAACGACAGCGCGGCCGGGCTTGCGCTGAGCGGGACGCCGGATGCCCCGCTGAACCTGAAGGTGGGCGACCCGCTGGCCCTGCGCGCCGATCAGACGGCGACGTGGTCGCTGGGCGTGATCCGCTGGATCCGCATGCGCGATGCGAGCGAGGTCGAACTCGGCGTCGAGCGGCTGTCGCCGCAGATCCAGCCGGTGTGGGTACGCCCCTTGCGCGGCCACCGCAAGGCCAGCCCGGAACCGGCGCTGTTCGTTCCGGGCCTGGATACGCTGAAGCAGAATGATCGCCTGCTGCTGCCGCGCCACCTCTATCAGAGCGGCATGGACGCCGAGCTCAGGCATGCTTCTCACAAGTACACGCTCACCTTCGGCCGACGCCTGGAGCATACGCCGGGCTTCGACCTGATCGATTTCACCGTTTTTGCAGACGAACAGCCATGACCGAAATTCTTGTCCTGTATTACAGCGTGGGCGGCAACGTGCGCGAGATGGCGCAGCTGATTGCGCGCGGCGTCAACCAGGTGGCCGGCGCCGCCGCGCGGGTACGCACGGTGCCGCCGGTGGCGCCGCGCACCCAGGTGGCCGAGCCGCCGGTGCCGGACGCCGGCGCGCCCTATGTCGAACTGGTCGATCTGGAACAGTGCGCCGGCCTCGCGCTCGGCTCGCCCACCCGCTTCGGCAACATGGCGGCGCCGCTGAAGTATTTTCTCGACACCACCGGCGCGCTGTGGGCCAAGGGTTCGCTGGTCGGCAAGCCGGCCGCGGTATTCACCTCCACCGCCAGCCTGCACGGCGGCCAGGAAACCACGCTCGTCAGCATGATGCTGCCGCTGCTGCACCACGGCATGCTGATCGTCGGCCTGCCCTACACCCTGCCCGAAGTGAACCACACCGCGAGCGGCGGCACCCCCTACGGCGCCTGCCACTGGGCCGGCGCCAACGACGACAAGCCGCTGACCGACGACGAGCGCACGCTGTGCATCGCACTCGGCAAGCGGCTCGCCGAAACCGCAACCAAACTTTTTCCCCAATGAAAACGCTTCAACACATCGCGAGCGCGAGCCTGATCGCGCTGATCTTCCTGTGTCTGGCGTGGGAGCTGTGGCTGGCGCCGATCCGACCAGGCGGCTCCTCGCTGGCGTTCAAGGCGCTGCCCTTGCTGCTGCCGCTGATGGGCATCCTCAAGGGCCGCCGCTACACCTACCAATGGGCGCCGATGCTGGTGCTGGCCTACTTCACCGAAGGCGTGGTGCGCGCATGGTCGGACAAAGGGCTGTCGGCCTGGCTGGCCGGCGGCGAGGTGGTGCTGTCGGTGGTGTTCTTCTTCGCCGCGATCTACTACGCCAAGCTCAGCGCGCCGTCACGGCAGGCATGACCATGCCGCCCTCGCAAACCAGCCTGGAAAATGCCCATGCCATTCTGGCGGGGGCGCAGGCGAAGATAGAGAAACTCCGTCGCATCGACCCCTATCTGATCGATCTGTCCCTGCGTGAAAACCCCGTCGGGGCGCGTATCGGACAGACCCTGGCGGACAAGTTGAGCATCCTTCCGAGGATTCGGGCATTCGGCTTCCGCAATATCCTGTTGGGCACGCTGGATTACGCCATGCCGGACGAGCCGGAGGTGGATGACGATTTCATGATCTATCTGCGCGATCATCAGATCGACATGACCGGTTGTTTTGCGTTCACCGATATCGGGATCGCCCAGGCGGACGGCACGTTCACGCCCTCGCCTTCGCAACTCAAGCTGCAGGCCTATGGGGTCCCCAATACCCTGCACGAAATCTATCTGAGCCGGGCGGGCATGGCGGGGCAGTACGATCTGGAGACGCTGCGCCGCAGCCTGCCGGCCAGCATCCAGTGGCTCAACGACAACGTCCGTGGCGACGGGGGCGGCAAGCCGCGCATCCTGATCAATATCGTGGACGGCTGCGATGCCTTAGCAGAGGACCCCGATACGGTCTGCTCGATCCTGAGCCTGCTGGCAGAGCAATCCATCGAAGGCATCAGCATCGAGGACGATCGGGGGACCTACCTGCCCTTGCAGGTGGGCGCCTTCGTCGCGGTGGCCCGGTGTTTCCTGCCGCCGCCGCTGAAAATACTGGTTCATATGCATGCGGGCGGAGGCTTCGAAAATGCGTCCGTGATCGAGGCGCTGCTCAACGGCGCGGATGGCGCATGGGGCGGTCTGCCCAAGCGCGCCGCCATCATCGGCCACGCCTCGCTGGGCGAATTGATTGCCAATCTGGTACGCCTGGGCAACGCCCATATGCAGGACGACTACCGTCTGGATCAGTTGCTGCCCCTGGCAACCCGGCTGCAGGTACTGGATGAAGACGAAGCGGTTCCCGACGACCTTCCGATACTGGGTCACAATGCCTACCGTTTGCCGCTCAGTTTCTTTCGGCAACATGCGGGACGGTTCATGGACCTGCCCCCCGAAGCCATCGGCGGGGAATACCGTTACCGCATCTGCCCTGTGGTCAGCGATCCGGCGGTGATCGCCGGGCGGCTTGCCGAAGTCACGGGGCGCCCGGCGGAAGCATTCTCCGATGCGGTATTGCAGCAGATGATCCGGCTGATGCGCCGCGATCTGCGTGCCGGAAAGCGGATCGTATACGACGAGCCTGCGCCGCTTTTACAGCTGCTTGCCCGCGCCTCGGGCGCCAACGGCGGGATACACCCTTCAGGCGATGTGACAAAGGCATAGCATCATTCCTTAATACGCCCCTGATACGCTGAGAGGCGTAGCGATCCCCCGCGAAATCGGCACCAGTTCTCTATGAATGAACGGGACCCAGACATGCCTGTCCTGGGTCGGACAACAGATTGGGATAAAACGATGACTGACAGTGCATGCGAAATGGAAGCCGACAGCGCGGTCTACAAGACCCTGCTTGAATCCACGAAAGCCATTCCATGGAAACTGGACTGGCGTTCCATGAAGTTCGCCTATATCGGACCGCAGATAGAAGGCCTGCTCGGCTGGTCGCCCGCAAGCTGGGCGAGCGTGGAGGACTGGGCAGCGAGGATGCATCCGGAAGACCGGGCGTGGGTGGTTAATTTTTGCGTCGCCCAATCCCAGGCCGGCACCGACCACGAGGCGGACTATCGCGCCCTGACGCGGGACGGAGCGTACGTGTGGATTCGCGATGTGGTGCATGTGGTCCGCAACGAAGACGGAGAAGTCGATTCGCTGGTCGGGTTCATGTTCGACATCAGCGAGCGGAAAAAAACCGAAGAGAAACTGATGAGCCTCCAGAAAGAGCTGGAAGAACTTTCTTTCAAGGACGGTTTGACCGGCGTCGCCAACCGGCGCATGTTCGATTCCATCATGGAAGTGGAATGGACCCATGCGCGACGCAATAATCAGCCGCTTTCCTTGATCATGCTGGATATCGATTATTTCAAGCAATACAACGACCACTACGGGCATATTCAGGGCGATGACTGCTTAAGGCGCGTGGGACAGGCCCTGGGTTTGGCTGCGACCCGGTCACGGGATTTTTTCGCCCGCTTCGGAGGCGAAGAGTTCGTGCTGGTTCTGCCCGAGACGGATGAAAAGTCGGCCGCCAAGATCGCCGAGCGATGCCGCAGTCTGATTTTCAAGGAACAGATCCCGCACGAAAAATCCGAGGTCAGCCAGGTGCTGACGGTCAGCCTCGGGGTGGGCACCATTGTTCCCTCCCATCAGGATGAACCGCTCAAGTTTATTGAAGGGGTGGACAGGCGGCTGTATCAGGCGAAGCAGAACGGCAGAAACTGCATCGTCAAAAGCAATTAGACGGTGGCCCTGATCGGGGCCGTGCGGCCGTTCCCGACACGGCATTCCTGACACCCATAAAAAAACGCCCCACCGGGGCGTTTTTTTCAACAAGACGCGCATCACACCTGCGGATGCGCCCGCTCGCGCTTGCTGTGCAGCTTGTTCAGCGCGTGCAGGTAGGCCTTGGCCGAGGCCACGACGATGTCGGTGTCGGCGCCCTGCCCGTTGACCACGCGGCCGTCCAGCGCCAGCCGCACGGTCACTTCGCCCTGCGCATCGGTGCCGCTGGTGATGTTGTTGACCGAATACAGCAGCAGGTTGGCGCCGCTGTTGACGACCGATTCGAGCGCCTTGAAGGTGGCGTCGACCGGGCCCGAGCCCAGGCCGTCTGCCTGCTTCTCGGCACCGTCGTCGGTGAACACCAGCTGCGCATGCGGGACTTCGCCGGTCTCGGAACAGACCTTCATCGACACCAGCTTGTAGCGCTCATGCCCGGCGGCATAGCCTTCGTCGGAGACCAGCGCCTGCAGGTCCTCATCGAAGATCTCGCGCTTCTTGTCGGCCAGACTCTTGAAGCGGGCGAACGCGGCGTTGAGCGCCTCTTCGGTCTCGAGCACGATGCCGAGCTCGGCGAGCTTGCTCTTGAACGCGGCACGCCCCGAAAGCTTGCCGAGCGTCAGCCGGTTGGCGTTCCAGCCGACGTCTTCCGCACGCATGATTTCGTAGGTCTCGCGGTGCTTCAGCACGCCGTCCTGGTGGATGCCCGACTCATGCGCGAAGGCGTTGGCGCCGACGATGGCCTTGTTCGGCTGCACCGGGTAGCCGGTGATGGTGGAGACGAGCTTCGACGCCGGCACAATCTGGGTGGCGTCGATGCGGGTGTCGCAGTTGAACACATCGCGACGGGTGCGCACCGCCATAACGATCTCTTCCAGCGAGGCGTTGCCGGCGCGCTCGCCGAGGCCGTTGATGGTGCACTCGACCTGGCGCGCGCCGTTCATCACCGCGGCGAGCGAGTTGGCGACCGCCATGCCGAGGTCATTGTGGCAGTGGGTCGACCAGATGACCTTGTCCGAGCCGGGCACGCGCTCGATCAACTGCTTCATGCGCTCGCCCCACAAAGCCGGAATCGAATAGCCGACGGTGTCGGGCACGTTGATGGTTTTGGCACCGGCCTTGATCACCTCGTCGAAGATGCGGACGAGGAAATCCATGTCGGAGCGCACCGCGTCCTCGGCCGAGAATTCGACGTCGTCGGTGTATTCGAGCGCGAGCTTGACGGCCTTGATCGCCGCCTCGACCACCTGGTCCGGCTGCATGCGCAGCTTCTTTTCCATGTGGATGGGGCTGGTGGCGATGAAGGTGTGGATGCGCCCCGACTTCGCGGGCTTGATCGCGCCGCCGGCGGCGTGGATGTCGCGCTCGTTGGCGCGCGCCAGCGAACACACGGTCGAGTTCTGGATGGTTTCGGCAATGGTGCGGATCGCATCGGCGTCGCCCGGGCTGGCGGCGGCAAAACCCGCTTCGATGACGTCGACGCCGAGCTTTTCCAGCTGGCGGGCGATGCGGAGCTTCTCTTCCTTGGTCATCGACGCGCCAGGGCTTTGCTCGCCGTCGCGCAAGGTGGTGTCGAAAATAAACAAACGGTCGTTCATGGCAGGCTCCATGGTAGGTCGGGCCGGGTCTCAGTCGATTCGGGCCGACGCATTATAAGGGGTTGCCGCATCAGACTGGCGGCACGGGTACTGCAGGGAGGGGGGGGTTAATGTGTGCGCGCGACGCGCAGCAGCAGGCTGCCAAACAGAACGTTCGACAGGCAGAGGAGAAAGGACGGTTGCGACCAATTAGACATGGTCTAAATTCTATCTATTTTTCGCCGCCCTGCAAGGGGGACGGCTTGTTGCGACGCAGCAGCTTCCACAGCGCATCAGCATAGCCCGACAAGCCGTACAGCACAAACGCCCCGAACAGCACTTCAGGCGGGCTGGTCGAGATCAGGACGAAGGCCAGCACAACGAGCAGGATGACGAAGAAGGGCACGCTTTTGCGCAGGTTGATTTCCTTGCCGCTGTAGAAGCGGAAGTTGCTGACCATGGTCAGCCCGCCGAACAGCGCTATCACCCCGGCCA
The DNA here is from genome assembly GCA_019459325.1 of Thiobacillus sp. Taxonomy (GTDB): domain Bacteria; phylum Pseudomonadota; class Gammaproteobacteria; order Burkholderiales; family Thiobacillaceae; genus Thiobacillus. The sequence continues at coordinate 11,474 of JAIBFA010000048.1, forward strand.
GCCAGCGCACCTCGCTGCCCGCAATGCCGTATTCAACCATCACCCAGACAAAGCCGGCGATCAGCGCAGCCGCCGCCGGGCTGGGCAGCCCCTGGAAAAAGCGCTTGTCGGTGATGGTGTCGAGCTGGGTATTGAAGCGCGCCAGCCGCAGCGCCGCGCCGGCGCAATAGACAAAGGCGGCAATCCAGCCGAGCTTGCCCATGCCCTGCAGGGCGAATTCGTAGATCACCAGCGCCGGGGCGACGCCGAACGACACCATGTCGGACAGGCTGTCGTATTCGGCGCCGAAGGCGCTCTGCGTATGCGTCATGCGGGCGACGCGGCCGTCGAGACCGTCGAGCACCATGGCGATGAAGATCGCCACCGCCGCATGCTCGAAGCGCCCGTTCATCGCCTGCACCACGGCATAGAACCCGGCAAACAGCGCGCCGGTGGTGAACAGGTTCGGCAGCAGGTAGATGCCGCGGTCACGCATCCGTGATCGCGGCATATGGGGCTTGCGGTGATCGAATTCGGACATGGCGAAGGGCTACCAGCGTGCCAGTATGGTACGCCCGCCGGTGACCTTTTGCCCGATCGACACCTCCGCCCGCCCCCACGAACGGAGGAAGACGTAGACCCGCGACACGAAACCGATGAACCCCTAACCCACGCCCCCCCCCAGGCCAAAACCCGACCGCACGAAGCACCAGATACCCCGATCGAAGACCCCCGCGAGCAGA
>JAIBFA010000061.1 GCA_019459325.1 Thiobacillus sp.
ACGTTAGCAACTGTGTTGTAAGTCAACAGGAGGATTCCAGGGAGTGCGATGCTTGAGCATGGAATTCATGATGACCAGCAGTTTCCTCATGCAGGCGGTCAGGGCCACTTTGGCCGGTTTGCCCTGGCTGCGCAGACGTTGATAGAAGTCGCGAATCACCGGGTTGCAGCGTGCCGCCGATACGGCCGCCATGTACAACACACGCCGCACTTGCGAGCGTCCACCCCAAACGATGCGTTCCCCCTGATGCTTGCCGCTGTCGCGATTGAACGGCGCCACACCGGCCAGGGCTGCGATCTCCTTGCCATTCAAATTGCCCAATTCCGGCAACAGCGCCAGCAAGGTGGCACGGGTGACCTTGCCGACGCCAGGAATCGCCTGCAGCAAATCGTCTTTCTCCCGCCAGGCCTGCGAGGTGCGCAGGGCGTGGGTGAGTTCGGTATCTATCCGGGCAATGCGCTCGTCCAGCCAGGCGATGTGTTCCTTGAGGCTGTCGCGTTGCACTGCCGAGGCACGCTCAAGACGCAGTTTTTCCTGCACCCGCATGTCGATGAGCTGGCGCCGCCGCGCCAGCAGATCACTCAGCGCACGCGTTTCCTCGTCGGGCAACGGGCGCACCTGGGGCCTGATTGCCGAGGCGAACGCAGCCAGGATCAGTGCGTCGACGCGGTCGGTCTTGGCGAGCCGTCCGCACGCCTTGGCGTAGTCGCGCACCTGACGCGGATTTACCACGGCCACCGCCAGACCTCGAGCGGCCAGCGCACTGGCAAGAGAGGTTTCAAGCCCGCCCGTCGCCTCCATAACGATCAGCGTGGGCGGCTGTTCAAGCAAGCGTTCGATCAACCCGGCAATGGCCGCGACCGAGTGTTCCACCCGCAGCGCCTGGCCGGACAGCCAGGCAATGTCGAGCCAATCCTTGGATATATCGATTCCGACAAACGATTCGTGTGTGTTCATTCCGGTACCCTGCCTTGCAAAAATCCGGGCTTGAGCATGCCCAGTCAACTGTTCGGGTTACAAGAACATCCGGGACGACGCCCCACGCTAACGTACGGGCTTTGCAACCCAAGGCCTCACCGGGCTATCGTCTCGGCAACCGCAGGAGAAGATTCCTCCCGCTCAGTTTTCGATTCTTCTCCGGAATCGATGGTTTGAACATACAAGGGCTCTATGAGTCTTGAAGTGCGTCTTAGCGCTCTCCGCGATCTGGTTCGCTGGATTGACGACAATACAAAAGGCATTGAGATCGCCGGGGATCGAAAACAGCATATTGCCTCTGGCTGTTTCGATGTGGCAATTGAGCACCAAGCGGCAATTGCTCTCCTTTGCGATTCTCATCTCTATGGATCCATGCACGCGATGATGCGGATTCTTGTCGAGTCTGTTACACGAGGGCTATGGATACTTCACTGCACAACCGATGTGCAGCTAGACAGTTTCGAGAAGCGCGGCATTAATAAACATTTCAGTGAGTTGACTGCTGAAATAGAGGCGGCAATTGGGGCTTACCAGCCTACGTTGTCTCAAATGAAGGCAAATGCGTGGAATGCATTGAATGACTTCACTCATACCGGCTAGATACAAATTACCCGCCGACATGGGGATGGAACACTTGGCTCAAACTACCCAAAAGAAGATGTGATCAAGTGCATTAATGCTACGGGAGCGTACGGATTACTCGCTTCGGCACAGTTATCTTCAATGGCAAAGCAAGATGCTCTTGTAGCAGCACATTTGCGGAAGATGGATGAGTTTGTAAATACGCCCTAACAATTTCACGCGCACCTTAGAAGGCAACTTGAGTGTTTACTGTGCGGCTTCTTCACGACGCTCCCTCTCTCAACCGTTTATCCAAAAAAAAACCGGGGCATATAGCCCCGGTTTTCATTTTCTGCATGGAAGCATAAAGCTCCCTCAAAGCCTAGTTTAAGCGAAGTTCGCTTCGGCAAACTTCCAGTTCACCAGCTTGTCGAGGAAGGTCTCGACGAACTTGGGACGCAGGTTGCGGTAGTCGATGTAGTAGGCGTGCTCCCACACGTCGATGCACAGCAGGGCCTTGTCGCCGGTGGTCAGCGGGGTGCCGGCAGCGCCCATGTTGACGATGTCGACCGAGCCGTCGGCCTTTTTCACCAGCCAGGTCCAGCCCGAACCGAAGTTGCCGACGGCGCTGGTCTGGAAGGCTTTCTTGAACTCGTCGAGCGAGCCCCACTTCTTGTTGATGGCGTCGGCCAGCGCGCCGGACGGAGCGCCGCCGCCGTTGGGGGTCAGGCAGTTCCAGAAGAAGGTGTGGTTCCACACCTGGGCGGCGTTGTTGTAGACGCCGCCGGCGGGCGCGGACTTGACGATGTCCTCGAGCGACTTGTTCTCGAAGTCGGTGCCCTTGATCAGGTTGTTAAGGTTGGTCACGTAGGCCTGGTGGTGCTTGGCGTAGTGGTACTCGAAGGTTTCCTTGGACATGTGCGGCGCAAGCGCGTCCATGGCGAAGGGCAGTGCGGGCAAAGTGTGTTCCATAGCTCTCTCCTGATATTGAACAGACGTTAAATGATAGTAGCTCGGCCAGGAATTGCAGATGCCGCAATGGCAACAGGGTTTCGGCCGCCGCAAAGAAAAAGGGCCGGTATGAGCCGACCCTGATTCTTTAATTTATTGGTCGGAACGGCAGGATTTGAACCTGCGACCCCTTGTCCCCCAGACAAGTGCGCTACCAGACTGCGCTACGCCCCGACGAAGCCCGAGATTCTAACAGAGGAGCGGCGCCCCGCGGAAGCCTGTCAGCCCAATATTTTCAGGATCGCGGTAATTTCGGTGCGCAACTTGGCGACATCCAGTGCGCCTGCAACAGGCGCGGGCGCTGTCTCGGTCGGTGCTTCGGCATCGTGCTCCAGACGCTGACGCGCGCCGCTGATGGTGAATCCCTCTTCGTACAGCAGTTCGCGGATGCGACGGATCAGCAGGACTTCGTGATGCTGGTAGTAGCGACGGTTGCCGCGCCGCTTGACCGGACGCAGCTGGGTGAATTCCTGCTCCCAGTAACGCAGCACGTGCGCCTTGACCGCGCAGAGTTCCGACACTTCACCGATGGTGAAATAACGTTTTGCCGGAATCGGCGGAAGTTCACTCTTCGCTGGGCGTTCCAACTTGGGCGCCTTCGACCTGGGACTTGAGTTTCTGGCTGGCGTGGAAGGTCACCACGCGACGCGCGGAAATCGGCATTTCTTCGCCGGTTTTGGGATTGCGGCCAGGACGCTGCGGTTTCTCGCGGCACTGGAAATTGCCGAATCCGGACAGTTTGACGATGTCGCCCTTTTCGAGCGACAAACGGATTTCGTCGAAGAAGGACTCGACGACGTCCTTGGCTTCGCGCTTGTTCAAACCCACTTTTTCGAACAGCAGTTCGGCCAGATCAGCTTTGGTGAGGGTGGTCATGGTCGTTTATGGCAGGAATGGCTTAGAAGAAATAAGGTCATGCACGCAAGCTGGCATTGCACTGACGAAGCGCGGCATCGACCAGTTTTTGCACTGCATCCTCCACTTCCTGATCCGTCAATGTGCGTTCAGTATCTTGCATAACTACCCGAATAGCAAGGCTTTTTTGGTTTTCTGCCATGCCTTTTCCGCGGTAATCGTCAAATACGTCGATCGAGCGCACCCAGTCGGCTGCGGGTTCGCGCAGCACGGCCAGCAGTTCGCCGACCGGGGTGTGGGCGTCCAGCACAAACGCCAGATCGCGCCTCACCAGTGGGAAGCGCGACAGCGTCGCGTGGCGCGGCAGGCTGCGCTGCGCCAGCACCTGGCTGTCGAGCTCGAACAGCACCGGCACGGCCGGCAGGTCGAATGTCTGGACCAGACGGGGATGCAGGGCACCGATCCAGCCGATGACCCGGCCATCGGCCCACACCTCGGCACACTGGCCCGGATGCAGCGCAGGATGCGCGCCACGCCGGGTATCGAGCGCATGGCCGAACAGCCGTTCCAGGTCGCCCTTCAGGTCGAAGAAATCGACGCGGCGCGCGGCAGCGCCCCATTGCTCGGGCAGCACGTCGCCATAGGCCAGCCCGCCCAGCTTCATGGGCTGCTCGGTCTGCGACCGGTACACCCGCCCCAGCTCGAAAATGCGCACCCGCGCCTGCTGGCGGTTGAGGTTGTGGCGCAGGGTTTCGAGCAGGCCGGCCCACAGCGTGGTGCGCATCGCCGACAACTGGCTGGCCAGCGGATTGGCCAACGGAAGCGGACGCGCCGTGGGGTCGAGCGCAGTCTCCCACGCCGGATCGACAAAGCTGTAGGTGATGACTTCCTGGTAATCCAGGTCGACCAGCATGTGGCGCAGACTATCGTCGGCCAGCAGCGTTTCGTCCTGCGGCAACATGCGCGAGGGTGCCGCCGGCGGCTGCGCCGGAATATTGTCGTAGCCGAACAGGCGCACCGCTTCTTCGATCAGGTCTTCCTCGATCGCCAGATCGAAGCGGAAGCTTGGCGGCGTGACGATCAGGCGATCGTCCTGGCGCTCGACCTGCGCGCCGAGTGCGGCGAGGCCCCGCACCACTTCATCTGCGCCGAGTTCGACGCCGGCCACGCGCGTGAGGCGTGCCAGGCGCAGGGTGATCGGCTCACGCCTGGGCAATGCGGCCGCCGCCTCGGTGATCGGACCGGCCTGGCCGCCACAGATGTCGAGCAGCAGTTGGGTGGCGCGCTCCATCGCCTGGCGGGTGGCGCCGAAATCGACGCCCCGCTCGAAGCGGTGCGACGAATCGGTGGACAAACCAAGCCGCCGGGCGCGCCCGGCGATGGCCGCCGGCGCGAAGAAAGCGGCTTCCAGCATGACGTCGACGGTGACGCGTTCCACGCTGGTCGGCAAGCCGCCCATGATCCCGGCCAGTGCCACCGGCCCATTGGCATCGGCAATCACCAGCATGTCGGGCGCGAGTTCGGCGGTCTGACCGTTCAGCAGTTCGAGTGTTTCACCGGGACGGGCCAGCCGCACCTCGATACCGCCGTTGAGGCGCGACAGGGCGAAGGCATGCATCGGCTGGCCGAGTTCGAGCAGCACGTAGTTGGTGATGTCGACCGGCGCGAGCAGCGGGCGGATGCCGCTGCGCTCCAGCCGTTCGGCCATCCAGCGCGGGGTGGTGGCCTGCGCGTTGATGCCGCGCACCACGCGGCCCAGATAAAGCGGGCAGGCGTCCGCAGCCGCCACCTGTACCGGCACCGCGTCCTGGATGCGTTCAGCGACGCCGCCAATCTGCGGCAGCCGCACTTCGGCTCCGGTGATGGCGCCGATTTCACGCGCCAGCCCCTGCATCGACAGGCAATCCGCGCGATTGGGCGTGAGCTTGAGCGTAATGAGGGTGTCGTCCAGGTTGAGCCAGCTGCGGAAATCCTCGCCCACCGGCGCGTCGGCATCCAGCACCATCAGGCCGTCGGCCGCGCCTTCCAGACCCAGTTCCTTGGTCGAGCACAGCATGCCGAAGGATTCGACGCCACGCACCTTGGCCACCTTGATTTCGATCCCGGGCAGCCTGGCACCGGGACGCGCGCACGGCACCTTGAGCCCGGCCGCCGCATTGGGGGCGCCGCACACGATGGTGACCGGCGAAGCTTCGCCAACGTCGACCTGGCACACGCGCAGGCGGTCGGCGTCGGGATGCTTCTCCGCCGACAGGATCTCGGCCACCACCACGTTATTGAACGGCGGCGCGGCGGGGGTCAGGGCTTCCACCTCGAGCCCGGCCATCGTCACGGTGTGAGCCAGCTGGGCGGTATCGAGCGCGGGATTGACCAGGCTACGCAACCAGGATTCCGGAAATTGCATGATGTATTCGCTCTAATTAATTGAATTGCTTGAGAAAGCGAAGGTAATTTTGGCTACGATTAACCTGAAGGCAAGGCTTCGCCGAAATGATCCCCGCGTCATCAATTGAATTGTTTGAGGAAGCGGAGATCATTTTCAAAGAACAGCCGCAGGTCGTCGACGCCATACCGCAGCATGGCCAGGCGCTCGACACCGAGGCCAAAGGCAAAGCCGACGTAGCGTTCGGTATCAATGTTGACGTGTTTGAACACGTTCGGATGCACCATGCCGCAGCCCAGCACTTCCAGCCAGCCGGTGTGCGAACAGACGCGGCAGCCCTCGCCGCCGCACATCACGCAGCCGATGTCCATTTCGGCCGACGGCTCAGTGAACGGGAAGAACGAGGGACGGAAGCGCACCGGCAGGTCGTCGCGCTCGAAGAAGTTGCGCATGAAGTCGGCGAGCACGCCCTTGAGGTCGGCGAACGACACCGACTCGTCGACCCATAGGCCTTCGATCTGGTGGAACATCGGCGTGTGCGTCACGTCGGAGTCGCAGCGGTACACCCGCCCCGGCGCGATGATGCGCAGCGGCGGCTGATGCGTTTCCATGTGGCGCACCTGCACCGGCGAGGTGTGGGTGCGCAGCAGTTCGCCGCTCTGCAGGTAGAAGGTGTCGTGCATCGCCCGCGCCGGGTGGTCTTCCGGAATGTTGAGGGCGGTGAAGTTGTAGAAGTCGGTTTCGATTTCCGGTCCGGTCGCCACTTCGAAGCCGATCGAGCGGAACAGCGCCTGGATGCGCGAAAGCGTCTTCGACACCGGATGCAGGCCGCCCCGTCCTGCGCCCCGCCCCGGCAAGGTCACGTCCAGCGTCTCGGCCGCCAACTGGCGGTCCAGTTCGGCCTGCTGCAGCGCGTCGCGACGGGTTTTCAGCGCCGCCTCGACCGCCTGCTTGGCCTCGTTGATGCGCGCACCGGCGGTCTTGCGTTCCTCGGCGGGCATCGCGCCCAGACTTTTCAGGAGTTCGGTGAGCTGTCCGCTCTTGCCCAGATAAGCGGCCTTGACCTGCTCCAGCGTCGGCAGGTCGGGGCAGGCCTGAATGGCGGCGAGGGCATCAGCAACGATTTCGTTGGGATTGCGCATGGCAAAATTCTCGAATCATTCACAAACAAAAAAAGGCCTTGCGGCCTTTTTTTGTGACAGTTTGACGGCTTACGCCGCCAGCTTGGCCTTGACCTGATCGACGATCTTGGCAAAAGCATCCTTGTCGAAAATCGCGATGTCGGACAGCACCTTGCGGTCGATCCCGATCTCGGCGCGGCTCAGACCGTTCATGAACACGCTGTAGGTCAGGCCGTGTTGGCGCGAGGCGGCGTTGATACGGGCAATCCACAGTGCGCGGAACTGGCGCTTGCGCTGACGGCGGTCGCGGTACTGGTACTGACCGGCCTTCATCACCGCTTCATTAGCGACGCGGAATACGTTCTTGCGACGACCGCGATAGCCTTTGGCGGCATCGAGGACTCGTTTGTGACTGGCTCGGGCGGTTACGCCCCGTTTGACGCGTGGCATCTAATCTCTCCTTATGCGTAGGGCAACATACGTGCAACCGATTTGTGGTTGCTGGCATTGACGGTTTCCATGCCGCGCAACTGGCGCTTACGCTTGGTGCTCTTCTTGGTGAGAATGTGACGCATGAATGCGTGCGAGCGCTTGAATCCGCCGCCGCCCAGCGCACGGAACCGCTTGGCGGCGCCGCTCTTGCTTTTCATCTTAGGCATGATGCTTCCTTTTATCTCATGCGGCCAGGTGATCCCACGACGTGGAATGCTTCACCAACCCGACTGCACGTATTGTGTGGCGTTTTTGGCGCCCGGCTTGATCCGCCAGGAACCGAGACACGCCAGTCTCGAAACTTAAATCTTCTTCTTCGGCGCCAGCATCATCACGAGCTGACGGCCTTCCATCTTGGGGAACTGCTCGACCACCGCCAGTTCAGCCAAATCAGCCGAGACACGTCTCAACTGGGCCATGCCGATTTCCTGGTGGGCCATTTCGCGGCCCCGGAAACGCAGCGTAATCTTGGTCTTGTCGCCTTCTTCAAGAAACTTGATCAGGTTGCGCAGCTTGATCTGGTAATCGCCTTCGTCGGTACCCGGACGGAACTTGATTTCCTTGATCTGGACCTGCTTCTGCTTCAGCTTGGCTTCGTGCTGCTTCTTGCTTTCCTGGTACTTGAACTTGCCGTAGTCCATGATCTTGGCCACGGGCGGCTGGGCCGTCGGCGCAATTTCAACCAAGTCCAGATCAGCTTCTTCCGCCTGACGCAGCGCATCGTAAATCTTCACGATGCCAAGCTGTTCACCTTCCACACCGACCAAACGCACTTCAGGGGATGTAATTTCTCCATTGATGCGGGTCTGTTTCTTTTCTGTCGCGATGAGTCGTTCTCCAAATAAAAACCTGACGCTTTGCGCCAAGGCAAAAAGGTCAAACAAATAAAGAAGGCGCGGTGCCCAATCCCTCGCGGGAGGCCCCAACGCCTTGTTTGACCGCTATTACTGACGCGCCAGCGTTTCCGCTTTCAGGCGCGCAATCAAGTCATCCAAACCGAGCTGCCCCAGATCCTGGTTGCCGCGGGCACGGACGGAGACCACACCGGACTCCATTTCCTTGTCGCCGACGACCACCTGATAAGGCAGCTTCTGCAAGCTATGTTCCCGGATTTTATAGTTAATTTTGTTATTACTCAAGTCCGACACGGCCCGGATGCCTGCCTCGCGCAGCGCCTGGGTCACTTTTTGCGCATAGCCGGCCTGGTTTTCGCTGATGTTCATCACCATCACCTGCACCGGCGCCAGCCACAGCGGGAAGTTGCCGGCGTGATGTTCGATCAGGATGCCGATGAAGCGCTCCATCGAGCCGAGGATCGCGCGGTGCAGCATGACCGGGGGCTTGCGGCTGTTGTCCTCGTCGACAAATTCGGCGCCGAGGCGCACCGGCAGGTTGAAATCGAGCTGGATGGTGCCGCACTGCCACAGGCGGCCGAGCGTGTCCTTCAGCGTGAACTCGATCTTGGGGCCATAGAACGCGCCCTCGCCCGGCTGCAGGTCGTAGGCCAGGCCGTTTTTGTCCAACGCCGCCGCCAGTGCGGCTTCAGCCGTGTCCCAGGACTCGTCCGAGCCGACCCGCTTGTCCGGCCGGGTCGACAGCTTGACCAGCACGTCGTTGAAGCCGAAGTCGGCATAGACCTTCTGCAGCATGACGATGAAGTCGGCCACTTCCTGCTCGATCTGGTCCTCGGTGCAGAAGATGTGGGCGTCGTCCTGGGTGAAGCCGCGTACCCGCATGATGCCGTGCAGCGCGCCCGAGGGCTCGTTGCGGTGGCACGAGCCGAACTCGGCCAGCCTGAGCGGCAGGTCGCGGTAGGAATGCAGGCCGCTGTTGAAGATCTGCACGTGGCCGGGGCAGTTCATCGGCTTGACCGCGTAGTCGCGGTTTTCCGACGCGGTGGTGAACATGTTGTCGCGGTAGTTTTCCCAGTGGCCGGACTTCTCCCACATGCTGCGGTCCATCACCGCCGGGGTGCGCACTTCCTGGTAGCCGTTTTCGACGAACTTCTGCCGCATGTACTGCTCGATCTGCTGCCACACGATCCAGCCCTTGGGGTGCCAGAACACCATGCCCGGCGCCTCGTCCTGCATGTGCAGCAGGTCGAGCTGCTTCGCCAGCTTGCGGTGGTCGCGCTTCTCGGCTTCTTCCAGCCGGTGCAGGTAGGCGTCGAGGTCTTCCTTCTTCGCCCACGCCGTGCCGTAGATGCGCTGCAGCATCGGGTTTTTCGAGTCGCCGCGCCAGTAGGCGCCGGCCAGCTTCATCAGCTTGAACGCGCGCGGCAGCTTGCCGGTCGACGGCAGGTGCGGACCGCGGCAGACGTCGAACCAGTCGCCCTGACGATAAATGCTGAGTTCCTCGCCGGCCGGAATCACCTCGTCGATGATCTGCACCTTGTAGGTCTCGCCCAGCGCGGCGAACGCACGCTTGGCGTCCTCGCGCTCCCATACCTCGCGCTGGATCGGCAGGTCGCGCTTGACGATCTCGTCCATGCGCTTTTCGATCGCGGCCAGGTCGTCGGGCGTGAAGGGAGTCTCGCGGGCGAAGTCGTAATAGAAGCCGTCCTCGATCGACGGGCCGATCGTCACCTGGGTGCCGGGGTAGAGCTCCTGCACCGCCTGCGCCATCACGTGCGCGGCATCGTGACGGATCAGGTCGAGCGCTTCAGCATCCTTGGTGGTGACGATGGCGAGCGCCGCGTCGGCGTCGATCAGGTGGCTGGTGTCGACCAACTTGCCATTGACCTTGCCGGCAAGCGCCGCCTTGGCGAGACCCGCACCAATGCTGGAAGCGACCTGTGCGACCGTGACCGGCGCCTCGAACTGCCGGACCGAACCATCGGGAAGCGTGACGTTGACCATGAACCCAACTCCAGAATGAAAAAAAGCGCGGACCGGCCGCGCTTTCGGATACTACTTGAAGATGCAGAAAAGACTCAGAACTGCGATGCGCCGGGGATTAACCAGTGACATCCTTGCAAGTTCGCGGTGACATTTCGCAACCTCCGTGGGCAGTTCAGCCCCTCTTGAAACTGGCCATCCCGGCCCTGTAAATATTGGTAGGCGCGATTGGACTCGAACCAACGACCCCCACCATGTCAAGGTGGTGCTCTAACCAGCTGAGCTACGCGCCTAATGCGGGGCGCATCATAACCGAAACGCGACGCCGCTGTCGAGTCGGCGCGGGAATTTTTAGCCTTGATTCAAATTGAGCGGCCAGCGCCGGATCACGTCGTAATGCGCGCCGTCGGTCTCGGTACGCGAGACCACCAGCACGAACTCGCTGATCTGCCAGACCACCGGCGTACATTCCGGCACTTCGCCGCCAGCGGAATTACGTAACAAGGTGACGTGCGGAACGTGCGGGCGCGCGTCGACGGGGAACCCGGCATCTTGCAGGGCGGCGTTCAGCGCACCGACCAGTTCGATGTGCTGCGGCGGTGTTTCGCTCGCCCCCAGCCAGCCGATGCGGTTGTGCCGCCAGTAGCCGGCTTGATCGAGAAGCAGTTCGAATGTGTCGGCCTGAACAGTGTCAGCGCAGGCGGCCAGAACATCCAGTTGGTCGGTCGGCGTGCTGCCGAGAAAGGCCAGGGTGATGTGCAGGGTATCGGCGCGCATGCGGCGGCCTCCCCAGTGTTGGTGCAGCCATTTTCCGGTGCGATTGAGCGCGTCGCGGGTGGCGTCGTCCGGCCACAGGGCGAAGAACAGACGCAGCATATCCGGCTTGTCCGGACTGTGTTCACTCAGGCCCGGCTGGGCTTGGCTGGATTCGGTCTGGCCGTGTTCAGCCACGCACGATCAGGCACACTGCCTCAGCGGCGATGCCTTCGCCGCGCCCGGTGAAGCCGAGCTTTTCGGTGGTGGTGGCCTTGACGTTGACGCGGTCGAGGGCGACGCCGAGGTCGTCAGCGATGTGCGCCGTCATGCGTGGGATGTGCGGCGCCATTTTCGGCGCCTGGGCAATGATCGTGGCGTCGACGTTGCTGACCTGCCAGGCGCGCGCCTTTAACTGTTCGGCGACGCGGCGCAGCAGGATGCGGCTGTCGATGCCGGCGAACGCGGTATCGGTATCTGGGAAATGGCGGCCGATGTCGCCGAGCCCGGCCGCGCCCAGCAGCGCGTCGCAGATCGCGTGCAGCAGCACGTCGGCGTCGGAATGGCCGGCCAGGCCCAGATCATGGGGAATGTCGACGCCGCCGATGATGAGCTTGCGGTTCTCGGCGAAGGCGTGCACGTCGAAGCCGTGACCGACGCGAAGGTCATTCATTCAGCTTCCCCAGAATCAGGCCTGCCAACTCCAGGTCCTGCGGATAGGTGACCTTGAGGTTGCGGCTGTCGGATTCGACCAGCCTGGGTTGCAGCCCAAGCTGCTCGATGGCCGAGGCTTCGTCGGTCATGTCGCTACCGGCGGCGCGCAGCGCTTCGGCCAGCTTGCCATGGCGGAACATTTGCGGGGTTTGCGCCTGCCACAGGCCGGCACGCGGCACGGTGGCTTCGACCCGCGCGCCGGATGCCGACTCGGGCGCGGCACGTTTGAGGGTGTCGGCTACCGGCACGGCAAGCAGACCGCCTACCGGGTCATCGGCGACTTCGTCCAGCAACTTGCCCAGCATTTCGTCCGGCAGACAGGGACGCGCGGCATCGTGTACCAGCACCCAGTCGTCAGCGGCGCAGACCCTGGACATGGCGTCGAGGCCATTCAGCACCGTTTCGGCGCGGGTGGCGCCGCCGCAGCGCAGCACTTCGATGCGTTCTTCCCACCCCTGCCACGCATAGTTGTTCCAGCGTTTGTCGGTGGGTGACAGCACAACAAAAATCTTGGAGAGGCGGGGCTCGCGTGCCAGCACCATCATCGCGTGTGCGATCATGGGAACCGAATTGAGGGGCATGTACTGCTTTTCAATGCTCCCGCCCATGCGTGAGCCCGAGCCCGCTGCGGGAATCAGTGCGTAAAACTTCATGCGTCGCCTCCGGGCGCCAATACATCGCGGTTGCCATTCGACTGCATTGACGACACGAGACCTGCGCGCTCCATGTCCTCGATCATGCGGGCGGCGCGGTTGTAGCCGATGCGCAGCTGGCGCTGCACCGACGAGATCGAGGCGCGGCGCGACTTCAGCACGTAGGCCACGGCCTGGTCGTACAGCGGGTCGGCTTCCGCCGCCTCGCCGAATTCGCCGCCGCCCTCGCCTGCTTCTTCCGGCGATTCCAGCACGCCTTCGATGTATTCGGGCTCGCCCAGCGATTTCAGGTAATCGACGACGCGATGCACCTCGTTGTCCGACACGAAGGCGCCGTGTACGCGCTGCGGGAGGCCGGTGCCGGGCGGCAGGTAGAGCATGTCGCCCTGCCCCAGCAGCGCCTCGGCGCCCATCTGGTCGAGGATGGTGCGCGAGTCGATCTTGCTCGACACCTGGAACGCGATGCGCGTCGGGATGTTGGCCTTGATCAGGCCGGTGATGACGTCGACGCTCGGACGCTGGGTGGCGAGGATCAGGTGGATGCCGGCCGCGCGCGCCTTCTGCGCCAGCCGCGCGATCAGTTCCTCGACCTTCTTGCCGACCACCATCATCAGGTCAGCAAGTTCGTCGATCATCACCACGATCATCGGCATGGTCTCCAGCGGCTCGGGATTGTCCGGCGTCAGGCTGAACGGATGCGTCAGCGGCGTGCCCGCCTTCTTGGCGTCGCGCACTTTCTGGTTGTAGCCGGCGAGGTTGCGCACGCCGACTGCCGACAACAGCTTGTAGCGCCGCTCCATTTCGCCCACGCACCAATTGAGCGCGCTGGCGGCCTGCTTCATGTCGGTGACCACCGGCGCCAGGAGATGCGGGATGCCTTCATAGATCGACAGCTCGAGCATCTTGGGGTCGACCATGATCATGCGCACGGCGGACGGATCGGACTTGTACACCAGCGACAGGATCATCGCGTTGACGCCGACCGACTTGCCCGAACCGGTGGTGCCCGCCACCAGCAGGTGCGGCATCTTGCCGAGGTCTGCCACCACCGGGTTGCCGGCGATGTCCTTGCCCAGCGTAATGGTGAGCGGGCTGGCGCTGTCGTGATAGGCCTTGGAGCCGAGAATCTCGCTCAAACGCACGATCTGCCGCTTGGGATTGGGAATTTCCAGACCCATGGTGTGCCTGCCGGGGATGGCCTCGACCACCCGGATGCTGATCACCGACAGGGTGCGCGCCAGGTCCTTGGCCAAGTTGACGATTTGGCTGCCCTTCACCCCCACCGCCGGTTCGATCTCGTAGCGCGTGATCACCGGGCCGGGCGAGGCCGACACCACCTTCACCTCGACGCCGAATTCGGCGAGCTTGCGCTCGATCATCAGCGAGGTGTATTCCAGCGCCTCGGGGCTGGCGGTTTCCACTGCTTCGTCGGCGGGATCGAGCAGATGCAGCGGCGGCAACGGCGAATCAGGCAAATCGGAGAACAACGGCGCCTGCTTTTCGGTGACGGCGCGCTCGGATTGCGGCACTTCCTTCACCACCGGTTCGATGCGGATCGGGGGGGCCTCGTCGATTTTTTTCTTGACTACCGAGACTTTCGCCTCGCGCTTCTGCTGCGCCACTTCCCCCAGCTTGCGGTCGCGATAGGCCTGCCAGGTCTGGATTGCTTTCCAGTATGCGCGCTCCACCCATTCACCGGTATGTTCGGCCATGCTGAGCCACGACACGCCGGTGAACAGGCTGAAGCCCACCGCCATCAGCAGCAGCAGCGCCAGCGAACCGCCGGTGAAGCCCAGCAGTGCACCCGCAGCACTGCCCACGCCGTCACCCAGCACGCCTCCATGCGCGTCCGGCAGCACCACCGCCCAGTGCCAGGCGCGCAGCCATTCGATGCCGGTGCTGGCGAGCAGAAGCAGGCCAAAGCCGCCGAGCTTGAGCCAGCGTTGCCGCCCGCCAGCAAGCGGGGTTTCGTCGAGATGTCGGAAGGTGTGGATGACGTAGGCAACCGCCAGCAACACCCACCACCAGGCCGATACGCCGAACAGCATCAACAGCAGATCCGACAGCCAGGCGCCCGCGCGCCCGCCCAGATTGTGCAGAGGGCCAGCATCACCGGTCGTGCTGAATCCGGGGTCGCCCCCATTGTGGGTAAGCAGAATCGCCGCCAGCAACAATGCAGCAAATCCCACCAGCAAGGCGCGGGCTTCGCGCAGCAGGCGTTGCATACGGGGCGGCAGGGGCTGGGACGAACGGGGAGCGGGGCGCGCCATGGGAACTTTACGAACTGAAGTGCGCTGAATTATACCGGGCTGCCAGCATGGGAACGCTGCCGCCAAGTTTGGTTAGAATAACCGGCTTTCCCATCGTCCGAGCACAGGCCATGAGCACCCAACACCACAAACTCGTCATCCTCGGTTCCGGCCCCGCCGGCTATTCCGCCGCCGTCTATGCCGCGCGCGCCAACCTCTCGCCCGTCGTCATCACCGGCATGCAGCAGGGCGGCCAACTGATGACCACCACCGACGTCGACAACTGGCCAGCCGACGTCGACGGCGTGCAGGGCCCCGCGCTGATGGACCGCTTCCAGCGCCATGCCGAACGCTTCAAGACCGAGATCATCTTCGACCAGATCCACACCGCCAAGCTGACCGAGAAGCCCTTCACCCTGATCGGCGATTCGGGCACCTACACCTGCGATGCGCTCATCATCGCCACCGGCGCTTCCGCCATGTACCTCGGCCTGCCGTCCGAGCAGGCTTTCATGGGCAAGGGCGTGTCGGGTTGCGCCACCTGTGACGGCTTCTTCTACAAGAACCAGGATGTGGCCGTCATCGGCGGCGGCAACACCGCGGTCGAGGAAGCGCTGTATCTGGCCAACATCGCGAAACACGTCACCGTGGTGCACCGCCGCGACACCTTCAAGTCCGAGAAGATTCTCGTCGACCACCTGATGGAGAAGGTCAAGGAAGGCAAGATCACGCTCGCACTCGATCACACGCTGGACGAAGTGCTGGGCGACAAGACCGGCGTCACCGGCATGCGCATCAAGAGCACCAAGGACGGCTCGACGAAAGACCTCGCGCTCACCGGCGTTTTCATCGCCATCGGCCACAAGCCCAACACCAGCCTCTTCGAAGGCCAGCTCACCCTTGAAGGCGGCTACATCGTCACCAAGAGCGGCAACAAGGGCAACGCCACCGCCACCAACATCGAAGGCGTGTTCGCCGCCGGCGACGTGCAGGACCACATCTACCGCCAGGCCGTCACCAGCGCCGGCACGGGCTGCATGGCCGCGCTCGACGCCGAGCGCTACCTGGACGCGCTCGGCAAAACCAAGTGAGCTGAGCCATGAAGCGCGGCCGCAGTGCGCTCGCGCCCGCCTCGTTCGAGGCGCTCGCCCGCATGCGCCGCGTGCTGCGCGAGCAGTCGGCTCAGCCCGCTACGCTTCACCAGACCCCGCATAAACCCAAACCCGCAGCGGACGGCGCCATGCTGTTCCGCCGTGCCGTCGCCGACGCTGTCCCCCTGCCCCCCTCCGATCGCGCGGACATCGCACGCCCGCGCCCCAAACCCGTCGCCCATCAACGGCGCGCCGACGAGCAGCAGGTGCTGGTCGATGCCCTGTCCGATCCGTGGGACTGGGAAGCCGCCGTGTCAACCGGCGAGGAGCTATTTTTCTCGCGCCCCGGCGTGCCGACTGCGGCGCTCAGAAAACTGCGGCGCGGCGGCTGGGTCATCAAGGGCGAGCTCGACCTGCACGGCCATACCGGCGACGAGGCGCGCCTCGCGCTGGCCGCCTTCCTCAACCGCTGCATGATCGAAGACCGGCGCTGCGTGCGCATCATCCACGGCAAGGGCCACGGCTCGAAAAACCGCCTGCCGGTGCTGAAGAACAAGGTGCGGCACTGGCTGATGCAGCGCGAAGACGTGCTCGCGTTCTGCCAGGCGCGCACCGTCGACGGCGGCGCCGGCGCCGTCATCGTGCTGCTGAAATCCTCATCCCGTTAAATAAGAAAGGCCCACTATGAGCGAACCCGTCATCACCGATTTCGAGCTGCCCTCCACCGGCAGCACCCCCTTCAAGCTGTCCGACCATCGCGGCAAAAATGTCGTCGTCTATTTCTACCCCAAGGACAACACCTCCGGCTGCACCCTCGAAGGCCAGGAATTCCGCGATCTGTACGCCGACTTTGCCAAGGCCAACACGATTGTCGTCGGCGTCTCGCGCGACAGCCTCAAGTCGCACGAAGGCTTCAAGGCCGAGTTTGACTTCCCGTTCGAACTGCTCGCCGACACCGATGAAAAGGTCTGCGAACTGTTCGGCGTGATGAAGCTGAAGAACATGTACGGCAAACAGGTGCGAGGCATCGAGCGCAGCACGTTTGTGTTCGATGTGAATGGGAAACTGGTGAAGAGCTGGCGCGGGTTGAAGGCGCCGGGACATGCGGCGGAGGTGTTGGGGTTTGTGCAGACGCTTTAAGCGCGTGAGCCCCGACCGTCGTTGCGAGCACGGCGAAGCAACCCAGTTAAATGTAGGCGCGAAGCACAACCGAGTAGTGCGATTTGTGGCTTGCTGCTGACCGTTGGCCGGGCTACCCCGGCCAACGGTCAATAGTCCTGTGAAGGTTTAACCGTTAAACGTGCTGCACGCTCGCAATGACGGGCGAAGCTTCATGCGAAGCAAAAAACCGCTCAACCACCTCCAGCTTCCTTGTCCGCGTCATCGCCGGCAACGCATTCAACAACAAGCGCCCATACGGCTTGTCCGCCAGCCGCGTGTCGCAAATCATCAACACCCCGCGATCCGTCTCGGTACGGATCAGCCGCCCCGCCCCCTGCTTCAGGCTGATCGCCGCATGCGGCAGCTGGTAATCCATGAAAGGCTTGCCGCCGTTCTTCTCGGCCTGGGCGATGCGCGCGGCGACGACCGGATCGTCGGGCGGCTGGAACGGCAGCTTGTCGATGATCACCACCGACAGCACCTCGCCGGGCATGTCGACGCCCTCCCAGAAGCTCTGACTGCCAAGCAGCACGGCGTTGCCGGCTTTCTGGAAGCGCGCGAGGAGTTCGTTCTTCGGCGCGTCGCCCTGCACCAGCAGCGGGTAGTCCCAGCCGCGAAACTTGAAGGCCTCGATCAGCAGGCCGCGCGCCTTGTCCAGCGCGCGCAGGCTGGTGAACAGGATGAAGGCGCGCCCCCGGCTGACTTCCAGCACCGGCAGGGCGGCTTCGACGACGGCTTCGGTGAAGTCGGGCGTGTTGGGCGCGGGGAGATTCTGCGGCACGTAGAGCACACCTTGGCGCGGGTAGTCGAAGGGACTGTCGACGCAGAGGGTTTCGGCTTCCTCGATGCCGAGCCGGGTTTTCAGGTGCGTGAAGTCGCCGCCGACGGAGAGCGTGGCCGAGGTCAGGATCCACGCCTGCGCGCGCTCGGTGAGCTTGGCGCCGAACATCGCGCCGACGGACAAGGGCGTCGCATGCAGCAGCAATGAGCTCATCGTGGTTTCGAGCCAGCGCACGCGCGGGTTCTCAGGGCCCTCGTCGCGCTGCCAGCTGGCCAGCGTGGCCTGCACCGCCTGCGCGCGCTCGAAACAGTTCTTCAGGTCGGCGTCGCGCTCGGCCTGGGTTTCCAGCAGCTTCGCCGTTTCATCGAGTGATGCCGACAGGGTTTTCAGCGCGTCCGGCCATTTGTCGTAGCGCGTGAGTTCCGCCACAGTCGATTTGACCGGATTCTGCGGGAAGGCCAGGCGCAGGTCGCGCGTGGCCTTGGTCAAGTCCTCGGCGGCGCGGCGCAGGGCGGGGAAATCGCCCGCCTTCACTGCGGCAAGGCGCTTGGTGTCGCCGGCGAGATCGAGCAACTGTGCGGTGGACAGCGTTTCGCCGAAGAACTGTGCGGCGGTTTCTGCGAGCTGGTGCGCCTCGTCGAGGATCACGGTGTTGCAGGCAGGCAGGAGTTCTGCGACACCTTCGTCCTTGAGCCACAGGTCAGCAAAGAACAAATGGTGGTTGACCACCACCACTTCGGCATCGAGCGCGGCCTTGCGCGCGGCCATGACGAAGCAGTCCTTGAAATGGCTGCATTCGCTGCCGAGGCAGGTGTCGCGGCTGGATATGGCGTAATGCCAGGCGGTGGCATCCTCGGGGATGCCTTCTGCTTCGGCGCGGTCACCGCTGCTGCTGGTTTCGGCAAAGCGGGCGATTTTCTGCAGCCACATGGCATCGTCGCGGTGCGCGAAGCGGCCGTCGGCGAGATTGCGCTGCAGGTGATGGTGGCAGACGTAATTGGCGCGCCCCTTCAGCAGCGCGACCTTGACCGGTGATTTCAGCGCGCGACGCGCGGCCGGCAGATCGCGATGAAACAGCTGGTCCTGCAGCGCCTTGGTGCCGGTAGAGATCACCACCTTGCCGCCCGACAACAGGGCGGGGATGAGATAGGCCAGGGTCTTGCCCGTGCCGGTGCCGGCTTCGGCAAGCAGTACGCTATTGTCGGCGACCGCACGCTCGACCGCCTCAGCCATGGCGAGCTGCTGCGGCCGGGCGCGCCAGCCGGGCAGCACGGTGGCGCACGCGCCATCGGGGGAAAATATACGTTTCAGATCAAACATTTTTGGACCGGATTTCGGGTCGGAGTGTAACATTCGGCCAGCCTGACGCGATTGCATCCTCGCTTCAGTTTCGTTGGCTTGGTGCCGTTAGTTGAATTGATTCCGTTTATCCGGTCCTCCCATGCGTGTTTACCTGCTCTGCTTGCTGATATCGGCTTTTCCCGCCGCCGCTCACGCGGTGATTGCCCAGCAAGAGATGCGGCCCGGGATCGGGGCCAGCGCAGAATATCTGGTGGGGGAACGCAGCAAACCCGCCGTGCTGCTGGTGCATGGTTTTTTGCAGACACGCGAGTTTTCCACTGTGGCCACGCTGGCCCGCGGCCTGCACGATTCAGGCTATACGGTACTGGCGCCCACGCTCAGCCTGAACGTTCCCAACCGGTCACAAAGCCTGGCATGCGAAGCGGTGCACAAGCACAGCCTGGAGGACGATGTCGCCGAAATCGGGCGCTGGGTGGCCTGGCTGAAATCGCATGGCCACCGCTCGATCGTTCTGGTCGGTCACAGTTTTGGCAGCCTGCAGTTGCTGGCTTATCTTTCGCTCAAGCCGGATCCGGCCGTAAAAGCCTATATCGGCGCTTCGCTGGTCGAAGCCCAGATCGGCACGGCTGATCGCCCCGCCCTGATCGGGCAACTGGAAGCCCGTATGCATGGCAAGCAGCGCGCGCTGGTCGCCCAGACCTTGTCATTCTGCAGAAAATATCCGTCGACCCCTGAAGGCCTGCTGTCTTATGTGCGCTGGGATCAGGCACGCGTGCTGGCCGCATTGAAGCAATCGCCGGTCGGCGTAAAGCTCATCATGGGCGATGCGGACACGCTGTTGGGCCAGGGCTGGCTCAAGACGCTGCAGCATGTGCAGGTCCCCATGGTGATCGTGGCGGGTGCCAACCATTTCATGGATGGCTCACATGAATTTGATCTGCTGGAACACGCGCTCAAATCTCTCGACACGATTCAGCAGGCCCCAACCCGATGAAATGGCCGGACTCCATCTCAATCAAGCATATCGCGCTCGCCTTCATCACCGGGCTGCTGGTTCTGATGAGCCTGATCGGAGGGTTTGCCGCCTATCAAACCCGTGCCGTCTCGCATAGCCTGGAACAACAAAACCAGAACGCAGCCGAGTCCGAGCTGGCAGCCGCCGTTCAGCGGCTGCTGAGCCGAACCGAAGACCAGGCCCTCAAACTGGCTTACTGGGATGAAACCCGGCAACAGCTGGTGCTGCCCGAGTATTACGCCTATTGGCGGGATCAGCGGGTGTACGAAAGCGGCATTCTGGACAACCGCCATGTCCGCGCGGCGTTGTATGACCCATCAGGCATGCAGCTTGCGCCCAGCCCGACGAAAATCAGCATGCCGGCCAGGCTGCCAGTCAGCACGCCGCCGCATCAGAGCTCCAGCTGGCTGGTCGACGAGGCAGGTGCAGTAGCGCTGTATTCCGCGTTCCCGGTGTACAGCGGCGAGCAACGGCAAACCCTGCTCGGCCACGGCCTGATCCGGCTCGATTTCATGCCGGCACTGTTGCGCCAGGAGTCTCTCCATTTCACCGACACGACAAGCGTCAAGCTGATCCTCGAGCCGGGGGAAACGCTGGCCGCATCGGAACTGTTTTCACGCCTGCGTTTCAGTGCCCGCCCCGATCCGGACCAACTCCAGTTCCAGACCATACTGTCGCGCACCCTGCTCGCCCTGTTTGTGCTGCTGGTGGTGACGGCCCTGCTGGGTTTTGTGGCGTACAACCGTCTTCTGATGCGTCCGCTGGGGCGACTCTCGGAGTTCATCGATGCCATGCAGCACGGTCGTTTCAGCCCCAGTCCGTCGCGTTCGCAGACCATGCGCATCAGCGAACTGGAAAATATCCGCCGTTCCCTCTATGACTACCAGCTGCAATTGCGCGAGTTGCATGGCTCGATGGAACACCAGAACCGTGAATTCCACTCGCAGGCACGCCAGGATGCGCTGACCGGATGCCACAACCGGCGCGCCTACGAAGAAGACTGGGAAAATTTCCGCCAGGAACTGAAGTCCGCACCGCAAGGCGTGGCCTTCCTGCTGTTCGATTGCGACCGCTTCAAGACCATCAATGACACCTACGGCCACGCGAAAGGCGACCGCGTGCTGTCCATCATTGCCGATGCGCTGGTGATGGCACTGCGCGCCAACGATCGCCTGTATCGCCTCGGCGGCGACGAATTCGCCACCTTCCTGTCGCGCACCACGCCCGCTCAAGCCAAGCAGATCGCGCAGCGCTGCCAGAGTCTGCTCGATGCATCCGCCTTCAGCGATCTGGGAATCATCGAGCCGGTCGGCATCAGCATCGGCATCGCCTTCTGTGCGCCCGATCAGCTGGAGCACATCGACGAGCTGCCCAAGCAGGCCGACATCGCCATGTATACCGCCAAGCAGCCCGGACGCACCCGCATCGCACTGTATGGCGAAGACACCGAGCGCGCCTCGCAGACCCTGGTGGCGAGCCGTGAAACCAGCGCCCTGTTCCAGGCTCTGGCCACCCCCGGCATGATCGAAATGCATTACCAGTCGATCCACAGCCTGCCCGGGCGCAAGGTGGGGTATTACGAGGCCTTGGCGCGCATCCGCTATCACGGCGATCTCATCATGCCGAATGCGTTCCTGCCGGTGGTCAGCAGCCGTCGTCTGGAAACCGAATTCGATCTGGCAGTGCTGCTCCAGGTCGATGCCGACCTGTCGTCAGGCCAATTGCCGGCCGGATGCGGGGTGTCGATCAACCTCTCGGCCCAGAGCATTTCTCGCCCTGAAATCGTCTCGCACCTGCTGGAACTGTCGCGCCACAATGCCCGCCATCCGCTGATGCTGGAAATCACCGAAACCTCGCTTATCACGCAGATGGTCGAGGTGCGCACCTATCTCGATCTGTTGCGTACGGTGAATTACCGCATCGCCATGGACGATTTCGGCACCGGGTATTCGCCGCTGCGCTACCTGGTGGACTTGCCGGTGGACGTGGTCAAGTTCGACATCTCGCTGGTGAACAAGCTGGGAGAAAACAACCGCGCCGGCCAGGTGGTGGCCGACTTCGCACGCATGATGGGCGACGCGGGCTATGTTCTGGTGGCCGAGGGCGTGGAAACCGATGCCGTGCTGCGCAAGGTCGAAAGCCTGGGCATTGCCCATGTGCAGGGCTACTTGCTGAGCCGGCCCGTTCCCTTGGCGGAACTGGCCGCTGCCAACGCCGCCCAGAACCTCAAGACGACATGCAGTGTTTGACGTCAGGGTCAGTGCTTGCCCGAGCGCCAGATGGAAAAGATGATCCACAGGCTGTTGAAAAACGCGATCAGGAACCCCAGCAGACCGAACAAAGGCAGCCCGAATAACTGAGGGCCGCCCTCCACCGTCATGATGATGCTGGAGCCCACCACCAGCGAAGCCGTCAGGATGCCCATGGTCAGCCGGTTGCTGGCGCTGTCCAGCTGGTGGCCGAACTGGTCCAGCCGTTTCAGGTCGAGATCGATCTTCACCCGGCCCCGCCGCATGTCACGCAGCAGGTGTTGCAGGTCGCGCGGCAGGTCGGCCACCACTTCCAATGCCTCGCGCACGCTCTTGCGTCCACGCGCAAATAGCGCATGAGGGGTATAGCGCTGCTGGATGATGCGTTCAACGAACGGCGTGACGTGGTCGATCATGTGGAATTCGGGGTCGAGTTGCTGCCCCAGCCCTTCCAGCGTGATCAGCGTCTTGAACAACAAGGTCAGGTCGGCCGGCAACACCAGGTTGTTGTCACGCATCACGGCGGTGATGTCGTTCAGCAGCGCACCGATCTTCACGTCCTTGAGCTGCAGGTCGTCGTAGCTTTGCAGCAGTTCCGTCACGTCATAGGCCAGCCGGTCTTCATCGATCACCGATTCGCCGCTCCAGTCGAGCAGTACCTGCAACAGATCCTGCTCATCCTTGCGCGTCAACGCATGCAGCAGATCGACAATCTGGTTGCGGCGCAGATGGGTCAGCATCCCCACCATGCCGAAATCGATCAAGCCGATGCGGTTGTCGGGCAGGAACAGCACATTGCCCGGATGGGGGTCGGCATGAAAATAGCCGTGTTCCAGCACCATGCGCAGCACCGTGTCTGCGCCACGCGCCGCCAGCAACTGGGGATCGAGCCCAGCGGCACGCAGCATATCCGGGGACACGCCCGCCTTGCCAACGATTTCTTCCTGCACATTGACGTGGTCATTGGTGAATTCCCAGTACACCCGGGGAATCTTCACCAGCGGATCGTCGGCAAAGTGGCGTGCGAACTGGTCGATATTGCGCGCCTCCTTGGCCAGATCGAGTTCGCGATTCAGCGAGCGGCGGAACTGCGAGACGATATGCACCGGGTCGTAGCGCCGAGTATCCGGCACTTCGCTTTCCAGCAATTTGGCGGCGTGTTCCAGGATGCGCAAATCGGCCCGGATCACTCCTTCGATGCCGGGGCGGCGCATTTTGACGACAACCGGCGTGCCGTCCTTGAGCGTGGCGCGATGCACCTGCGCAATCGACGCCGCCGCCAGCGGCACCGGATCGAACGCGGCAAACACTTCTCCGGGTTCGCCCTTGATCGCCGCCACCAGGCTAGGGTGCAGGACTTCATAAGGCACTGCAGGCACCTGGCTGTGCAGTTTCTCGAATTCGGCAATCCAGTTGGGCGGGAACATGTCCACCCGCGTCGCCAGCACCTGTCCCAGCTTGACGAAAGTCGGCCCCAGTTCCTCCAGGGCGCGGCGGATGCGCACCGGCGCCTCGAGCTGGCTGATCTCGCTGGTGCTCTGCCAGTGCAAAACGCGCCCGGCGCGTTCCAGTACGCCACTGATGCCGAGGACGCGCACCAGGTCGCCCCAGCCATAGCGGATCATCACCGAGGCGATTTCATGCAATCGCGGCAGGTCGCGCACGACCGAAATGGTTTCCCAGAGCATCGTTGGTTGTTTTTTGGAATCGGTAATGCCGAGAGTCTAGCCCGGATGTTTCATAAATTCGCGTGATGCCCTGAAGGATACCGGGCTACGCCCATAATCGCGCAGGATTTTGATTGGGAGGGAGGTTTTACGAAGGCGTGTCGTAGTGACTCATCAAGCAAAAGACCAGCGCGCGCGTCAATTTATGAAATGCCCGGACTGGCCGCAAGAAGCGCGTCAGCAGCGTTTCCGCTGCCGGGTGATAGGGGGTCAGGAGCGCAGGCGTTCGCTCTGCCTTTTGAGGGAATCGGACAAGGCCGCCAAAATGCCGCTCGCTACCTGCGACAGGCGCTCGGTGGCGGTGCTGGCTGTGTCAGTCAAACCAGCACGCCCCGCTTCGCTGCTGGCTTTCACGCCGCCCGCCAGCTGTTGCAGCGCTTCTCGCACCTGCTCGCCGGTGCGGGTACCGCTGTGTTTCAGATGCTCGCTCAGGGTGTCGAGTTCTTCCTTCAGCTTGCCTCCGGACTGTTTGGCTGTCTGCTTCAGGGTATCGACAAACTGCGCCTCGAGGTCGCGCAATTGTTCCAGGCTGGCTTTCAGTTCATTGTCCCTGAATGCCTTCCCCTGTTCGGCGGCTTCGCGCAACGTATAGGACGCTGCCTGCGCGGCGCTGCCGACGGCATCGTCGAGGCCGGACACGGCCTGCTTGAGCCCGTCCTTGATCTCGCCACCGCGCGCGCTGAGCCCGCTTCCTACGCCGGACGTAATCGCGCTGACGATCTCGCGCATGTCGCTCAGCGCCATCCGGCGCTCGTGCAGGGCGCGTGCGGTCAACTCGCGTACACGCTCGCGCAGGTCAGGCCCGGACGCCGCAGAAGCGGCCTCATCGTGCCATTGCACGAGTTGCGCATTTTCAGGGATACTGGTTTCGCTTGAAGCAGGTGTGTGCGCGTCATTCATGGTGAAGCCCTCAGGATCAAGATTCGCCGGAATTGGCCGTTGTCCATCTCACTATAGAGCAGATTTTTAGCCCATGAATCCTGTCGCACTGTTGTCCCTGTTGGCTTTGCTGCTGGTGCCGGCCGCCCGCGCCAACACTCCGTCGGACGACATTCCGATATACGCCGTCAGTCTGGTCGGCAGCCCCTATCGCCTGGGGGGTACTTCGCCCGAATCGGGACTCGATTGCAGCGGCTTCGTCGGCCACGTGTTCAGGCAGGCCGCAGGCGTGGTGCTGCCGCGCGACAGTCGCGCGATCAGCGAAGCCGCGCAGCCGCTGGCGCAAGCTGAACTTCAGCCGGGCGATCTGGTCTTTTTCAATACCCTCAACCGCGCGTTTTCCCATGTCGGAATTTATCTGGGCAATGACCGTTTTGTGCATGCCGCGAGCAGCCGCACCGGGTCGGTCATGGTCTCTAGTCTCAACGACCGCTACTGGCTCCAACGCTTCGACGGCGCGCGCCGCGTCCTGCCTTCCAGCCCAGTCCAGCCGGCGGATGCTGCCACCGAATAAGCCCCTCTTTCGCCTCCTCTGGGGCGGCCTGCTGCTGCCCTTAAGCTTAAGCGCCAGCCTGGCCCTTGCCGCAGCCGACCTCACGTTTGAAAGCGCCGAGCAGGTCAACGAAGGCAAGCTGCATTTTCTGGAAGTCATCCCGGACAAGCCACTTCACCATCACCAGAATCGCATCCGCATCGATAGCGACAGCCTGAGCTCGGGCTGGGTCAGCCTGTCGCAATGCCACGACAATCTTGACGCTGTGCCGCGGGCCCAGATCACCTTCCGCGAGGGTTTCGTGCGCGACCTCAGGGTGGACACCTTCACCCATATCGAAGATGCCTGGATCGAAGGCGCCAGCGTGCAGCTGCGCAATGTCGAACCCGGTGCGCGGCTCTGCCTGTCGGCGCAGACTCGCGCTCTGCGCAACAACGGCAATGGTTATTTCAACCTGCAGAATGGCCCGTACATGCGCAAGTTTTTCGATGGCTATTATCCAATGCGCGTATCGCTGGCAATCGACTATCCGGCGCAGTTACTCACGCTGATCGACATTGCGCCGGCCGCCCAGCCCGGATTGGAACTGGACGAACGTCCTGGCGCCATCAGGATGGATGCGGTGTTCGAAGGCGAACTGATGACGCTGATCCAGTTCGAGCGGCCTTGAATTCCCGGGGAAGCAAATTCTTTAAATTTGTTATTGATAACGGTTCTCATTTTTAGTACGATTACGAATATCGTGAATATGAGGATCTACTCAAGATGAAACTGACCCAACTGCTCGCCGCGCTTGCGCTCACCGTAGCTGCCCTGCCCTCGCTCGCTGAAGAAGTCGTGGTGTATTCCGCACGCAACGAACAGCTGATCAAGCCGCTGTTTGATGTCTACACCCGCGACACCGGGGTGCAGATCAAGTTCATCACCGACAAGGAAGGCCCGCTGATGGCGCGCCTGAAAGCCGAAGGTAAAAACACCCCCGCCGACATGTTGTTGACGGTCGACGCCGGCAACCTGTGGCAGGCCTCGGAAGAAGGGTTGTTGCGCCCGATCCAGTCGAAAACCCTGCAGGCCAACGTGCCGGCCCACTTGCGCGATCCGGACAACGAGTGGTTTGGTCTGTCGGTGCGTGCCCGCACGATGGTCTACAACACCAGCAAGGTGAAACCCGCCGATCTGTCGACCTACGAAGACCTGGCCCACCCGAAATGGAAAGGCCGCCTCTGCCTGCGCACCTCGAAAAAGGTCTACAACCAGAGCCTGGTGGCGATGATGATCACCGAATACGGCGAGGGCAAGACCGAAGATATGGTGCGTGGCTGGGTCGGCAATCTGGCGACCTCGCCCTTCCCCGACGACACCAAGGCCATGGAAGCCGTGGCGGCCGGCCAGTGCGACGTCACGCTGGTCAACACCTATTACTTCGGCCGCCTGATGGAGAAAAGCCCCACGCTGCCGTTGGCGATCTTCTGGCCCAACCAGAACCTGAAAAACAAGGCGTCCGGCGTACACGTCAACATTTCAGGCGCGGGCGTTACCCGCCACGCCAAGAACCCGGCCGGCGCGCAGAAGCTGATCGAGTGGCTCTCCTCCGACAAGGCGCAGAACCTGTTCGCCGACGTCAACCTGGAATACCCGGTCAATCCGAAAGTAGCCCCGGACAAGACCGTGGCGGCCTGGGGCAGCTTCAAGCAGAACCTCATCAACGTGAAAGAGGCTGGCAGCCTGCAGACCAAGGCCGTAAAATTGATGGATCGCGCCGGTTATAAATAAGAGCCATCTTGTCCGATCACACCGCCGTACTCGCAAAAACGCCCTCAGCGGGCGTTTTTGTTTTACCTGACACCCGGCCGCGCTTCAGCGGCTGGATGCTGTTCGCCCTCGCAATCGCCGCGCTGGTGCTGGTTCCGGTGGTGGTCACCTTCTCGTCGTTCGCCCAGGTCGAAGGCGACATCCTCGCCCACCTGACCGAATTCGTTCTTCCAGAACTGGTGGGCAACACGCTGTGGCTGATGCTGGGCGTTGGGCTCGGCGTCAGCGTGCTGGGCGTGTCGCTGGCATGGCTCACGGCGATGTGCGAGTTTCCCGGTCGCCGCCTGTTCGACTGGGCACTGCTGCTGCCGCTGGCGCTGCCCGCCTACGTCACTGCTTTCGTTGCGATCGGCCTGTTGGACTTCACGGGTCCGCTGCAAACCTGGCTGCGCGAAAGCTGGGCCATCACCGGCTTGCCGGAGATCCGCTCGCGCGGCGGCGTCATTCTGGTGATGTCGCTGGCGCTCTATCCCTATGTCTATCTGATTGCACGAAATGCCTTCGCGACGCAGGGCGCGATCGCACTGGAAGCGGCGCAGTCTCTGGGGCTTTCCCGCACGCAGGGCTTCTTCCGGGTGGCGCTGCCGATGGCGCGGCCGTGGATCGCCGCCGGGCTGATGCTGGCGCTGATGGAAACGCTGGCCGATTTCGGCACCATGGCGATCTTCAACTACGACACCTTCACCACCGCCATCTACAAGGCCTGGTACAGCCTGTTTTCTCTGGCCGCAGCGGCGCAGCTCGCCTCGATCCTGATCCTGTTCGTGCTGGTCGCCGTGGTATTCGAGCAGCGCTCGCGCACGCAGATGCGCTACAGCACCGTGGGCCGCAGTGCCGCCTCGCGGCGGATCAAGCTGTCGCCCGCGCTCGCCGCGCTGGCCTTCCTGTACGCCGGGACGGTCCTGGCGGTCGCCTTCCTCATCCCGGTCACCCAGCTTGCAGTGTGGACCCGCGACGTCATCGCCGCCGACCTCGACGCCCGCTACTGGGCATTTGCCTGGCATTCGGTACTGCTGGCCGGCATGGGCGCGCTGATGGTGGTGATGGTGGCGCTGCTGCTCGCCTACGCCGGGCGTCAGCGTCCCGGGGCGGCGATGATGTGGACGCAGCGCCTCGCCACCATCGGCTACGCCTTCCCCGGTGCAGTGCTGGCGGTGGGCCTGTTCATCCCGGTGGCCGCACTGGACAACTGGCTGATCGACACCGGGCGCGCCTGGTTCGGCTTCGACGGCACCGAGGTCCTCAAGGGCACGCTGCTGGTGATGCTGCTGGCCTATCTGGTGCGTTTCCTCGCTGTGGGTTTTGGGCCCATCGACAGCGGACTGCACCGCATCACCCGCAATGTGGACGAGGCCGCGCGCAACCTGGGCACCGGCGCCGCCGGCCTGCTGACGCGGGTGCACCTGCCGATGCTGCGCGCCAGCCTGCTGAGCGCGGCAGCACTGGCGTTTGTCGACATCATGAAGGAAATGCCGATCACGCTGATGACCCGCCCGTTCGGCTGGGACACGCTGGCGGTGCGGGTGTTCGAAATGACCTCGGAAGGCGAATGGGAGCGCGCCGCGCTGCCTTCTCTGGCCATTGTCATTGCCGGTATCATTCCCATCATTCTCCTGACCTGGCGCGGAGCGCATTCCCATGGCTGAGCCCCTATGGCTGAACTGATCCTCGATTCGGTTTCCCAGTCGTACGCTAACCGACAGATCATCGCCGACCTCTCCTTCACCTTGCCGGAAGCGGCCATCGGCTGCCTGCTGGGGCCTTCGGGCTGCGGCAAGACCACTGCCCTGCGCTGCATCTCCGGCTTCGAGCCGATCCAGACCGGCGAAATCCGCATCGGCGGCGAGGTCGTCAGCCGCCCCGGCTGGATGCTGGCCGCAGAAAAGCGCCGCGTGGGCATGGTGTTCCAGGATTACGCGCTGTTCCCGCATCTGAGGGTGGCGGACAACGTCGGCTTCGGCCTGCGCGGCGAAACCAAAGCAGCGAGGCAGGCCCGCATAGCCGAGCTGCTCGAACTGGTCGGCCTGGCGGGCCACACCCACCAGTTTCCGCACCAGCTCTCCGGCGGCCAGCAGCAGCGCGTGGCGCTCGCCCGTGCCCTGGCGCCGCGACCGCGTCTGATCCTAATGGATGAGCCGTTCTCCAATCTGGATGTCGAGCTGCGCGAACGCCTCTCGATCGAGGTGCGCGACATCCTCAAGCGCGAAGCCACCACCGCGCTCATCGTCACTCACGACCAGCACGAGGCGTTCTCGCTGGCCGACTGGGTCGGCGTGATGCACGAAGGCCGCATCCAGCAGTGGGACACGCCCTACAACCTGTATCACGAACCGGTAAATCGCTTCGTCGCCGACTTCGTCGGCCAGGGCGCGCTGGTCACCGGCGAGGTCATCAACGATCACCAGGTGGAAATCGAACTCGGCGTGCTGAACGGCCATATCCCGGTCGAGTGCGATGCCAGCGGCTGCGACGAATGCGTGCGCAGCTGTCATGTCGACGTACTGCTGCGGCCGGACGACATCATCCACGACGACGACAGCCTGCTACTGGCCGAAGTCGAGAACAAGGCCTTCCGCGGCGCCGAGTTTCTCTACACGCTGAAACTGCCGAGCGGCCAGCGGGCGCTATCGCTGGTGCCCTCGCACCACAATCACGCCATTGGCGAAAAGATCGGTATCAAGCTGGCGGTCGATCACGTCGTGGCGTTTCGCCGCGAATAGGCGCCGATGCCGCGCACCCCCCCCTCTCCGCTGCGCGGCCTGCTGTTCAATGTGGGCCTCGGCTTCGCCGCCGCCCTGTTGCTGATGCTGGCGGTGATCGGGCTGGGCGTCACCCAGATGGCCCGTCTGAATACAGAGCTGGAAAACGTGGTGTCGGTCAACAACGTCAAGACCCGCCTGGCCTCGCACATGCGCGACACCCTGCGCGACCGTGCGATGCTGATGCACAACATCGTGGTGTCGATCGATCCCTGGGAAAAGGACGCGCTCTTCCTCCAGTTCCAGGAATACGGCGAACGCTATGCCAAGGACCGCAGCCAGTTGGTGGTCATGCTCAACACGCCGGAAGAAAAACAGCTGATGCGTGAAATCGACACCATCATTGTCAGCAATCAGCCGGTCATGTTCGGCGTGGTCGAGGCGGCGCTCGACGAGAACAATTACGGCGCGCTGACGCTGCTGCAGGAAGAGGCGATCCCCCTGCAAAACCTGTTGGTCGAAGCGCTCGACAACATGACCAATCTTCAGCGCAAAGCCAACGAAGCGGCGCTCGGCAAAACCTTCGAGGCCTACCAGGCCACCCGCAATCTGATGCTGGTGCTGGGCATCATCGCCACGCTGATGGCCATACTGGTTGCCGTGCTGGTGGGCCGCCGCATGCTGACGCAGACGCGCCAACTGGGAACAGAAAAGCAGAAATACCAGACCCTGTTCGAAACCAATTCCGATGCCGTCGTCATCCTCGACGACAAAGGCTTTACCGATTGCAATCAAGCCACACTGTCTCTGTTTGGCGTGGACTCGGTCGCCGCCTTCCTCCATCTCCCCATTTCGCAGCTCGGCACCCCGGTTCAGGCGAATGGCATGACTGCCTATGACCACGCCATGCAGGCCATCGAGCAGGCAAAAAAGCAGGGGCATGCGGTGATGGACTGGGAGGGACGACGCCAGGACGGCTCGGTTTTCTCGGCCGAGATCGCCATGCACGCGATGCAGCTGGAAGGCCGGCCGGTGATCCAGGCGATCATGCGCGACGTCTCCGAACGTCGCGCCGCCGAAGCCGCCAAGGAAACCGCTCGCGAAGCCGCGCTGCAAATGGCGCACGCCAAATCGGAGTTCGTCGCCAACGTCAGCCATGAAATCCGCACCCCGATGCACGGCATTCTGGGGATGAGCGGGCTGCTGCTGAAGACCCCGCTCGACGGCCGCCAGCGCGAATATGTCTCCACCCTGAAAAGCTCGGCGGAAAGCCTGCTCACCATCATCAACGACATCCTCGACTTCTCGAAAATCGAGGCGGGAAAGCTGTCCATCGAAGCGGTCCCTTTTTCGCCGGTTGCGCTTTTGCAGGGGGTGGCCGCACTGTTTCAGGCGCGCGCGCTGGAAAAAAACCTTCACCTGACGCTGACTCTGCCCGACCAGGCGCCCGCCGCCCTGCTGGGCGATCCCACCCGCATCCGTCAAATCCTGCTCAATCTGGTCGACAACGCCATCAAGTTCACCCATCAGGGTGAAGTCGAACTCAGCGCCAGCTTTGAAACGGTAAAAGATGACATCGGCTGTCGCTTCAGCGTGAAGGACAGCGGCATCGGCATGAATTCCGACACACAGGCACACCTTTTCCAGGCGTTTTCGCAGGCAGATTCGTCGACCACGCGCCGTTACGGCGGCACCGGCTTGGGGCTTGCAGTCAGCAGCCAACTGGCCGAACTGATGAGTGGCCGGCTCGTGGTGGAAAGCGCGCCGGGCAAGGGCAGTTGTTTCACCCTGTATCTGATGCTGCCCCCGACGACCCTGCCGCTGGCCGAGTTGCCTGCACAGCCCGTTATTCAGCTACAGGGGCGCATCCTGGTGGTGGAAGACCATCCGGTAAACCAGAAAGTGCTGGCACACCAGTTGCGTGAAATCGGCCTGCAATACGCCGTCGCTGCCAGTGGCGCCCAAGCCTTGGGCCTGCTGGAGACGGAGGTGTTTGATCTCGTGCTGATGGACTGGCAAATGCCGGAAATGGACGGCCTGGAAGCCACCCGGAAAATCCGCCAGCTACCGACTGACCTCCGCCACATACCCATCATCGCGCTGACCGCCAATGCCAGTGCTGGCTTCCGCGAAGCCTGCCTGGCATCCGGAGCCAACGATTACATGAGCAAACCCTATAGCGAGGCTGCGCTGGCCGCCATGCTGATGCAATGGCTGCCGCAGCCGCGGCCTGCCAGCGACCGCTCCCCCCTGCTCGACCTGCCTGCCCTGCATGCGCGCTACCCCGGCAATCCGGGACTGGTGCACGATCTGGAAGCCGTGTTCCTCACCACAACCGAAGCCAGTCTCGCCGCCCTGAAACATGCGATCGAACAAGGCGATGCCGGGACGTGCCGCAAGGAGGCTCACGCGCTGAAAGGGGCGGCAGCAAGCGTGATGGCCAGCGCCATCCAGGAAGGCGCCGCACGCATCGAGCTGAGCGTGCAGAATGGCGATTTCGCCGCAGCCTCCGCCGAGCTGGCAGCACTGGAAGACCGCTTTCACGCACACGCCTGAGCTCGCATTGACGCACGCGTTACGGCGCGTAGGATGAAAACCTCACCGTCCAGGAGACACGCCATGACGCGCCTTCTTTCGTTCGCTCTCGCCTGGCTATGCAGCCTGCCGGCCTTCGCCGCCGATACCCCTGTTCCACCTGCAGAACCAACCCTGCCGCAAAGCTGGATCGGGGTCACCCCCACGCCCTACGGCCCGGTGCTCATCCAGCAGGGACTGCCGCCTCCCTATCGCGACTACCAGATGAACCGCATCCTGACACCCGAGGAGAAAAAACGCTGGCTGCAGATGGCGATGCCGATGATGGCCAGCATGATGCAGATGGACGCGCGCGAGGCGATGAACCACTTCGCCGTCAAATACCAGGCCAAACCCGGCGTCAGCTTCGACGAGGTGGTGCAGTCGATGATGCTGCGCGCCAATCAGGTCAACCTCAAATTCGTCGGCAGCAATCTGATGTGGAAGGATTTTGAGGCCGTGCTCGGCGACACCGGCGCGCCGCGCGTCGAAGTCTTCAGCTTCTGCGACATTGCCATCGGCCGCGAACTGCTGAAGATCATTCCGGAAATGGTGGTGTTCCTGCCCTGCCGCATCGCCGTGATGGAAGACGCCGACAAGAACATCTGGGTGCTGATGATGGACTGGGACATCACCTGGCTCGACCTCGCGGGGAAGCAGGTCGGCATGACCCCGGAACTGCGCCTTGGGGTTCAGGAAATCCGCGAAAAAATGGAGGACGTGATGCGCGCCGGCGCCAGCGGCGCGTTATAAACGCTGCGCACCCCGGGCAAAAAAACCTGAATGACCCTCATGACGGCGGGGTGGCACCATACGGGATTCCCATCCGTCGTGCCGAACCGCATGTCGCCGCAGCCCTCCCCGTTCGATTCGCTCACCGCCCTGGAACAGAACTTCGCCGACGGGCTCGCCACGATGCTGGAAAGCCATCGCGGCCTCGGCGTGTACATCCTGGTGCTGGCCAATGCCGCCTATGACAAAACCCTATGGGCCCAGCTCTCCCCCGCGCTGGCCAGACGCCACGCTGAACTCGCCGCCAAATTGACCGCCACCCTGCAGTGCGGTGACAAGCTCGCCGAGCCCGACGACGACGTGATGGTGTTTCTCAAACTGAACCTGATCGGATTCGACCACCTCGGCCTGATGGAAAGCCGCCGCGCCGGACCGTGGGAGGTGATGTTCAATCCCCTTCGCGCCCTGCGCCCACCCCGCATCAGCGGCCAGAAGTTCGAAGGCCTGCTGCACCCTTTCGACCCCGCGGGCTTCCATTTCAACAAGCCATTCCTCGCCAAGGAACTGCAATGGGAAGGCAATCTCGCCGGCAAGCCGGCGCGCCTGCTCTACAACAAATTCCCCTTCGCCCGACTGCACGGCCTGCTGGTTCCCGAGCCGTTGCGCGAGCTGCCGCAATACCTCACACCCGAACTGCACGGCTGGGCCTGGCACCTGTGCGCACACGCCGGAATGCGTAGCCTCTGCCTCGGCTACAACAGCCATGGCGCCGGCGCCTCGGTCAATCATATGCATTTCCAGAGCTTCGTGCTGGCCGAGCCGCTGCCGGTGCAGGATCCGCGCTTCGCCCACAACGGCGGCAATATCCCGTACCCACTGCCCTGCAAGCGCTTCACCGAACCGGCCGACGCCTGGTTCGAACTCGATCGCCTGCATGAGCAGGGCATCCCCTACAACCTGCTCTACGGCAGGAACTGCATGCAGCTGATTGCGCGCGTGCCGCAGGACAGTGGCCGATTGAGTGCGCAGAGCCGTGGCTACGGCTGGAGCGAAATGGCGGGCGCCATCACCCTTTTTGGTCGTGAGAATTTTGAAGGCCTAGGTGCCACAGAATTTGAAAGAGACTTGGCGAGCTTTGCACCTTGAAGGTATAGAGGTCAGCAAGCCTGCACTTTTGATTCAAGCTGCCCGCGACGCTTTGGTTGGCAGTGACGCTACTTCCCTTGTTGGCACTGTCTGGCCGTAAACGCAAAGCCCCCGGCATGGCTTAACAGTCCGGGCAAATCATTGTTCATTCCAGACCAATCACTTGCCCCTGCATCAACGCCTCCACGCCCCACCCCGGAGCCGCCTCGCGCAGTTCGTTCATGATCGCCGACTCGTTGCCCGGCTTCAGGTGGGTGATCCAGACCTCGGGCTGCACGTTCAAGCCCTTCAGTTCCGCGGCCAGCGAATCCGGCCAGTGATGCTTCGATGCCTTGGCGATGTCAACCAGCGCATTCTCGAACGAGGTTTCGATGATGAGATGGCGCAAGTCAGGGATGGCATTGAGCGCGGCGATGAAAGCCTCGCTGTGCGTGGTGTCGCCGCTGAACACCAGGCTGCCTGCGGGTGTGGCCACATGCAGGCCGCACGCGGGCACGATGTGGTTCACCGGCAGCGGCGTGAAGGTGCGTCTGTTCAGGGTGAACGTTTCACCCAACGCCAAAGGCGCGAAGCGCAGCCACGGCGCCTCCTTGCTCGGGATTTCGCGGAAGTCCGGCCACAGGTTCCAGTTGAAGAGATGGCTGGACAACACGTCCAGCACTTCGGGCAGCGCATGCACCGTCACCGGCGTGGCGCGCATGTCGCCGACGCTGTCGAGCAATAAGGGCAGGCCCAGCACGTGGTCGAGATGGGCATGGGTGAGGAAGACGTGATCGATCTTCACCAGCGCCTCGAAGTCGAGCGTGGTGATGCCGCTGCCGGCGTCGATCAGGACGTCGTCGTCGACCTTGAGGCAGGTAGTGTGGCGCCCGCTGCCGATGCCGCCGCTGCAGCCGAGTACGGTGAGTTTCATCGCTGTGTTGATCTGGGTTATTTCGTTGTATAGACGAATACGCCGTCCCAGTCTGCGGGCGGCGGCGTTTCGCGGAAATGCGCGATGCGCTCGAGGTAGATATCGTACAGCGGACGCGGCGCGCTGGCATTGAGCGCCTGCAGCGCAGCTTCTGCGGCGGTCCAGTCCTGCCTCTGGTACGCGGCATAGGCGGCTTCGAATTCGGCGGCCTGCTGCCGTATCGCTTCATCCAGCCCGTCCTTCGGCCCCAGCGGCTCGTAGATCGCCACCGGCGTTTCCTTGCCCTTCACCCGCACGTCGTCGACCTTCATGAAGGCGTGCAGCGGATCGGCGTCGACCGTGGGTTGGGTGACGAGGATGCCGACGCCGTACTGCTTGGTGATCCCCTCGAGGCGCGAGCCGAGGTTCACCGCGTCGCCCATCACGGTGTAGGACATGCGGAATTCCGATCCCATGTTGCCGACGCTCATGCGTCCGGTGTTGACGCCGACGCCGATCTTCACCTCGGGCCAGCCGCGTGCGGCGAACTCGCGGTTCAGTTGCGGCAGCGCGGCCTGCATGTCGAGCGCGGTGGCAACGGCGCGGGGGGCATGGTCGGCGAGATCGACCGGTGCGTTCCAGAACGCCATGATAGCGTCGCCGATGTACTTGTCGATGGTGCCCTGGTGCTGCTGCACGATGCGCGTCATGGTCGACAGATAGGCATTGAGCACTTCGGCCAGGTCGGTCGGCGGCAGCTTCTCGGAAAAATTGGTGAAGCCGCGGATGTCGGAAAACAGCACCGTCATGTCGCGCGACTGGCCTTCCATGGTGTAGTGCGCCGGGTCCCGGCTCATCTCGGCGGCCAGTTCGGGCGGCACGTACTGACCGAACAGCTTGGTGATCTGACGCTTGCTGCGCGTGGCGGCGAAAAAGCCGTAGGCGGTGTTGAGCGCATAGAGGCCGAACAGCGTCAGCATCGGCGCCGCCATCGGCACCACCCAGAAGCGCGACCATGCCGCGCCGTAGGCAGCCAGCAGCAGCGCCAGCAGGACGATGGTGGCCGCCAGCCCGATGGTCGGCCCGAAACGCAGCAGCACGGCGGCCAGCAACGCGCCCAGCAGCAGCACAGCAATGAGCCGCGCGTCGTCCGCCCACGGCGGTGTGGCGCGGGTGGTGCCGTCGAGCATGCCGGCGATCAGGTGGGCATGGATCTCGACCCCTGGGAAGGCGTTGGAAAACGGCGTCACGCGCAGGTCGGCCAAGCCAGGCGCCGTCGATCCCAGCAGCACGATGCGGTTCTCCAGTTGTTCCAGCGGTGCCTTGCCTGACAGTACCTGCGCCGCTGAAATGTAGGGAAACGGCGAACCGGCTCGATACGGCACATGCACGGTGCCGTCCGCGCTGAGCGGGACGCGCAGCCCCCCCACCTCCACCCACGGCGACACATACTGCCGCCCCAGAATCGCCTGTCGATCAACGCCGGCAAGGGCCGGATCGCCACCAAACGCCACCCGCAGCGTGGAAGCCGACAGCGCCAGGTAGTAGCCTGCGCCGTACGGGCTGACCAGATTCATCTGGCGCGCCGTGCCATCCTCATCGGCCCGCATATTGAAAAATCCTGCGCCCTGAGCCGCCTGCTGGAAGGCGGCCAGATTCGCACCATAGCCTGTGGGGAGCGTACCCGCCTGCAGCGTGCCAAATGCGGTGGCAGGCAGGGACGGCGGCGGCAGCATGCCGGTTTTAGCGTCACCGTAGCCTTCCGGGATGAAGTAATAGCCCAGCGACAAAGGCCGCTCGGCGAGCACGTGCGCAAAGCGGGCGTCGTAATCGAGGCGCGGCGCAAGCCGGTCAAATGCTGCCTTGAAATCACGGCTGCCCGCCAGATCGCGTTGTGCCAGCTGTTTGAGGGTGTCGAGCCCCGAACTCGTGTCCGGCTCGGCAAACACCACGTCGAAGCCGACCGCCGCCACGCCATAGCGGTCGAACAACTGCTCGACCAGCGTAGTCATGGTGTCGCGGCTCCACGGCCAGCGGCCGACGCTTTTCAGGCTGGCCTCGTCGATGTCGAGGATGGCCACGCGATCATCCACGCCCGCCGGTGCCGTGCGCTTCAGCCAGGCGTCATACAGCCAGGCCTCGACGCGCTGCATCGGGGCGATGTGGATCAGTCCGGCAACATGCGCCGCGATCAGCAAGACAAACAGCGCAGACAAGCCTGCCTGCACCAGTTTGGATAAACCGCGCTTCACCGAATGCGGTAGAAACGGTCGGCCACTTCCTTGCCGCGAACGGTATCGAGACGCCCCCCCACAGCGTCGCCCAGTGCCGCCAGCCGATCAGCCGGATGCGGATGGGTTTTGAGAAGCAGGCTGGTGCGGCTGTCCTTGGCGGGCAGCCCGGCCATGTCCTGCAATACCTCAGGCAGTCCCCACGGGGTGTAACCCGCGCGTGCGGCATACACGATGCCGACGCGATCAGCCTGGAATTCGGCGTTCTTGTCGAGCCCGCGCGCCATGATTTCGGCGCCGTTGCCGATCAGGTTCTGCACCACCTGGTCGCTGTCCTTTGCCTTGTTGCTGGCGGCCTGTCCCAGCGCGCCGATCAGGCTGGACTGCTTGAGCACCTTGAGATGATGTTTCTGGGTGACGTGGGCGATTTCGTGTGCCAGCACGCCAGCCAGCTCGGCCTCGTTGTTGAGGCGCCGGTAGAGGCCCTTGGTCACGAAGATATAGCCGCCCGGCGCTGCAAAGGCGTTGATGTCTTCGGTATCGAGCACGCCAAAATGCCAGGTGACATCCTTGCGCCCGCTCTGCAGCGCCACCCAGTTGCCGACGAGGTTGACATAGCGTTGCAGCTTGTCGTCGCGTACCAGCGGCACCGCACCCAGCAAGTTGCCGGAAATCTGTCTGCCGATACGCGTCTCTTCTTCAAGCGAGTAATCGCCGAACAGCGCGAAGCCGAGCTGCCGGGCATCAATTTTCTGTTTGGCCGGAGGCGGCGGGGCAGCGGCGCTTTGTGCCGCTGCAGGCGCCTGGCCTGGGGTCGGTGCGGGCTGCTCCGCCGGCGCCGGCTGCTTCGGCTTATCCTTGTTCAGTTCCTGGTTGATGCGCTCTTCGAGCAATTTTCCGAAGTCGATTCCAGCTGCCCCCCCGCTGAAAGCCACCAAGGAAACGGCCAGCACGATCAGTTTCATTTTCATCAGTTGCTCTCCCATGACGATGCGGGTTGCGCAGGTTTGGGCTCGGGCAGGGCCGGCACATTGACTGCCACCAGACCCGACTGGCCGGCATGACTCCTGGCCTGCGATGCTGTCACCTTCAAGGCCTCCAGCCGTCCCAGTTCGTCAGCATTGAATTTGGCCTGCTTCAGGTCTTCGTCGTTAAGCCCACGCAGACCGGCCACTGCGACGACGCGACTGGGATCGGACCGGGTGGTGGCAGCGCCCACCACATCGCCCAGCCCGGCTCCGCCCAGCCCGCCCGCCCCCGCCCGCACCGACAGCAGTCGTATCCAGCCGGTGGTTTTTCCTGAAGTCACGCGCAGCCAGCCCCCCTGCTTGGCGTGGATATTCACGCTGGCCCCTTTGGCCACCGTTCCTGCCAGCTTGGCGTTGGCACTGGGCTGACTGTAGAGCTTTTCATTGCGCAAGACCGTGCCGGGCGCTGCCCAGGCAGATGCTGCGGTCACGCACAGCATCAGTGCGGCTGCCGGAATCAAGAATGTTTTCATCGTGTGTCTTCTCCGTTGACTGCAAAACTGTATGGCCTGCTACCCGATGGCGCAAGCGCCTTTGATGACGTTATGATGCCGCGATGAATTTTCTTGCGACATCCATCGAATCGCTCGGCGCCAAAGTCACCGGCTGGTTTACCGTCGGTTACGGCATGTTTGCCTTTCTGGCCACGGCCGGCTTGCTGCTGCTGGACCGCACCACATGGAACCGCGCCACTTTCGACGTGGTCGTGAAACAGGTTTACTTTACCGCCGTGCAGATTCTGCATGTATTCATGGGCTACGTACTGGTCATTTCGTGGCTCATCATCACCATTATTCTGTCCACTGCACGCGATTTCGGCCTCACTGCATTCGCCAGCGAAATGACCATTCGCGTGCTGGTGCTCGAACTGCTGCCCTTCCTGACTGCGCTCCTTATTGCCTTACGTTCCGGCAGCGCGATCAACACCGAAGTCGCGCTGATGCAGGTCAACAATGAATTGGATGCATTGGCGCACTGCAAGGTTCCGCCGATGCAGTTCGAGTTTCTGCCGCGGCTGATCGGCGGGGTGGTTTCGGTCGTCACCCTTGCAGGCCTGGCCGGTCTGCTCGCCCTGTTGATGGGCTACCTTACCATCTACGGTGTGAGCACGGCGGGCTTCGAGCCATACACCCAGACCATAGCAAAAATCTTCGATTTCACGATCATGGCCGGGCTGATCGTCAAGTGCGCGCTGTTCGGGCTGGCAGTCACCCTGATCCCGGTCACCGCCGGACTCGAAACGCCGAAAAAACTCTTTATGGTGCCGGTCTCCGTGCTGCGCGGCATGATGCGGGTGTTCTTCGCCATTGTGACGATCGAGGTGGTGTCATTAGCGCTCAAATACATCTGACCCCGTTTGCCGGCCGCGCCGCGCTGATGGCTGCAATTGCCGTGCTGCCGGAAGACGTGGCGCGCGTTGCACTCGATCTGCCGTTGCGGGCGAATCTGTCGGCGCTCGAAAACATTGCGCTGATTCCGCTCTACCAGCGCCATTACAACGCAGCCGAATCGGCCCGGCAGGCGCAGGCCATGCTCGATCAACTGGGCCACGCCGGGATTGCGCTGCTGCGCGACCCCGACATGACGCCGGCCCAGCGCTTCGTGACCAAACTGGCGCGCGCGCTCATCCTCAAGCGCCCGCGCCTGGTGATCGACCGTCCCGGCGCCATGCTTTACGATGTGCCCTATCCCGCCTTCATCGGGCAACTGGCAGCGCGGGCAGAGATGACAGGCACCTGGGAAATTTACGACTTCAGCTGGAACCAGGTTCTCTATAACCAGGCACTTGATTCGGAATGAACAAACTACATTTCAAGGTCGGATTGTTTGCCGTCGCCTCGCTGCTTCTGGCGGGCGCATTCGTGGTGTATCTGCTGCATGCGCGTGGCTTTTTTGAAGACACCTTCCACCTGCAACTCGCCGCAGCCAGCGCCGATGGCGTCGCAGCCGGGGTGCCGGTGGTGTTTTCCGGCATCGAAATCGGCCGCGTCACCACGCTGGGGCTCAATGAAGAAGGCGGCATCGTCATTCGCGCCGAATTCATGGGACGCAATGCCAAGTGGCTGCGGGAGAACAGCACCTTCACCCTCGACAAACCCATCGTCGGCGGCGCCAAGATCCGCGTCGACTCGCCCGATCTCGATGCCCCCGCACTGCCCGACGACGCCACCGTGCTGCTGCTCACCGCTGACATCAGCAAGGAGCTTCCAGTACTGGTCGAACGGGTGAAGGCGGTTCTCGACAATGTCGAATACCTCACCCGCAAGGATGGCGAAATCAATGCCACCCTGGCCAACGTCAAGACGGTGACCGGGCGCATGACCGGCGAATACGGCATGCTGGAAAGCATCCTCGGAAGCCCGGAAAAGGCCCGCGCGGTAACCGATTCTCTCGACAAGACCCGTGCCCTCATCGGCAAGCTCGACGGCCTGGCGGTGAAGGTGGACGGCATGGCCGGCAAAACCGATCAGTGGCTGTTCGCGCCGGACGGCGTGGCCGAACAGACGCGCGAATCGCTGGCCCAGATACGATTGATGCTGAACGACGCGCAATCCAGCCTGAAGAAAGCCGATGCCCTGATGACCAATGCCGTGGAGATTTCCGCCGACGTCAAGGAAGGCACGCAGGACATCGCCGCGCTGCGCGCCGAAATCGACGATGCAGTGAGCAAGGCCAACGCGCTGGTCAACAAGATCAACAAGATGTGGCCGTTTGCGCGCGATCCCGAGGTGAAGCTGCCATGAAGATCCTGCTCATGCTCGCCGGCCTGGTCATGCTTACCGCCTGCCGCGGCGGCCCGCCGCCACCCGACTGGAAAACCGATGCGGCCGACCTGATCGAGCGTTATCAGAAACATGCCCTGCTGGGCGAAAACATCCTCGCCGAGCGCTATTTCCAGAAGGCCGTCGGCGCCACCGGCGGCGCCGGCCGCGTCGCCGAGACCGCGCGCCTGTGGCTGGTGCGCTGCGCCACCCGCCGCGCCATGCTGATCGACGACGCCTGTGCTGAATATGCCGAACTCGCCGGCAGCGCGCCGAACGCGGCGGACCATGCCTACTACCGTTTCCTCACCCTGCGCTGGGACGCCCTCGACGTCGCCCTGTTGCCCAGCCAGCACCACGATCTGGTGCGCGCGCCGGCTGTAAAGCGGCCTGAAGCGCTGAGCCGGATCGCCGATCCGCTGGCGCGCCTGCTCGACGCCAGCCTGCTGGTGATGCGCCAGGAAGCCGATGCCGCCACGCTGACGCTGGCTGCGGAAACCGCCTCGGAGCGAGGCTGGCGGCAGCCCCTGCTGACCTACCTGAAACTGCAGCAACAACAGGCAGCCACCCGGGGCGATCCCACTGAACTGGACCGGCTCGACCGGCGAATTCGGCTGATCGAACAGAGCTTCAGCGGCTCATGAAACAAGGCATCCGCGGCGGGCGGAAGGTGGTGAAAGAACGCCTGCCTGTAACAACTTATAAATAAACGACGGCTGCATTGACAAGCCTGTGCGGCATGATTACCGTGCAGCCTCGGAGGATTTTCCCTTCGTGTACTACAGTCAAGCTGTAACCCAATATTCAATAAAGAGGAGTTCCCATGAAATACACGACAATCGCGCTGGCTGCCCTGGCAGTGCTCGCAACCACCGCACACGCCGCACCCGCCATGATGTCCCCCGAGTGGACCGCGCAAGCTTGCGACGCCTGGAACAAGGACGCCACCCTCACCAATGGCCTGGCTGACCAATGGATCAAGAATGACAAGGGCCGCGGCCACAAGATCATTCACCTGTATCGCACCGACTGCGGCGAGACCACCCAAACCGAAATGAAGATCGTCCCCAAGGACGGCAAGGCCATCTGCGTCTACGGCGGCGCCGTGCAAAACACCAAAATGGATCATGCGGCCGACTACACCATGCACGCCACCACCGAGCGCTGGAACGAAATGGGCGCGGGCCAATATGGCCCGATGAAGGCCATGATGTTCGGTCGCCTCAAGTTCACCGGCCCGAAGATGGAAGCCATGGGTGTGATGGGACCGTTCGGTGCCTTCCTGCAGTTGCCGGGCAAGATCGCCGGCGACCAGGCCTGCCCTGCGAAGTAAGCGGCGTACGCCACACGGAAAAGGCCGGGATCGCTCCCGGCCTTTTTTATGTCACCAGACCACCGAACCGGACTGATTTGATGTAACGATTGTTCATCAAACGATTTATGGCGCGTAGGGTGCACACCGGGGCCCGAGTGTTTACCCAAGGTGGCCGGTGTGGCCCCAACACAAAGCAACTCGGCCGAATTAAAAATCCCGGTTGT
>JAIBFA010000064.1 GCA_019459325.1 Thiobacillus sp.
GGGGGGGGTGCGGGGCGGATCTCCCGTGGGCCCACGCATCGTCGACGTAAGATAACACCCCCACGGGGCCGCAAATTACATCCTCTTAGCGGGTGGGGGTTGCGCGCCCAACGTCCACACTTCTTTTACCCGTCTGCGCCCCATGTCCGTCCCCGCCGCCTACCTCGGTGTCATTTTGATCTGGTCGACCACGCCGCTCGGCATCCAATGGAGCGCGCAGGGCGCCAGCTTCAGCTTCGCGGTGATGGCGCGCATGCTGATCGGGCTGGCGATCTGCCTGCTGCTGCTGCGCATCACTCGCACGGCGTTTCCGTTCACGCCGGCCGCGCGGCGCCTTTACGGGATCAGCGGTCTGTCGATTTTCGTGGCCATGCTGCTCACCTACTGGGGTGCACTGCACATTCCATCTGGGCTGATTTCGGTCATCTTCGGCTTGTCGCCGCTGGTCACCGGGGTGTTCGCCGCTCTGTGGCTGAGTGAGCGCACGCTCACGCCCCTGCGCATTGCAGGCGTGGGCCTGGCACTGGCAGGGCTGTGGTTTATTTTCGGCCAGCCGTGGCCGGGCGACAGTCACGCTACGCTCGGCACCCTCGCGGTGCTGGCCGGCATGACCGTGCAGGCGCTCGGACTGGTGTGGATAAAACGGCTCAATGTGCGTGCCTCGTCGCTCGCCATCACCACCGGTTCGCTCGGCGTGGCAACGCCGCTTTTCGTATTGGCCTGGCTGATCGCCGATGCCGCGCGGCTGCCGCCCGACATGACCCCGCGCGCCACCGCCGCCATCGTCTACCTCGGGGTACTGGGCTCGGTGGTGGGCTTCACGCTGTATTACTACGTGATCAAGCATCTCGACGCCGGGCGCGTTGCCCTGATCACCCTGGTCACCCCGGTGACGGCGCTATTGCTGGGCCAGACGCTCAACGCCGAATTCATCCCGGGCCGCGGCTGGGCCGGCATCGCGCTGATCGGTGCGGGATTGCTGCTGTA
Organism: Thiobacillus sp.; assembly: GCA_019459325.1. GTDB lineage: Bacteria > Pseudomonadota > Gammaproteobacteria > Burkholderiales > Thiobacillaceae > Thiobacillus. The sequence goes on from JAIBFA010000064.1 coordinate 988, forward strand.
CGAGTGGCGTGCATTGCTGCAGCTGAAAGGACAGCGGACATACCCAGGCAAGTGAATTCCAAGGATCGCTTTGCGCGCTTGAGCGCTCCCGGAGCTGTACCCCTATATATCATTTGTTGATATCATTATCCTAAATGATAGTTAAAGGTGCCCCATGTCCCTGATCAAGTTGTCCTGCATGACCAGTCTGCTGTTCATCACCACATTCGCCGCCGCTGCCTCCAACCGCAGCACCGACAAGCCCGCTCCCCCTCCCCCTGAAGCGCTGCACGAGCAACTGACCCAGATCAGCCAGGATCCGGCCAGGCTGTCCGCTGCCATCCAGCGCGGGCAGAAGGACGCGTCGGTCTGCCGGCATTGCCACGGCGTCGGCGGCAACAGCGTGCTGCCCGAGGTGCCCAATCTGGCGAGCCAGAATTCCGGCTATCTGCTGGAACAGATGAACAAGTTCGTGCTCGGGCAGCGCAAGTCATCGCCCTTCATGGAAGGAATGATCAAGGCCCTCGCCCCCGACGAGCGGATCGATATCGCGCTGTTCCTGTCGCAGCAACCGGTTGCCCCCAAGCCTGCCGACAGCCGCGTGCAGAGCACGGCAGGCAAAAACCTGTATGCCAAGCTGTGCGTCAGCTGCCACGGGGCAAGCGGCACCGGCACCCAAAAGATCCCGCGCGTTGCCGGGCAGCAGGGGCCCTATCTGGAGGCGTCGCTGAAACGCTATCGCGCCGGCAGCGGCGAGCGCATCGACCCGATGATGGCCGCCTACACGCGCAACCTGAAGGATGCCGACATCCGCAGTCTCGCCGCCTACCTGTCGTCGATGCAGCCCTGACACCCCGCCGCGGAATGCAAGGGCTCCCTGGCAACGTGCAACCTGATGGGGTGCCCGATTACTTCTTGAACAGGTCATCCGGCGTCTGCGGCGCGTCGGCCTGGGCCGGCGTCCCGCCGAACAACGCATCGAGCGCGCCGCGGCTGGCCTGTGCCATCGCCGCGCCGCCGCCCTTGTAGGCTTCCAGACGCGGCACGAACCAGCCGCAATCATTGGCGCGCACCTTGTCGGCAACGCGTTCGGCCGCCAGTTCGCGGCACTGGCCGGCGCGGTGCGCGTCGTAGTGGCGGCACAGCTTGCACACATGCAGGTCGGCGCGACAGCTGGGACAGGTTTCGCGGCGCGCCAGCGGCAGCAGCATGCCGGCTAGGCTGGCGCCGCATTTCCAGCATTGCAGGCTCATGGATTGGGGTACTCCTGGCCGGGGAATTCGGGAATGCGCAGGGCGTGATACTGCAGGTCGGCAAGCGCCACATGACGCAAGGCCCGCGCATGCGTGGCGTCGAGGATCACCGGCGGCGCCATTCCGTCTTCGGCCGCTTCCAGCCAGCGCAGCGCGCATACGCACCAGCGGTCGCCCGGCTTCAGGCCAGGGAAATCGTATTCCGGCACAGGGGTGACGAGATCGTTGCCGCGCTGCAGGGAATAGTCGAGGAAGGCCTCGGTCATCTGCGCGCACACGGTGTGGCTGCCGACATCATGCGGGCCGGTGTGGCAGACGCCGTCGCGCCCGAAGCCGGTCATCGGCGACATGCTGCACACCTGCAGCAGGCCGCCTAATACATTGCGCGCATCGCTCACCTGGTTCTCCTGTCCGATGGAATGGGCAAAAAATAGCACAGGTGGGCGCCGCCGGGGCGGGCTTCAGGGCGGGCTGACCGGATCTGAAAAAGTAGGCTCGGGCGCCAGGATGAGTGTGCCCGCCACGGCTGCGGCCGCATGGGTTTGCTCGACATGCGCCAGCACGCTGGGTGCGGGGTAACCATCGGCCGGCAGCCCATGAGCGGCCTGATAGCGCCGGATGGCGCTCTGCGTGTGCGGGCCGAGCAGGCCATCCGGCGTGCCGGCGTCGAAGCCCAGTTCGTTCAATGCCTGCTGCAGCATTTTTACCTGCTCGGTGCTGAGCGAGCCCGCTTCGCCCGCCTGCGCCACCAGTCCGCCACCACCCGCGAGCTGCTGCGCCAGCTGCGCCACCGCCAGTGCGTAGTTGATCGAACGGTTCCACTGCATCACCACGTCGAAGTTGTCGAACACCATGAAGGCCGGCCCCTCCGAGCCTTGCGGCAGCACGATTCCGGCAGTGCCCGAAACCCTCGGCAACTCTGTACCGTCGGCTGCCTGTACGCCACGCGCCGTCCATTCGGCAACGGGCAGGCGGTGGGCCACGCGGGCTTTCCGCCAGTCGAAGCCTTCCGGCAGCCGCACTTCCTGCGCCACCGGTTCGCCCGTGCGCCAGCCAGCGCGCCTCAGATAGTTCGCCGCCGAATGGATGGCGTCGGGCAGCGACTGCCACAGGTCGATGCGGGCATCGCCATCGGCGTCGACCGCATAGGCACGGAAGGTCGACGGCATGAACTGCATGTGTCCCATCGCGCCGGCCCACGAGCCGTTCATGTCGATCGCGGCAACATGTCCGGCGTCGATGATGCGCAGTGCGTCGAGCAGCTGGCTGCGAAAGAAGTCGCTGCGGCGGCCGTCGTAGGCCAGCGTGGCCAGGCTAGCCGGGATGTTGAGGCTGCCAAGGGTGGCGCCATAGTTGGTTTCCAGACCCCAGAACGCCACGAGCACCGCTTTCGGAATGCCGTATTGCTGTTCGACCGCATCGAGCAGGTCGGCATGTTCGGCCATCAGCGCTTGGCCCAGTGCAACCTGCGAGGGGGTGACGCGCCGTCCCAAATAATCGGCAAAGGTTTGCAGGAATTCGGGCTGGCGCCGGTCGAGCTCGATCACCCGCTCGACCGGCGTGACACCGGTCAGCGCGGCGTCGAGCGTGGCGGCGGAGATGCCCTGTGCTGCGGCATCCGCGCGGAAGGCCGCAAGCCAGCTTTCAAAATCGGCATTGGCATGGGCCGCCCCTCCCATCAGCAGGGACAGCAGGAATACAAGCTCACGCATGCTGTTGCAGCCAGTATTCGAGCAGCGCCAGATGCCACAGCTTGCTGCCCTGAATGCGGGTGTGATGCTGTTCCGGCGCATCCAGCAGCTTGTCGACGTAGGCGCGGTGATACAGGCCGCGCTCGCGGCAGGCCTGGGAATTCAGAATGTCCTGCATGAAGTTCAAAAAATCTCCGCGTACAAATTTGAGGGCAGGCATGGGGAAATAACCTTTCTTGCGGTCGATCACCGCATCCGGCACCAGGCCGCGCGCGATGGTCTTCAGCACGTGTTTGCCTTCCGAGGCCAGCTTGAGCTCGGGCGGCATCGACGCCGCCAGCTCCACCAGCTGGTGATCGAGGAAGGGCACGCGCGCTTCCAGTCCCCATGCCATGGTCATGTTGTCGACCCGCTTCACCGGATCGTCGGTGATCAGCATGGTCGTATCCATGCGTAACACCTGATCGATGAATTCGTCGGCAAAAGGTTCCGCCAGATGCGTGGCAATCATTTCGCCGGTGTAGTCGGGACCGTGAAAGGCCGGCAGGGTCATGTCGAGAAACTCGCCGTGATCGCGGTCGAAGTAATGGCGGCGGAAGCGCTCCACCGCACTGCCTGTGGTCTCGGCCGCCATGCGCGGATACCAGAAATAACCGCCGAAAACCTCATCGGCCCCCTGCCCGCTCTGCACCACCTTGACCGTCTTGCTGACCTGCTCGGCCAGCAGATAGAACGCCACCGCGTCCTGCGCGAACATCGGCTCGGACATCTGATCGACCGCCTCGGGCAGCCGGCGCAGCACCTCGGCATTGGGGATCAGGTACTTGTGATGGCGCGTGCCGTACATCGCGGCCACCGGGTCGGAGTATTCGAACTCGTTGCCGCGCTCTTCCGGCTGGTCCTCGAAGCCGACCGAAAACGTCATCAGGTCGGGCACGCCCTGTTCGGCCAGCAGCGCGACCAGCAGGCTCGAATCCAGGCCGCCCGAGAGCAGCACGCCGACCTTGACGTCGGCGATTTCGATGCGCTTTTTCACCGCCTGCCTGAGGCTTTCGTGAATCGCCTCGGTCCATTCGGCTTCGGTCTTCGGTTGCGCCGGACGTTGTGCTGCCAAAGACCAGTATTTCCGGTGGCTGATTTCGCCGCGCGTATTCACGGTCATCGTGGTGCCGGGGGCGAGCTTGCGGATGCCGTTGAAGATCGTGCGCGGCGCCGGCACCACCGCATGCAGGGTGAACAGGTGATGCAGCGCCACCGCGTCGATGCCGGTGTCGACCCCCCCTGCGGCCAGCAGTGCCTGAGGCGTCGAGGCGAAGCGGAAGCAGCCGAGGGTTTCGCTGTAGTACAGCGGCTTGATGCCGAGTCGGTCACGCGCCAGAAACAGCGTCTCGCGATTCCAGAGGGCGAATGCGAACATGCCGTGCAGGCGCTCGACGCAGGCCTCGCCCCACTGCAGATACGCACGCAGGATGACTTCGGTGTCGCCGTCGGAATGAAAGGCGTGGCCACGGCCGATCAGTTCGGCACGCAGCTCGGGGTAATTGTAGATGGTGCCGTTGAACACCAGCGCCGTGCCGGTCGCGGCATCCACCATCGGCTGCTTCGAGCGTGGCGACAGATCGATGATCGCCAGCCGCCGGTGGCCCAAGCGTACCGGTCCGTCGGCATGCTGGCCTTCGGCGTCGGGCCCGCGCCGCGCCAGCTTCGCCAGCATGCGATCCATCGCCGCCGCATCGGGCGCCTTGTAGTCGAACCGGAATTCACCTGCTATGCCGCACATTTCCCTGCCCTTTCACGCCACCAGCGGCGGCTCGTCCATCAGCGCGATCTGCTCGCGCAATTCGAGGATGCGCGCCTGCCAGTAAAGCTGGGTATTGAACCATGGAAACGCGGCAGGAAAAGCCGGGTCGTCCCAGCGGCGGGCGAGCCAGGCCGCGTAGTGGATCAGTCTCAAGGTTCTGAGTGCTTCGACCAGATGGAGTTCGCGCGGATCGAATTCCATGAAGTCCTCGTAGCCCTTCAGAATCTCGTTGATCTGCGCCTGCTGCTCGTCGCGCTCGCCCGACAGCAGCATCCACAGATCCTGCACCGCGGGGCCCATGCGGCTGTCGTCGAAATCGACGAAGTGCGGACCGGCTTCGGTCCACAGCACATTGCCCGCGTGGCAGTCGCCGTGCAGGCGGAGGGCGCGCACCTCGCCGGCGCGCGCATAGCAATGCGCCACGCTTTGCAGGGCATGCTCGACCACGCTGTCCCACGCCGCGATCAGATCGGACGGCAGCCACTTGCCCGCGCGCAGAAAATCGCGTGATGCAATGCCGAAGGTCTCGAGGTCGAGCGTCGGCCGGTGGGAAAAGTTGGCCTGCGCGCCCACCGCATGGATGCGGCCGAGAAAGCGCCCCATCCGCTGCAGGGTGTCGGCGCGGTCGAATTCGGGCATGCGTCCGCCCTGCTTCGGATATACGGCGAAACGGAAACCGGCATGCAGGTGCAGCGTCGCGCCGTTCAAAACCAGCGGTGCGACCACCGGAATTTCGCGCGCGGCGAGTTCGATCGTGTACGCATGCTCTTCCAGGATGGCGGCATCGCTCCAGCGTTCGGGGCGGTAGAACTTGACCACCACCAGATGGGCGTCCTCGACGCCCATCTGGTAGACGCGGTTCTCGTAGCTGTTCAGCGCCAGCAGGCGGCCGTCGGCTTTGAGACCGGTGCTGTCGAGCGCATCGAGCGCACAGTCGGGCGTCAGCGCGGAATAAGGGTGGGACGTATCCATCATGGGCAGGGGCAAAGCGGCTATGCTCAAAGGGCACAGGATAAACAGATAATGCCTCAACTCGCTGCCCCGATCGCCACCGCATGAAGACGTCCGACCCATTCAGCATGGATATCTCCCGCCATATCTGGGAAACCCGCTACCGTGCGGCGGACGAGGCCGGCGTCGCTGCCAGCTGGCGGCGGGTAGCGCAGGCGATCGCGCAGGCCGAGGGCGACGCGCGCGAACAGTGGGCAGAGCGCTTCTACGCGCTGCTCGACGGTTTCCGCTTCCTGCCCGGCGGCCGCATTCTCGCCGGCGCCGGCACCCGCCACCGGGTGACGCTGTTCAACTGCTTCGTGATGGGCGAGATCGCCGACGACCTCGAACACATTTTCGAGGCGCTGAAGGAAGGCGCGCTCACCATGCAGCATGGCGGCGGCGTGGGCTACGATTTTTCCACCCTGCGCCCGGCCGGTACAGTGGCTGCCGCCACCGGCAGCATCGCCTCCGGCCCGGTGTCGTTCATGCACATCTGGGATGCGATGTGCGCGACCATGCTGTCGACCGGCGCGCGGCGCGGCGCGATGATGGCGACGCTGCGCTGCGACCACCCCGACATCGAGGCCTTCGTCGACGCCAAGCGCGATCCCGCGGTATTGCGTCATTTCAACCTGTCGGTGCAGGTCAGCGACGCCTTCATGGCGGCGGTGGCGAATGACCGCGACTGGCCGCTGGTTTTTCCGGCTCACGCCGACGAATCCGCCATCGAACGCACGGTGAAAGCGCGCGACCTGTGGCAACGCATCCTGCGCGCAGCCTACGACACCGCCGAACCCGGCGTGCTGTTCGTCGACGCCATCAACCGCGACAACACGCTGGGCGACCGTGAAACGCTGACCGCCACCAATCCCTGCGGGGAGATTCCGCTGCCGCCCTACGGCGCCTGCGACCTCGGTTCGCTCAACCTCGCTGCCTTCGTGACGTCGCCATTCGCTGTCGACGCCCGCCTCGATCTGCACGCCCTCGCCGCTGCGGCAGCGCTTGCCGTGCGCTTTCTCGACAACGTCATCGACGTCTCGCGCTATCCGCTACCGGCGCAGGCCGAACAGGCCCGGAAGACGCGGCGCGTCGGGCTCGGCATCACAGGACTTGCCGACGCGCTGGTGTTGCTCGGCCTGCGCTACGACAGCGCTGCCGCGCGCACGCTGGCCGCCCACGCGATGCAAACGGTACGCGACGCAGCCTACCGTGCATCGATCGAGCTGGCCCGCGAGAAAGGGGGGTTCCCCGCTCTCGACCGCACGGCGTTTCTGGCCAGCGGCTTCGCCACCCGCCTGCCGGCCGACATCCGCCACGCCATCACGGTGCACGGAATCCGCAATAGTCATTTGCTGGCGATCGCCCCGGCCGGCACCATCAGCCTGCTGGCGAACAACATTTCCAGCGGCATCGAGCCGATTTTCGCAGTCGAGGCGGAACGCCGCGTCCTCGCAACGGATGGCAGCTACCGCACTCACCGCGTGGTCGATCACGCCTGCCAGCAATGGCAGCAGCAGGGCCGTAGCGGCACGCCACCCGCGCTGGTCGATGCGCAACAGATCGATCCACGCGCTCACCTGCACATGCAAGCTGCGCTGCAGCCCTTCGTCGACAACGCCATTTCCAAAACCATCAATGTTGCCGCCGATATCGCGTTCGACCGCTTCGAGGACATCTACCGGCAGGCCCATGCGCTGGGTCTCAAGGGCTGCACCGTGTTTCGCCCCAACCCCATCACCGGTGCCATTCTCAGCCAAGCGTCCGCCAGCGATCGGGTGCAATGCTGCGGCATCGAGCGCGAAGCCGATTAAGCTGAGCGCATGAATCCGACACCTTCGCCCCCACTCCTCCGCATCGGGCTCGCCCTCGGCGGCGGCTCGGCACGCGGCTGGGCACACATCGGCGTGATCCGCGCGCTCGCCGACGCCGGCTTTGAGCCGGACATCGTCTGCGGCACGTCGATTGGCGCGCTGGTGGGGGCCGCCTATGTGGGTGGCGAACTCGAGCGGCTGGAGGCCTGGGTGCGCAGTCTGCGCCTGCAGACCGTGGTGAGCTTCCTGGATTTTTCGCTCGGCGGCGGACTGATCAAGGGCGACAAGCTGATCGGGTTTTTCCGCAGCCATTTTGTCGACCGCGACATCAGCGAACTGGAACGCCCGTTTGGCGCCGTCGCCACCGACCTGCAGCGCGGCCGCGAGGTTTGGCTGCGCGAAGGCCGGGTGACGGACGCGGTGCGCGCCTCGATTGCGCTGCCCGGGCTGTTCACCCCGGCCCTGCACGACGGCCGCTGGCTGGTCGACGGCGGCCTGGTCAACCCGGTGCCGGTCTCGCTATGCCGCGCGATGGGGGCAGATCTCGTGATTGCGGTGGATCTGAATGCCGACCTGCTCGGCCGTCACCTCAAACCCAGGCCTGCCAAACCTACACGCCAGCGCGCTTCAGCCGAGTCCGAGTCCCCGCCCGATACCCTGACCGATACGGTGATGGCTCGTATCCAGACCGGCATGTCGCAACTCGGCATCAACCACAACAACGGGCCCAGGCCGCCCGCCATGCTCGACGTGCTGGCGACCAGCATCAACATCATGCAGGTGCTGATCACGCGCAGCCGACTGGCGGGCGAGCCCGCGGATGTGCTGATCACGCCGCTGCTCGCGGACCTGGAATTGATGGAGTTTCACCGCGCCAGCGTCGCCATCGACGCCGGCCGCCGCGCGGTCGAGGCTGCGCTGCCGCAGCTGCGCGCGCGGCTGAACAACGCAGAACAAAGCGGATAGGTGCGACGGGTCATGCGGCGCATAGGGCCAGCTTGCGCGCGCGATCCAACTGCTTGATTTCCGCCTCGCGCCGGGAAGCGGCCGCGCGGTCGGCCGCAGTTTCAACATACACGAGCTGCACCGGACGCCGGCTGCGCGTATAGCGCGCGCCCGGCCCACCTTCGCCGTTGTGTTCGGCGACGCGGCGCATGACGTCGGTGGTGATGCCGGTGTAGAGCGTCCCGTCGGCGCAGCGCAGCATGTAGACCCGCCACGCGGCCGCGCTGTCTGAAGCGGCCGCCATGCCGTTCAGATCAGACGTCGGCGGAGAGCGCTTGCGCCCACAGCAGCGCGTCCATGTGCACCGCGTTGATCTCGTCCACTTCGCGTCCGATCTGCTTGGCCAACGTCTCGATGCTGCTCTGGTCGTCCTGCTCGCAGGCAATGGCCAGCGAGAGGTAGGGTGCATACGGCCCGCGTTGCGAAATGATGGCTTCGGTGATTTCGGCAGGCAGGCTGATCTGTTTGAGCACCTGTTCCATCGGCATGTGCATCACCACATCGAGCAGCGAGAACAACCCGGCGACAAAAATCTCGTCACGCGCCTTGGCAAACAGTGCGCGTCCGGCCAGCTGCTCGGCCACGCGGCCGCGCACCAGGGCATTTTCCAGCACGGCCTGATCGAGCTCCTGGGCCTGGCCACCGGTGAACAGGATCAGCGTCAGCCAGCGATACAGCTTGTCCTGCCCCATCACCATCAGCGCCTGTTCGATGCCGCCGACCTTGTTCATCAGGCCCATGCCGGGCGAGTTGACGTAGCGCAGCAGGCGCACCGACAGCGCCGGATCGTGGCGGAATTGTTCGGCCAGCTCAGGCTGTTCCGCACCGGTGCGCACGCGGTTCATCAGATCCAGCACCTTGGCGCGCGACGGCCCCATGACCGGATTGCCCAGGTTTTCGCGGCGGGTGATGAACGGTCCCATGAACAGTGCAAACTGCAGCTTGTGGCACATGTGAAACGCTTCCAGCGATTGCACATCCATCGCCACGAAACGCTTGCCCGCGGTCACCTTGGATATGGAAGCGATTTGCGCGGTGATGGCGGGGATATCCTCGCTGCTGACGTCCATCAACACGTAATCGGCATGCTGCAGCAGCCCTTGCCGTTCCGGACGCATGACCGCGTCGGCATGCAGGGCAAAACTGAACCCGCGTGATTTCAGGTCGCCCATTCGGGCAAGCAGGGATTCATCGAGCAGGGTCTGGGCGTCAATATTCAGGATCCACACCGTACCTGCGCCAGGCCAGCCCTCGATGAGCGGATGATTCAGGGTGGCAGGCGTAATCGGCACGAAAGCCAGACGCTGTTCCAACAGGCGCGCAACATCCATGCGCTGAAGGTTGCCGAGCAGGGTCTCGTCGTAAAGGCGCTGCATGTCGGGCAGGGCCGCATCGCGTTGTTCGTCCTGCGCGCGACGCAGCATGAAGGTGTAACCCGCCACTTTCTGGTCGCGCCCCAGCATGGCTTCGCGACGCATGACCGAAGGCGCTTTGGCCGCCGGCTTGGGCATCGATTCAAGCTCAGCCGCCACGGCGCGCGGCGGCGGCGCGGCGTTATCCTTACCCGACCACATTCCAACAAGACGATTCAGCACACTTCACTCCTTGACGACAAACTGGGGCACATCAGTAGCACAATCGGCAGTGCTGAGCGGGACTGAAGCCTGTTCGCGCAAATTTTTATCTGCCGGCTTAGAGCGTGCGCTTGATCGAGACGATGCCTCGCACCATGCCGGGGCGGTAGCCGACGGCCTTGTCCAAGGGGTATTCGGTCGCGAGGCGCGCCTTCACGCCATCCGGAATGGTGGCCGAATCCCCATGACAGGTAAGGCACAGGGGCTGCACCGGCAGCGCCTTGGCATAGCGGAACTGCTTGCCGCCCGGCGTGCCGACGATCTGCCAGGTGTCGAGCGTTTCCGGCTTTTCGCCTGCCGCCAACCGCTTTTCAAGCCCGGCCTGGGCTTCGGCCTCCCACGCATCGGGCACGCCGGCCGGATTGCGGTTTTTCGGGCTGACTCGCTTGGTTCCGAAATTGAACTGCTTCGACACGTCGGCAGCGATCTGCGGCGCGCGTTCCTTGCATACGCTGATTGCGCCTTCCGGGCCTTTTTCAGCCAGCGCGGTTTTCAACTCGCCGCCGAGTGTCTGGATGAGCGTAGCGCTGGCCTTGCGCGCATCGGCCACCAAGGCGGCCTGCTGCTCTGCGCTGGGCCCGATGGCGCATCCGGCAAGCAGGGCGGGGAAGGCAAGGGTGATCCATGCGGAGACTTTCATGAGGGTTCTCCCAATCGAAAAAGATGGACTGATTCTAGCAACGGCGCACTGCTATGCTAGCGAAACAGTCGTGAACATTTAATGCACCGCCACGGAGTCTATTGTGATCAAGCAACTCTCTCAGTATTTTTTTCGCGGCCTGATCACCGCCTTGCCGCTCGGGCTGACGGTCTATCTGCTTTACATCTTCCTACGCTGGACGGAAACCCTGGCCATGCAGCTGGTACGCCCCTTCATCGGCGAGTTTTATGTTCCAGGAATGGGCTTGCTGCTCGGTATCACCGGCATCTTCCTGCTCGGCGTGCTGATGTCGCAGCGCGGCGTGGGCAAGCTGCTGTCGCTGGTGGAACTGCCCTTCACCAATCTGCCGGTGGTGAAAAGCATTTACTCCTCGCTCAAGGATTTTGCCGATTATTTTGCGCCGAAGCGCGATTCGGCCCCCCAGCAAACCGCAGTGACGCTCAAGGTGCCGGGGCTGGATCTCGAAGTGGTGGGACTGATCACGCGCCAGAGCGTGGACGACCTGCCCAGCGGCTTCCTGCGGGGCGACCGCGTGGCGGTCTATCTGCCGATGGGCTACATGATCGGCGGGTACACGGTGTTCGTGCCGCGCGACTGGGTGCAGCCGATCGACGTATCGGTGGAAGAGGCGATGCGCGCGTCGATGTTCGCCTGGATGAGCACGTCTGGCACCGAGGGGGCATCCAGTCGCACGCGGCCATGATCCCCCTGCGCCCACAGCTGATATAGAGTTCAGTCTCATGCAGATCGAGTGCTACGCCCAACGCCTGCTCAACCCCTTCCGCGGGGTGGTGCACGTCATTCGTTTTCAATCGGCCGAGGCGGTGACGGCCGACGGCATCGAGTGGGATATCTATGTCGCCAACGATGCGTTGCTCGACGGCCTGGGGCGCGCCGGAAAGCGGGCGCAGATCTCCGACATCCGCTACGGCCACTGGTCGGCGGAAAAAGGCCTCAAGCGCGGGCCACTGTATCCGTCGGACGACTTCAGGCGGCTGGAGGACATGGGCGCAATGGTGTACGAGCATCTGCTCAAGGCGCATAGGGACGTGCCGTTCGCCTTTCGCGACCAATTCGAGCTCTGGCTGCTCGACCGCAACGACCAGCCACTTGCCTTGCTGCACAGCGTACGCACCGACAGCGAAACCGACACCAAGCCGCCGCTCGACTGGCGCGCCGGGATGGCTGCGCAGGCGCAGTTCAAGAGCGCGGCAATCGCTGATCTGGATGAACCCGCCGGGGTCTATCTGACGCGCCATGTGAACAGCCTGGCCAGTGGCGTGGCGCAATGGTTTCGCCGCTCCGACGACGGCGCCGGGCTGGGACTGCATACGCTGAAGGGGGGCGACGCCCTGCGCGGGCGCGTGCTCGATGCCGATGCCTTCCCGCCGCTGTTCATCGCCACCGCCGGCATGGACGCCGCGCACGCCCGGCTGGTGAACGATTACCACGCTTGGCAGGCGCCCTGGATGCTGCTGTTGCCGCATCTCGACGCGGCCACCCGCAGCGCGCTTGAGGCCTGCGCCTGCCAGCAGGCCGAATCGATCGAAAAGCACTACCGGCTGTACCCTGCCGCCATCGATCGCGCAGCACTGCAGGCCGCGCGCGTGCAGGCGGCGCTGATACGCAGCCAGCCGCGCCCCATGAATCAAGACGAGGTGATGCCGATGTTTTATATCGAGCTCGGCAGCACCGAAAGTCAGGACATCTGAATCCCGGCGCTAGCCGGCCATTCCGAGAATCGCCCCCGGCAGCATCGCCGATGCGCCCAGATGCTGCGTCAGCCGCACCTTCACCCCGGGGTGTGCGGCAGAGAATTCAGCAATCGCGTCGGGAATGTCCTGCGCCACGTGCGTGCCCGCAGCGAGAAAATAGGGAAACGCGACGATCTCGGTCGCGCCTTGGGCCGCCAGCGCACTCAGCCCTTCCGGTATGCCCGGCTCGGCCAGCTCAAGAAACACCGCTTCGACCTGGTCGTAAATCTGGCCGGGCTGGGCACGCACCGCATCGGCTAGCGCGCGGACTTCATCGTTGGAGGCTGCGCGGCGGCTGCCGTGGGCAATGATGAGCAGACTGGGCATGACGCTTCCTCAATAATCCGTGCCAGGGAAGTGAGCGGCCTCGCCCAGCAAAGTTCCGCCGGAACTCAGTTCCCCGTCTGCAGCGCCTGCTGGAGCTTTTTCGCGTCGATCAGCTTGTCGAGCTCACCCAGGCCTTTGGCCACGTCGGGATTGAAACGGGGGCGAAACAAACGGCTCAGACGCGCACCGGCTCGAAGGTCGCGTCGAGATTCTGGTCATCGCAGTAATCCAGAAAATCGCCGCGCAGGGTGGCAATGTGGGCATCGGCGGGAATGCCAAGCGTCATGTGGACCGCGAACATCGGCGCGCCGGTATGCGGGGCCGGGTAGGTTTCGGTGTCGAGCGCCTCAATATTGATATGCAGACGCGCGAAGAAATTGGCCAGGCTGTTGACGATGCCGGGCTGGTCCAGCGCGGCGACTTCGACGGTATAGGGAATCAGGGGTTTTTCCGCACGGGCAGGGCGGGTGCGCTGCTGAGTCAGCGCGAGGCCGAGTTCCTCGCCGACGACCGGCAACCGGGCTTCCAGCTTGGCCAGCGCATCCCAGTTGCCGCTGACGCGCATCAGCAGCGCAAAGCGGCCGCCGAGCGCCGCCATGCGGGATTCCTCGATGTTGCAGCCGGATTCGCTGATGCGCCGCGTGAAGCCTTCCACCAGGCCAATTTTGTCTTCGCCGCTGGCGGTGATGACGAGGGATTCGGTGTCGCTTGCCATTAAATTAATTCCCTATCGGACAGTTCTTTCTTGATATACGCGTAGAACACCGGGGCGGCGATCACGCCCGGCACGCCGAAGGCGGCTTCCATCACCAGCATGGCGATCAGCAGCTCCCATGCGCGCGCCTTGATCTGGCCGCCAATGATACGGGCATTCACGAAATATTCGAGCTTGTGGATGACGACCAGGAAGGCGAGCGATCCGGCGGCAACGTAAAGCGAATGCGAGAGCGAAATGATGACGATGATGGTATTGGATATGAGATTGCCCAGCACCGGCAGCAGGCCGACGACGAAGGTCACCAGCACCATGGTCTTGACGAAAGGCAGCTGGACGCCGAACGCGGGCAGGATCACTGCGAGATAGATCCAGGTCAGCAGGGCGTTGAGCGCGGAAATCCGCACCTGGGCAAACACCACTCGGCGGAACGCTTCGGCCAGGCGGTGAACGCGCTCGCACAGCGCTTGCGCCAGCGGTGCCAGGGTCAGATGCGGCGTGGCTTCACGCAGCGCGACGAAGCTGCCGATGATGAAACCCAGCAGTATCAGCAGCAAGGCGCGACCGGCATCGCCGCCGAGCTTGCGCAGATCCAGTGCATGGGTGCGCAGCCACTCGACGAGACCGGCGCGTATCACCGACTCATCCCCCTGCGGCAGCCATTCCCCGGCCCACGGCGGCAATAGTTCGCGCGAATTTTCGATGACCTCGGCCATCTTGGTGAGAAGACCGGTGAGCCCGCCCTCGGTGCGCAAGTACAGGATGACGCCTGCGGTCATGCCGCCGAGCGCGCCCAGCACCACCAGCGTGATCAGCGACACCACCAGCACCTTCGACCAGGTATGGCTGAGCTTGCCGATGACGAAACGCGGGGCCAGCAGGTGCACCAGCTGCACCACCAGCAGGCCGGCCAGCAGGGCGGGCAGCAGGCGCAGGTGCAGGACGATCAGGAGGCCTGCAGCCATCATCAGCCAGGCGGCGATCTGGTAGCGGGAAGCGGGCTGGATGGCGGTCATGGCCGCCACATTGCCCAAAAAGGCCGCACGCGGCAAGAACTCAATGTGTCCATCGGGCGTGCTCACGCATCGGCCAGGTAACCGAGCGTAGCGCCTGTCTGTGCGGCGGCCGTTTTCAGCGCTTCGTCCCAGCCCGGCTTGTGGCGGCCTGCCGGAGCCGAAATCGACAGCCCGGCGACCAGCTTGCCTTCGGCGTCGCGCACCGGCGCACCGATGCACGCCACCCCGAGTTCGGCTTCCTCGCGGTCATGGGCCAGCTGTTCGCGGCGGATCACGTCCAGTTCGGCACGCAGTCTTTCCAGTGTGGTCAGGGTGTTCGGCGTGAAGGCCGGCAGGCCAGTGCGCTCAGCGTAGCCCATCACCCCGCTGACGCTGTCCTCGGCGAGAAAGATCTTGCCGACCGCGGTGACGTGCAGCGGCGCGTGTGCGCCGACCACCTGCACCACCTGGATCATCGTCTGCCCGCCGGTCACGCGCTCGACGTAGACCGCCTCGTCGCCGCGCCGCACGATCAGGTTGACCGTCTCGCCGGTCAGTTCGGCCAATTGCTGCATGAAAGGCATCGCCACTTGTCTAATATTCAGACGAGAGCGCAAGCGATTACCCACTTCCAGCCAGCGCACGCCTAGGTCGTATTCGCCGGCGCCGGTTTTCTCGACAAGTCCATGCGCCATCAGCGCCCCGAGGATGCGGTGCGCGCTCGCGGTGTGCAGGCCGGATTCATTGGCCAGTCGCGTCAGGCTGACCGGGCCGGGCGCGCGGGAAAGGACGCCGACCAGCGCCATGGCGCGGTCGAGCACCTGAATCGAGGAGTTCACGATTTTCATAAAGTGAAAATTTATCACGCAATGTGAAATTTGTCGCTTTAGCTGCTTCAATACGTTCATCGTTTCACATCATGTGAAACATTTTCATATTGTGAAAGGATTTGCCATGAGCGCCCAGATGCAGTCCACTCCCGAGACCCTCCCCGCCTTTTGCGAGGGAATCCAGTATTTTGTCGACAGCTTCCCCGAAATCGACCGCCTGGGCGCTGCGCCACTGCTCGGTCCCACCCAGCCCGCGTTGCCCGACGCCACCAGCGAGGTTGCCATTTACCAGACCCTGCTGGCCGCCGACGCACTGCGCTATCTGACCCTGCAGGTCACCGGTAGCAAGTCGTCCGGCCACCCGGGCGGCTTCGCCTCCAGCGCAGACGCCGTCGCCGCGCTGCATCTGCTGGGCCACCGCAACATGGTGACCGAGGTCGGCCATCACGCGCCCGGCTTCTATTCGGCGATGTTCCTCGACACCTCGCTGGAAGACATGGGTATCCACACCGTATCCGACATGCGCGCGCGCTTTCGCGAGCGCCACGGCCTCCTGGGCCACCTGTCGGGTGCGATTCCCGGCCTGCTGGCCCCCGCCGGCCCCTTGGGCCAAGGCCAGCATTTCGCGATGGCGGGTGCTTATCTGAATCGCGACAAGCTGTTCCCGGTCACCATCGGCGACGGCGGCCTCGGCGAGCCCTACATCATGAGCGCGTTCCAGCACTTCGCCACGGCATATCCGGATATCACCAACTACCTGCCGGTGCTGGTGTGGAACGGCTACTCGCAGGAGCACCACAGCATGGTGTCGCTGTGGGACAACGGCCGCATGACCGACTACTGGCGCGCCCACGGCTTCGACGAGGTGCATCTGATCGACGCGCGGGACTACGCCGACACGCCCGATGCGCCGGTCTACGCGGACAGCACCACCTTCGGCTTCAAGGCACGCATGGCCTTCACCGGCGCCATCCTGAAAGCCGCCGATGCTGCCGCCAAGAGTGCATTGAGCGGGCGCCGCGCCTGCCTCATCGTCAAGCAGCTGAAGGGCGCGGGCGTGCACGCCACCGGCGCCAAGTCGCACAACCTCTATGCGCACCACACGCTCGACTCCGACGATGTGAAATCCGGCCTCGAACGCCGCGCGCTGCCGATCAAGGCCTGGACGATCACCCGCGAGAACTTCCGCCACGCCGGCGGCGGTCCGGCAGCGCGGGTGGCGGTGACCGAGACCGCGCGCGAACTGCCCAGCCTCGACGGCCTGCCGCTCACCGAATTCGCCGTCGGCGAAAACCACGTCCCCACCACCGCCTTCGGCCACGTGGTCGGCGAAGTCGGCAAGCGCGACCCGCTGTTCGTCGTCACCAACGCCGACGGCAACGAGGCGTCCGCCATGGCCAACATCAACAAGGCGCTGACCATCCGCCACCCGACTGCCGACGACCTGTATTTCCAGGGCCCGTCCGGCCAGGTCTACGAGCCGCTCAACGAGGACGCCTGCGCCGGCCTCGCGGTGGGCGTGTCGCTGTTCGGCGGCCGCAGCCTGTGGTGCAGCTACGAATCCTTCGCCATCAACGGCCTGCCGATCTGGCAGACGGTGACGCAGGCGATGGCCGAGCTGCGCCGCGCCACACCCGCGACGGTGTGCCTGTTCACCGCCGGCGCGCTGGAGCAGGGCCGCAACGGCTGGACCCACCAGCGCCCTGAGATCGAGAACTACTTCGCCGCGATGATGCGCAACGGCAACGTCTACCCGCTGTTCCCGGTCGACGCCAACATGATCCAGGCGAGCTACGACTGGGCGCTGAAACAACACAACAAGGGCATCGTCATCACCGCTTCGAAATCGCCGCTGCCGATCCACGCCACCATGGCGCAGAGCTACCAGGCGATCGAGGACGGCGCGATGGTTCTGCAGGAGCGCCCGGGGTCGCACACCGTGGTGTTCGCGGTGACCGGCGACATGGTGCTGCAGCCGGTGTTCGCCGCCGCCGAGCTGCTGGCCCAAGCCGGCATCGGTTCGCGCATCGTCGCCGTGGTCAACCCGCGCCGCCTGTACCGTCCGACCGACGTGCTGTGGGACAGCGTATCGGAACCCGATGGCCGCTTCATGGGCAACGACGACTTCCTGGCGCTGTTCCACGGCGACGTGCTGCTTGGCGTCACCGGTGGCCCGTCGGCGCCGCTCGAGCCGGTCCTGCTGCGCAGCCAGGCCGCGCAGCGCGATGTGTTCTGCTGGAAGCGCGGCGAAACCACCGCCAACCCGCAGCAACTGTTCGACTTCAACGGCATGAACGCACAGGCGATGCACGAGCGTGCGCTGGCCATGCTGGAACGGACAGCGGTTTAACAACGGGTCGTCCACGAAGAAACACCAAGGAGAAAATCTGATTTTCTCCTTGGTGTCCTTGGCAAAAAAGGTTTTCATCATGAACCCGAAAATCATCGTTCTCGACGACGACCCCACCGGCTCGCAGACGGTGCATTCCTGTCTGCTGCTGACGCGCTGGGATGTCGCCACGCTGAAGACGGCGCTCGCGGACGCCGCGCCGCTGTTCTTCATCCTCACCAACACGCGCGGGATGGACGCTGAGCGCGCGGCCGCGGTCACGCGCGAGGTATGCGAAAACCTCAAGGCTGCGCTCGCCGATTACACAGGGCCGGTGCTGTTCGTGTCGCGCTCGGATTCGACCCTGCGCGGCCACTACCCGGTGGAAACCGACGTGATGAACGACGTGCTCGGACCGTTCGACGCGACGCTGCTCACCCCGGCCTTCTTCGAGGGTGGGCGCATCACGCGCGACAGCACGCATTATTTGATCGTCGACGGCAAGCCGGTGCCCACCCACGAGACCGAATTCGCGCGCGACTCGGTGTTCGGCTACACGACCGCGTTCCTGCCCGCCTACGTGTCGGAAAAGACTGGTGGCCGCGTGGCGGCCGCGCAGGTCGCGCGCCTGACACTCGCCGATCTGCGCGCGGGCAAGGCCGGCGCTTGGCTCGCCACGCTCAAGGGCAACGCCATCGGCGTGGTCGACGGCGAAACGCCCGATGACTACCGGCAGTTCGCCGACGCCGTGCTGAAAGCCGCCGCCTCTGGCCGCCGCCTGCTGTTCCGCAGCGCCGCCTCGCTGCTCACCGCGCTGGCCAAGCTGCCGCCGCAGCCGGTCGCTGCCGAATCCTTCGCCACCCTGGTGCGCGACGGCCGGGCCGGCGCGATCGTCGTCGGCTCGCACGTCGCCAAGACCACCGCGCAGCTCACCGCGCTGTTGAAGGAACGCGGCGTGATCGGCCTGCCGCTCGACGTCGCCCGCCTACCCGGCGCGCGCGCAGCCATCGTCGACGAGCTGACGGCGAGCATCGCCCACGCCCACGCGCAAGGCCTCACCCCGGTGGTGTTCACGAGCCGAACCGAACGTGCATTCGCCAGCGTGGCGGAGCGGCTGGGCTTCGGCGAAGCGGTGTCGGGCACGCTGATGGACGTGGTGAAACGGCTGCCGGACACGCTGGGCTTTCTCATCAGCAAGGGCGGCATCACCTCCAACGACGTGCTGTCGACCGGACTCGAACTGACTGCGTCGCGCGTACTGGGACAGATCCTGCCCGGCGTCACGGTGGTGCAGACGCCGCCCTGGCATCGCCTGCCGACGCTGCCGGTGGTGATCTTCCCGGGCAACGTCGGCGGCGACGACGCGCTGGCGGAAGCCTACCGACGGCTCGCACGCGCAGGCAAGCCCGGCTAAACTCGCAGCCTGACCGCTTCGCTCCCTGCCATGCTCAGCCCCACCTTCCTGTCCAAACTGCGCAGCCTCCTGCCGCCGCACTGCGTGCTCAACGAGCGCGAGGACCTGCTGCCGTTCGAGTCCGACGGCCTCGCGGCCTACCGCAACACGCCCGACGTGGTGGTGCTGCCGGAAAACGAGGCGCAGGTGGCGGCGATCATGCGGCTGTGTCATCAGCACAAGGTCGCCGTCGTGGCGCGCGGCGCCGGCACCGGATTGGCGGCGGGTGCCATACCCGGCGACGGCGCGGTGCTGCTGGTGCTGGCCAAACTCAATCGCATCAAGGCGATCGACCCGCTGGCGCGCACCGCGGTGGTCGAACCCGGTGTGCGCAACCTGGCGATTTCGGAAGCCGTCGCGCAGCACAATCTCTACTACGCGCCCGACCCCTCATCACAGATCGCCTGCTCGATCGGCGGCAACGTGGCGGAAAACTCGGGCGGCGTGCACTGCCTGAAATACGGCCTCACCGTGCACAACATCCTCAAGCTGCGAGCCTGGACCATCGATGGGCAACTGCTCGAGATCGGCAGCGACGCGCTCGATGCGCCGGGCTACGATCTTCTCGCGCTGCTGACCGGGTCGGAGGGCATGCTGGCGGTGATCACCGAAGTCACGGTCAAGCTCTTGCCGCGACCCGAGCGCGCGCAGGTGGTGCTGGCGGCCTTCGACGACGTGGCGAAAGCCGGCGCCGCGGTCGGCAACATCATCGCTGCCGGCGTCATTCCCGCCGGACTGGAAATGATGGACCGCCTCGCGATCCAGGCCGCCGAGGCCTTCGTCCACGCCGGTTATCCGCTCGACTGCGAGGCGCTGCTCCTGTGCGAAGTCGACGGCGTCAACGAGGAAGTGTCGGCCGACATCTACACCGTGCGCCAGGTGCTCGAAGCGTCCGGGGCGATCGAGGTACGCACCGCCGAGAGCGAGGAGCAGCGCCTCAGATTCTGGGCCGGTCGCAAGGCTGCCTTCCCCGCGGTGGGGCGGCTTTCCCCCGACTACTACTGCATGGACGGCACCATCCCGCGCGCCCAACTGCCGCATGTGCTCAAACGCATCAGCGAGATGAGCACCGAATACGGTCTCGCGGTGGCCAACGTATTCCACGCCGGCGACGGCAACCTGCACCCGCTGATCCTGTTCGACGCCAACCAGCCCGGCGAACTCGCCAAAGCCGAAGCCTTCGGCGGCAAGATCCTGGAACTGTGCGTCGAAGTCGGCGGCACCATCACCGGCGAGCACGGCGTCGGTCTGGAGAAGATCAACCAGATGTGCGTGCAGTTCGCC
This sequence comes from Thiobacillus sp., assembly GCA_019459325.1. GTDB lineage: Bacteria > Pseudomonadota > Gammaproteobacteria > Burkholderiales > Thiobacillaceae > Thiobacillus. The sequence continues at coordinate 21,503 of JAIBFA010000064.1, forward strand.
ACGCCGGAACTCACGCGCTTCCACGAAGTGAAGGCCGCGTTCGATCCCGACAAACTGCTCAACCCCGGCAAGGCCGTGCCCGAACTGCATCGCTGCGCCGAGTGGGGCGCGATGCACATCCACGGCGGCCAGCTGCCGCATCCCGAGCTGCCGAGGTTCTGATGCTGGACGTCTATATCGAACGCATCCGCTCGGCGCATGAACACAATACGCCGCTCATCATCGAGGGCTGCGGCAGCAAGGCCTTTTACGGCAATCCCGACGAAGGCGAAGTGCTGAGCACCCGCAAATTCACCGGCGTGATCGACTATCAGCCGAAGGAGCTGGTGCTGACCGCACGCGCCGGCACCTCGCTCGCCGAAATCGAAGCCCTGCTCGCCGAACAGAACCAGATGCTGGCGTTCGAGCCGCCGCACTTCGGTGGGCCCGCCACGCTGGGCGGCAGCATCGCCGCCGGATTGTCCGGCCCGCGCCGTCCCTACGCCGGCGCGGCGCGCGACTTCGTGCTCGGCGTGCGCATGATCGACGGCATCGGCCAGCCGCTGCGTTTCGGCGGCCAGGTGATCAAGAACGTCGCCGGCTACGACGTGTCGCGACTGATGGTCGGCGCGCTCGGCACGCTCGGGCTGATCACCGAGATCTCGCTCAAGGTGCTGCCGAAACCGGCGGCGGAAACCACACTGCAATTCGAACTCGATGAAGCGACCGCGATCGGAAAAATGAACCAGTGGGCGGGGCAGCCGCTGCCGCTGTCGGCGACCAGCTGGCACGCCGGCCTGCTGACGGTACGGCTGTCGGGCGCCGCATCTGCGGTGCAGTCTGCGCAGGCGAAGCTCGGCGGCGAGGCGGTGAAGGACGCCGCCTCCTTCTGGCAACGCCTGCGCGATCAGACCACGCCTTTCTTCGACACGCGTTCGTCTACGTCGAGGCAGAGCCTGTGGCGGCTGGCAGTCAAGCCGACCGCGCCGCCGCTCACCGTCTCCAATCGGCTGGGGGGCGACGCGCAATGGATCGAGTGGGGCGGCGCGGTGCGCTGGCTGGTCAGCGATCGCCCGGCCGCAACGCTGCGCGAAGCGGCCAGAGCGGCAGGCGGCCACGCCACGCTATTCCGCGGCGACACGCCCGCCGACGGCGTCTTCACCCCGCTCGCGCCTGCGCTGCTGACGCTGCACCGCAATCTCAAGCAACGCTTCGACCCCCGGGGCATTTTCAATCACGGCCGGCTGGTCCCTGAATTCTGACATGCAGACCAACATCGCCGATTCCTTCCGCAACACCCCCGAGGGCGAGGTTGCCGAACGCATTCTTCGCAATTGCGTGCACTGCGGCTTCTGCCTCGCCACCTGCCCCACGTATCAGATTCTCGGCAACGAACTCGACTCGCCACGCGGCCGCATCTATCTGATGAAGCAGGTACTCGAAGGCGCGACGCCGACCGCGAAGACGCAGCTCCACCTCGACCGCTGCCTGACCTGCCGCAACTGCGAAACCACCTGCCCGTCGGGCGTCGAATACGGCAAGCTGCTCGACATCGGCCGCCATATCGTCGAGGAGGCCGTCGGACGCAGCGCGACCGAAAGCGCCACCCGCGCTGCGCTGAAAACCGGGCTCGGAACGCCGCTTCTGTTCACCAGCGCGCTGAAGCTCGGTCAGAGCGTGCGCGGCCTGATGCCCGGTTTTCTGAAGTCCCGCATCCCTGCCGCCGAAGCGGCAGGCACCTGGCCTGCCGCGCGTCATGCCCGCCGCATGCTGGTGTTGCAGGGCTGCGTTCAGCCCGGCCTCAAGCCCAACATCAACACCGCCACCGCGCGCGTGCTCGACCGCATCGGCATTTCGCTGATCGCGGCGGACGAAGCGGGCTGCTGCGGCGCGCTGGCGCATCATCTCAACGATACCGACGACGGTCTCGCGAGCGCGCGCCGCAACATCGACGCGTGGCTGCCACACCTCGACGCCGGCACGGAGGCCATCGTGATGACCGCCTCGGGCTGCGGCGTGATGGTGAAGGACTACGGCTGGCTGTTGCGCGCCGATCCCGTCTATGCAGAAAAAGCCGCACGCGTGTCGGCCGCGACCCGGGACATTTCCGAAATCCTCATCGCCGAGCGCGACGCAATCAAGGCGCTGGCTGCGCGGCCCGCGGCCAAGCGCATCGCCTATCATCCGCCCTGCACCCTGCAGCATGGTCAGAAGCTTACGGGCGGCGTCGAGACGCTGCTCGCCGACGCCGGATTCGAGCTCACCCCGGTGGCGGAAAAACACCTGTGCTGCGGCTCGGCCGGCACCTATTCAATCCTGCAGCCCGACATCGCCGACCAGCTCAAGGTGCGCAAACTCGGAAATCTGCAGGCTGGCCAGCCGGAGCTGATCGTCACCGCCAACATCGGCTGCCTCACCCACCTTCAGTCGGGTACCCAGACTCCAGTGCGACACTGGGTGGAACTTCTGGACGAGGTGCTTGCCGCATCCTGAACGCCCCCACAGGAGACCTGCATGATTTTCAAGCAACTGTTCGAGCCCGTTTCCAGCACCTACACCTACCTCCTCGGTTGCGAGGAGACCGGCCAGGCGCTGCTGATCGATCCGGTGCTGCCAACCTGGGAACGCGACCTCGCCGAAGTCAACCGGCTCGGCCTCAAGCTCGCTTTCACGGTGGAAACACACATCCATGCCGATCACATCACCTCGGCGAAGAAACTGAAGGAAGTCGCCGGCAGCAGGATCGCCGGCCCTGCGCTCGACGCGCTGCCGTGCACCGACGTCGGCATCGTCGACAGCGTGCCATTCAAAATGGGCTCGATCGAGCTGGCGCCGATCCACACCCCGGGCCACACCGACAACCATTTCGCCTATGCTCATGCCGGCCGGCTCTATACCGGCGACGCGCTGCTGATCGAAGCCTGCGGCCGCACCGACTTCCAGAGCGGCGACCCGGCGGCGCTCTACCACTCGGTACGCGGCAAACTTTTCTCGTATGACGACGACACGCTGGTCTACCCGGCGCACGACTACGAGCAGCGCCGCATCAGCACCATCGGTCAGGAAAAGGCGCGCAACCCCCGCCTCGGCGGCGACCGTACGCTGGAAGACTTCGTCGTGCTGATGAACAACCTCATGCTCGACTATCCCAAGTTCATCGACTACGCCGTCCCCGGCAACCGCGAATGCGGCGCCTGTCCGCCGGGCGTGCCGGACCATTTGCAGCAGTATTGCGCGCAGATAGCAGAAAGCCGTCAAGGCTAATTGGGTAGAGCGCCGGCACGGCTGATTGGAGTGGTGCCTGGCGAACTGATCAGGGCTTTAGATCGTCAGGCTGGTTGAAATTGGCAAAGCAGGCAGCATCAAACCGGACGGTCGTTGCGGCCAATCCCGCCTGCCAGTGGCGCACCGCTCGCTCGCCAAGTGCCAGATACGCAGCGAGATTGTCGCGCTGGTCTGTGCGCACGATAAAACAGCTGTGGTGTATGCGCGACTCGTCCGCCGCCACTGCCAGCGGCACGCTCTCCAGCTGCGCCGCCCCCAGAAGGCGCAGCGCCAGATCGGCGGGAAGATGCGGCGTGTCGCACGGCACCACTACCAACCAGTCGGCGTTCACCGCGTCAAACGCCGCCAGCACGCCCGCCAGCGGGCCGGGATAATCAGGCAAGGTGTCCGGCAGCACACGCTGGCCATACGCCGCGTAGGTGTCCAGATTGCGGTTGGCGCTAATGACAATTTCCTCGACCTGCGGGGCCAGTGCGGCAAGTGCCCACTCGATCAGCGGGCATCCCTGATACTCAATCAATCCCTTGTCGGCGCCGCCCATGCGGCGGCCCTCTCCGCCCGCCAGGATGACGGCCGCCACGCGCGCCATCCCCAACCCCCTAGCGGCGGCCATACAAGTGGAAGCGGTCGGTACGATCGCCGGGGCGCGCGCCTTCCCAATGTTTGACCCAGTCAGGCGGGATATGCGGCTCGGCCTCACGGCGGCGGGTCTCCACCAACAGCCAGTTACAGCCAATGTCGGCCGGGGCGAGCTGACGACCGCTGTGGTAGGCCAGCAGCAGGCGCTGCTGGCTGCGTACCTGAACCGTCTGGATGCAGTCTGCAGCCGGCACGCGCGCGGCCAGTTCCCCGCCGACGCTGGCATAACTCAGGCGACGATCGAGCGGCGCCTGGAACAGCGCCATCAGCAGCACCCAGATGAAAGTCATGCTTGCCGTCCACACCAGCACGGGACGCAGCGGCGACCGCTCGACACGCACCAAAAATCCGACCCAGATCAGCGTGACAACGAGGCCCAAGGCCAAGGCCCACGGACGTAATTCGCCGACGCCCGACATGCCCAGCTTGGTCAGCCGCGCCGCCAGTCGCGCCGGACGACCCAGGTCGTGCGCGCTCCAGTAGACCCACAGCATCAGACCGATAAAGCCGAACAGCATAACGCCGAACCACAGCAGGGCATTGGCGGCCCCGCGCCTCAGGGTGAACAGCCCGTTTGCACCGAGCAGCGCCAGCGGCAGCAGCAGGATGAGTCCCTGTTCCTCGCCGGGATGTGCGTCGAACGCATACAGGCCGAGCAGGCCCGCTAGCGCGCCGATCGGGAGCATGATGCCCGGCGTGCGCCAGTGGCGACGCCCGCGATAAACTGCCCACGCCGCCAGCGGCCAAGCCGGCCAGGCGTACCAGCCGAGGATGCCGGGGTAAAAGCCGGGACGCAGACCGTCACCGCCCAGCCAGCGGTGCAGGTTGAATACGTGGCGCAACGGAATCTGCTGCGTCGCCAGAAACGCCAGCCATGCGGCACCGAACAGCAGCGCGCCCCCCACCCCCCAGGCCAGCGCACGGATTGCCGCAGGGCTGCGGTAATCCGTCAGCCACAGCGGCAGCAGCGCGGCCAGCGTCAGGAACAACAGCGCTTCCGCCGCGCCACCGGCGAGCAGCATCAACGCCGTGCCACCGCCCAGTACCCAGCGGCTGCGCGTGTCCTGCGGCAGGCTGGCAATGCCGTCCAGCATGACCGTAGCGGCGGCGAACTGAGCGGTCGCGGCATTGAGTTCGTGGCCGCGCACCAGCAGGCCCAGGCAGCCCAGCAGGATCAGCGCAGCCGCCCAGCCGGCCTCTGCGCCATACAACACGCGCGCCGTGCGTGCGACAAAAAACAGCGCCAGCGCAATGAATAGCCCCGAGGCCAGCCGCGCGCCGTCGGCCAGGTCCAGAATCGGCGAGGTAAGCCAAGCCGTCGCCATCGCCACCCAGTAATACAAAGGGGGCGTGGCGGAGTCGGCCTGTGGCGCAACGTCGCTTTGCAGCAGCAGCCACAGCTGCACGAAGTGCTCGCCGTCACCGCCCTTCCACGGCGCGTGCCCCACCAGTCCCGGCAGCAGCCAGGCCGCGCAGAGCAACAGCAATCCGAACTGCGGAAGCGAGAACGCGCGCTTACTGAACAATTTTGAGGAGCTGACCCGGATGGGGCTCGCCGCTGGGATAGAGATCGTTCATCAGGCGCAGCTGACTTTCGGCGTCGGCACCCAACGGCGACTGCCGCGCGAGCGCGGCCACCGTCATGCCGGGCTGCGCCGTGATCAGCTGCAGCACGTGTGGCCTGGCTGCCTGCCGCTCGGCCGGGCTGATCGCACGGAAACTGTTGATCGCCGCGCGCAAGGTGCTGCGCTCGCGCTCGTAGCTCGCCTTGTCCTTGGCCAACCCCGCAATCAGATATTGCGTGCCGTTGAACACCACGGCCGCCACCACCACCGGTTTGCCCTGCTGTGCGCCGGCGGCGAATGCGGCCGGGTAGCCACTGAGGTTTCCGCTATCGTAGCGCGCACCGACATCGAGTTTGACGCCCTTCTGCAACGTTTCCAGCGGCCTGTCGTGCTTCGGCCCCTGCTGCAGTTCCACCAGCGCGTCACCCTTCGGACTCATCGCCACCACCCGGTCGGGCCGGTTCTGCACCCGCCAGCCCGCCGGGAACTGGATCGCGAGGCCGAGCTTTTCGTGCAGCAGCGCATTGTTGCGGATCACGCCCTGATCGGGGCTGTCGCCAAAATTAACGCCGGCCATTTTCTGCAGATAGTCGCTGCGCCCCTCGCGAGGGTCGGCAACGGTGTATTTGTTCGCCTCGCCCACCACCTGCCTGAGGCGCTTATCGTTGCTGGGGTGAGTGTCGAAGGTGCCGTGATAGGTGCGCGGCTGGCGGCCGTCGCGCCTGGCCTGCTGGGCGGAAAACAGTTCCTGGTTTTTCAGCACGCCGATGACTTCGATCATCGCCTGCGGGTTGTAGCCGGTCCTCGCCAGATACTCGGCACCGAGGCGGTCGGATTCCAGTTCGTGTTCGCGGCCGTAACCGGAGGTCCAGGCCTGCGCCAGCGTCTGCAGCAGGCTGGCGCCCGCCTGATTGTTCATCCCCGGGACCAGGATCGATCCCAATACCGCGCCCAGCCCGACCGCGGTGGGCGCGCTTTGCTGGCGCACGCCGTGGCGCGCGGTGACGTGGCCGATTTCGTGGCCGACCACCCCGGCCAGTTCGGCCTCGGAATTCAGATACGCCATGATGCCGCGCGTGATGTAGACATAGCCGCCGGGCAGGGCAAAGGCGTTCACATCCGGGCTGTCGACCACCGTGAAGTGCCATTGCAGGTGCGGGCGGTGGCTCTGCTTTGCCAGCCGCTGGCCGACTTCGTTCACGTAGGCCTGCAGCGCGGGGTTATCCAGCGCCGCGTATTCCTTCAGCACATCCTGATGCGCCTGCGCGCCCAGTTGGATTTCCTGCTGCTCCGACATCAGCACGAAGTCCTTGTCGCCGGTCACCGGATTCTGCGCGCAATGGGTCAACGCCAGCGCACCGAAGGCAATGACGGCAATACGACGAAAAGCGCGGGGGGTCACGTCAGTCATTTCCTCAAGAAGGCGGCGCACGAAATGATACCGTTGCGGCGCCGCAAAAATGCAAAAAGCGGCCAAAGCCGCTTTTTGCATGCATCGCGCAGACCGGCTTAGTTCAAGCCGCGGTCGATTTCATGCCATAACGCTGACGGAACTTCTCGACGCGACCGGCGGTGTCGACGATCTTCTGCTTGCCGGTGTAGAACGGATGGCAGGACGAGCAGACTTCCACGTGCAGCTTGTCCTTGCCCAGCGTGGAGCGGGTGACGAACGTGCTGCCGCAGGAACAGGTCACGGCTACTTCTTTGTAATCGGGGTGAATGCCGGCTTTCATGGCAATTCCTTAGTGTTGAATTCGGAGAACGCGGGAGTATAGCGGAGTCGGTCGGCCAGAGCAACCCCGCGCTGTGTCAGCCGCGGCGCATCGAGTCGAAGAATTCGCTGTTGTTCTTGGTGGCGCGGATCTTGTCGAGCAGAAACTCCATCGCCTCCATGTCGTCCATCGGGTACAGCAGCTTGCGCAGCACCCATACCTTTTGCAGGATATCCTGCGGCATCAGCAGTTCTTCGCGGCGGGTGCCGGAACGGTTGACGTTGATCGCGGGGTACTGGCGCTTCTCGGCCATCTTTCGGTCGAGGTGAATTTCGAGGTTGCCGGTGCCCTTGAATTCTTCATAGATCACGTCGTCCATGCGGCTGCCGGTGTCGACCAGCGTGGTGGCGAGAATGGTCAGGCTGCCGCCCTCCTCGATGTTGCGCGCGGCGCCGAAAAAGCGCTTCGGCTTCTGCAGCGCATTGGCGTCGACGCCGCCGGTGAGCACCTTGCCGGAGGCCGGCTGCACCGTGTTGTAGGCGCGCGCCAGGCGGGTGATGGAATCGAGCAGGATCACCACGTCCTTCTTGTGCTCGACCAGGCGCTTGGCGCGCTCGATCACCATTTCCGCCACTTGAACATGGCGGCTGGCGGGTTCGTCGAAGGTGGACGCCACGACTTCGCCGCGCACGGTACGGCTCATTTCGGTGACTTCTTCCGGGCGTTCGTCGATCAGCAGCACGAACAGCACGACTTCAGGATGGTTGGACGAGATGGCATGCGCGATGTGCTGCAGCATCACCGTCTTGCCGGATTTCGGCGGCGCCACCAGCAGGCCGCGCTGTCCCTTGCCGATCGGTGCGACGATGTCGATCACGCGGCTGGTGATGTTCTCCTCGGCCTTGATGTCGCGCTCCAGCTTAAGGGGCTTGTCCGGATGCAGCGGGGTGAGGTTCTCGAACAGGATCTTGTTCTTGCTGGCCTCGGGCGGCTCGCCGTTGATCAGGTCAAGCTTGGTCATCGCCGAATAGCGCTCGCCGTCCTTCGGGGTGCGGATCTCGCCTTCGATCTTGTCGCCGGTATGCAGGTTGAAACGGCGGATCTGCGACGGCGACACGTAGATGTCGTCGGTGTTGGCCAGATACGAGGACTCCGGCGATCTCAGGAACCCGAAGCCGTCCGGCAGCACTTCAAGCACGCCGTCTCCGTAGATGCTCTCGCCGCGTTTGGCCAGCGTTTTCAGGATGGTGAAGATCAGTTCCTGCTTGCGAAAACGGTTGGCGTTATCGATGCCGTTGGTGGCTGCGATTTCGAGAAGTTCGGTGATGGGTTTCTGCTTGAGTTCGGAGAGATGCATGGGGTGGGCCTGAATAGGCTCGCTTGAAAGAGCCGGACATGGGGGAGGTATGGAGCCGGACGGTGCTGCGGGCTCAGACGGCTCGCGGGGCACTTCGTCCGGAGAAGACATATCAGATGTTGCTGTCGACAAAAGCGGTGAGTTGCGACTTGGACAAGGCGCCGACCTTGGTGGCTTCGACGTTGCCGTTCTTGAAGATCATCAGGGTGGGGATGCCGCGGATGCCGAATTTGGGCGGGGTGGCCTGGTTTTCATCGATGTTGAGCTTGCACACCTTGAGCTTGCCGGCGTATTCCTTGGCGACTTCGTCGAGGATCGGCGAGATCATCTTGCAGGGGCCGCACCAGTCCGCCCAGTAATCCACCAGCACGGGCACGCCGGCCTGCAGGACTTCCTGTTCGAATGAATCGTCGGAAATGTAATGAACATGTTCGCTCATTGGTGAAGCTCCTAGTTTGAAATATGGGTCGGCCGGAAGCGGCCTGGATGGTTTGGGAAGGTGGTAATGCTGGAAAATTCGGTTTTGTGCCGATATGCTACATCAAAATTGCTGCCTGCAAGCATCCGGGCATATCTCAAACCATCTGGGTAAATACGAATGACTTATGTTGTAGCCGACGCCTGCGTGAAGTGCAAATACACCGATTGTGTCGATGTCTGTCCGGTGGATTGCTTCCATGAAGGTCCCAACTTCCTCGTCATCGACCCCGAGGAGTGCATCGACTGCACCTTGTGCGTGGCCGAATGCCCGGTCGAGGCCATTTTTGCGGAAGACGATGTGCCGGATGACCAGCGCGCCTACATTGCGCTCAACGCCCAGCTCGCCAAGGAGTGGAAGGTCATCATCGAGAGCAAGGACGCGCTGCCCGACGCCGACGAGTGGGCCGGCGTCAAGGACAAGCTCAAGTACCTGGAGCGCTGACCTCCTTGAAAATCCCGGGCGGCCTGCCGCACGTCGTCGCCCGTACCCTGCTCGATCAACATGCCGACCGCCTGCCCGACCTGTCCGGGCTGACGGTACTCGTCCCCAACCATCGTGCAGGGCTCGATTTTGCGCGCGCGCTGGCGCAGCTGGCCGCGCGCGGCGGGCTGATTGCGCCGCGCATAACGCCGCGGAAAAGCGGGGGGGGAAGCGGAGCCGCCGCTAGCGGCGCACCACAGGCGCGGCGCCGGGCACGGCTGCCGGCCG